>DATEVB010000168.1:0-3050 GCA_035282865.1 Acidimicrobiia bacterium | reverse complement strand
ACTCCCAGGCGCTTTGGTGAAGACCAATGCAAGATGGTGTCACATACCACCCCACCTCGCTACGAGACCGATTGAGGCGACTGCGTCGGGTCCGCGTACCAGTCCTGGGCCGCGGGAGGGATCCCAGCGGTGACGGAAAGCCCTAGAGCTTTGGAGGCTCATTGACCTGATCGTTGTTGGGGTCCGTTTCCCGAGCGGACCCTGGACGCATCCTGGCGTGTTTCTTGAGATGCGACAGCATCGCCGGCCGGGGACCAGTCCGGTCATCAAGGTTGGGAACCCCCCTGCTTCTGGGTGGCAAAGGTGTGCGGCGGTAACCCGCCCGGAGACCGGCCGCGGCTTTGTGGTGCGGACCGGTGATTTACCATATCGAGCCGCTGGCTAGACCGTCCTTGGACAGGGGTGAACTCGTGGGTTGGTTGGTAGACGAATCAGTGCTTCAGGACCTGGCGGCCGATATGTCCATCCCTCTGCTGCTCGTTATCGTCGTCGCATCGATCGTGTTGCTCTCCAAGGGCGCGGATTGGATGATCGACGGTGTCGTCGACCTGGCACAGCGGACCGGTCTTCCCAAGATCGTGATCGGGGCCACAGTGGTATCGCTCGGGACGACCCTCCCCGAGGCCTTTGTCTCCGTCGTGGCCGCCTTTCTCGGCAATCCGGGGTTGGCGCTCGGAAACGCCGTCGGTTCGATCGTCGCCGACACCGGCTTGATCTTCGGTCTGACCTGTGTCCTCGTCGCCGTGCCGGTCAACCGATTCATCCTCAATCGAACCGGTTGGGTGCAGGTCGGTTCGGCCACCTTGCTGGTAATCGTATCGGTGGCGGCCTGGTTCGCGTCCGACGGCGAACCGACCCTCGGTCGGTGGATAGGTGTGTCCTTCCTGGTGCTTCTCGCCGGATACCTTTATGTCACGTATCGCTGGGCCAGGAACAGCGGTGAGGAGGCGTCGGATGCCGGGGTGGTGGTCGAGGAGCCGATGAGCCTCCGTCGGTCCTGGCTGCTGATGGTAGGCGGCCTCGCCTTTATCATCAGCGGCGCCAGGGTGTTGGTGCCTGCTGCCTCCGAGATCGCACAGCGGGTCGGGGTTCCCGAAGATGTGATCGCAGCCACCCTCGTAGCATTAGGCACGTCGCTTCCCGAGTTGATGACGGCGATCGCCGCCATCCGCAAGGGCCACCCGGAGATCACGGTGGGCAACATCGTCGGGGCCGATGTCCTCAACGTGCTGTTCGTGACCGGTGCCGCGGCAACCGCTGCGCCGCTGGCCATTCCGGACAACTTCTATCTATTTCACTTCCCGGCCATGATGATCATTCTGATCTCGTTCCGGGTGTTCATCAGCAAGAACCGCACCAACTTCCGGCGATGGCAGGGAGCGTGGTTGCTCGGGGTATACGGGGTGTATGTGCTCCTTCAGTATGCCTTGAACGTTGGACCGGTAGATTGAAGGTGTAGGACACCCTTCAGGCGAGTCGAGGACCGGGGGGAAGAAGATGAAAGTCCTCATTGCAACCGATGGATCAGAGACCGCAGCGGCCGCGGTCGACTTCGTGGCGAGATTCCCTTTCCCCGCCGACGCCAGCGTCACTCTGTTGAGCGTTGCTTCTCAGATCCACCATCGCGCCGAGGTGCTCGACGGCCGACACCAGGAAGTGCTGGATGCAATTGACAACTTTGCGCTCACTGAAGCCGAAGACATCATCGCCGTCCAGGCAAAGGTCTTCCGCGACGCAGGCCGACCGTGTTCCACTCAGGTGCGCACCGGCCACCCCGCAGAGGAAATCGTGATGGCCGCAGAGGAGACGGGGGCCGACATCATCGTTGTCGGGTCCCATGGTCTCACCGGCGTCAGGCGGTTCCTGATCGGAAGCGTCTCCAGCCAGGTGCTCCAGTCGGCGCATTGCTCCGTGCTGATCGTCAGGCAATCTGAAGAAGCGGGGGAGGGCCGGCACGTAGCACCTTCGCACGGGCGCAGATGGCGGTTGCTGGTGGCGTACGACGATTCTATTCCTGCGAGAAAGGCCGTTGAGTTTTGCGCCTCGCTCCCTCTCGGCGACTCCGCCGAAGTCGAGGTCCTCACCGTATTGCCCCTAGTGACCATGTTCCGTCAGGACATCCGGCAAGAACTGAACGAAACCTGGCGCCAGACGACAGAGACGGCCAAGGCCGCGCTCGCCGATGCCGCGACCCGGGTCGGCCGCGCCACGCCGAACGTTCGCACGGTTTTGGTGGAGAGCGGTGACGTCGGCGATGCGATCATCAATGCGGCCGGCCGCCTCGAATCCGATCTGATCATTATGGGCAATAAGGGCAAGGGAGCCATCGAGCGGTTCCTGATGGGGTCGGTGACGCCGCGGGTCGCATATCACACGGACCGTTCGGTGCTGGCCATCCGTCCCTCGCGCACCTGACAGGCCGCGGACGCTCGTCCCGCCAGCACTCCGATCGCATATCTGCCGGCACGGCACCCGTCGCCTCCATCGGGCCGGCGGATCCCGGACCATCAACCAGCTATTTGATCCATTCGTTCCTGACGAGGGACTCACTTTGAGTTGGTAGTTAGTTGATCCACCGACCACCTTGTCGGTGATGATCTCTGGGTCGGGGTCGACGCCACATGGCCCTTGTAATCATCAAGACCCCGCGCGGAAGTCTTGTGCCGTGGCGAGCCTCGGAGTCCACGTCGGCGATCCAGAGGTTGGTGGGGCGAACGCCACCCACCTCCAATCAGCCAAGGCCGCTGCGGCCCACGCCGGAATTCGAACCCGTCCAAGTAGCCGTCGGGGCTTGCCGAATATCCTCGAGGACATGGCAAAAAGCAAACGAGAGGAGGCAGGCCGGCCCCGAGCACCTGCCGTCCCACCGGGCCCGACCACCGTTCCGGCATCGTGGGCGCTGAGGTCTTGGCGGACTATTCGGAGGTGCTGTTCTCCCCGGCGATCCGACCGAAGACAGTTCCGGCGGTCAATCCGGACCCGCCCGGGTAATTGTGATAGAAGAGCCCGCCGACGAGCTCGCCGGCCGCATAGAGTCCTGGGATCGGTGC
>DATEVB010000167.1:0-6983 GCA_035282865.1 Acidimicrobiia bacterium | reverse complement strand
TTCTCATCGCCTTCTACCCGTTGGGTTCGGTGTTTTACGCCAGCTTCACCGACCGGGCATTTGCCAGTGCCCGGGAACCGCAGTTCGTGGGATTGCAGAATTATTCAGAGCTGCTGAGCATGAAGATCCGCGAGTTGCCGGCACAGATCGATCCGGCCACGGGTGAGGAGTTGACCGATCCCGAGACGGGAGAGACCATCTACGCCCGGCCACTCGACATCCTGCCTCGAGAGCCGCGACGCTACAAAGAGGCCTTCCAGTTGGGCTTGTTCGGAAACCGGTACGTGGTCGGGGCGACGGATCCCGACTTCGTATTGAGCATCTGGGACACCTTGCTGTTCACGTTCTCCACGATCGCGCTCGAGACTCTGATTGGTCTGGGCATCGCCCTCACCTTGAATTCGAAGTTCAGGGGGCGGGGCACCATGCGCGCCGTCATGCTGGTTCCCTGGGCTATTCCTACCGCAGTGTCCTCGCGGATGTGGGAATGGATGTTCGGTTCGACTCGAACAGGTTTCTTCAATGTCGTGTTCCAGAGGCTCGGACTGGGCGACGGCCAGATACCGTTCCTGGCCCAAGAGAGCTGGCAGCTTCCTGCCATGATTGCCATCGACGTCTGGAAGACCACGCCGTTCATGGCTTTGTTGCTGCTGGCCGGCCTGGGGCTGATTCCAGGTGAACTCTATGAGGCCGCCAACGTAGACGGAGCCAGCAAATGGAAGCAGTTCACGTCCATCACGCTACCGTTGCTGAAGCCGACTCTCGCTGTGGCGTTGGTCTTCCGGACCCTCGACGCATTGCGGGTGTTTGATCTCTTCCAGATCGTTCTGGCGCAAAAGAAATACTCGATGGCGAGCTTCGCGTATTACCAGTTGATCGACAGCCAGAAGATGGGCTACTCGTCGGCCGCTTCGGTGGTCATCTTCGTGATTATCACCATCTTTGCGGTTATTTACATCCGATTACTGAGGGTGACTGATGACTGATGTTGCTCTCGATGTCGATCGGGTCATCGCCATGCCGCGCTGGGGCAGGGATTCCAAAACTACCCTCAAGCGGATCGGGTTCTGGCTCCTCATCGTGGTTATCGCCGTCTACCTTCTGTTCCCTTTTTACTGGGCGGTGGTGTCATCCCTCAAGGCTGAATCGCAACTGCAGATGACCCCGGCAACCTTCATTCCCCGTAGCCCGGTTGACAACAGCATTGCCATCACTTTCCAGAACTACCAGGCCGTATTCCGGAACGAGAAGTTCCTGCGAGGACTCATCAACAGCGTCATCGTGGCGGTGACCGTGACGGCGTTTGCGTTGGTCATCGGGTCGTTCGCTGCCTTTGCACTTGGCAAGCTCCGCTTCCGCGGCAAGACACCGTCGCTGTACGTGATCCTGTCGATGACCATGTTCCCCCAGGTGGCCGTGCTGACCGGCCTGTACGCAGTGATCCGGGCACTCAACATGCCTGCCATACCCAGCATGATCCTCTCGTACATGTTGTTCACTCTGCCGTTTACGGTGTGGGTTCTCACCGCCTTCTTCCAGGCGCTCCCCGACGACCTCATGCAATCTGCGGAAGTCGACGGCGCCACTCCGTTCCAGGTCTTCCGGATGATTCTGTTGCCGCTCACCCTTCCGGCCCTGGTAACCACCGGCTTGTTGGCTTTCATCGCCGCTTGGAACGAGTACCTGTTCGCTCTCACGTTCACGACCATTGAGCCCAACGCCCGGACGGTCCCGGTGGCGATCGCCTTGTTCACGGGCGAAATCTCCCGGCAGGAACCCTTTGGCGAGATCATGGCCGCCGCTGTTCTGGTGACGATCCCGTTGGTCGTGCTGGTGTTGATCTTCCAGAAGAAGATCATCGGTGGCCTAACGGCGGGCGCCGTCAAGGGCTGAGCGGGGAATAACAACCGGGCGTGCCGGTTATACGCTGCAACTCCTGCAGAAGACTCTCGGTGTCCCGTTTCCTGATCGAAAAGCGCTTGCTGGTGATCCCGGCGGTGATCGTCGCTGCTGTTGTTGCCTTCCTGGTGATGCCGGTGGAGGAAGATCCTTCAACGACAGGAGCCGGCCAACCCGCCGGAGAACTGGTGTCGAGTCGTGATCCGCATGTACCCGACCTCCCCTTCGATGACAACCCGGATCCAAACCGGTGCGGTATCCCGGTGCAGTGGGGTGAAGATGACCGGGCATGGTTGAACGGCGAGTTCGAAGGAGAACTCATCCAACCTACGGTGCTTCTGTACGACAGCCATTTGCGGCAAAGCGTGGTGGCCTCGGCCCCGCATGGAGCCGAGGTGCAGGTGGTGCTGTTCCAAGAGAACCCCGTACTCGACTACTACTTCGTGAAGATCCCGGGTTGGCAACCCCAGGAAGGCTGGGTTCCCGCCCCGCTCCTGTCTTTCAAACCCGTGTGGTAGTTGCCGGGAGCAACGCCACTAGGCTGTCGGGCTGTGCCCAGACCCCCACCCAAACCCTCACCGGCGCGTAAGTGGTTATCTGTGGCGACGGCAACAGTGCTTCTACTGTTGAGCTACTCCCTCATCCTCCTCCCGATCATGGCCGGTCCCGAGGGAGGAGAGGCGTTCGGGGCCTCGCTGGGGGTCGGCTTGGCGCTCGTGCCATTGGTGTTCGTGGTTGCCGCGTTCATGTCTCAAAACGATCGGGCTGCGCTATCCATCGCCAAAGCCTCCGGATTGTGGGTGCTGATCGCCGTGCCGATTGCGTATTTCGGTCTGATCTCCGACCTTCTTGCCTTGTTCATCGCCGGTCTGGTAACCGGCTTTGGTGCCGGTGGGATCGTGGCCTTCCGACTCGAACAGGGGCAATCCCGGCCAAGGCGGGTCCTGGCCGTTGCTCTGACGGCCATCTACACCTACATCATTGTCAGCGTGTCACCGGTGGCCGGTCTGTTTGGTGGGGCCGTGCTGTCTTTTGTGGCGATTGCGTTCGCGGACGAGTTCGGCAACCGGCGTCGGGAGCAACAAGAAGACTGACTTCTTTCGGTGCTCGCCATAGTGACGGATGAAAGCGGGCCACCTCGGAACCCTTGACGGACTGCCCCTCTACACTCGCTGCAATGGCCTTTCACAGAGACGATATCGAGCGGGTCCGGCACGCGACCAACATCGTCGAGCTCCTCGAGGGAGTGACGACCGTCCGGAAACGGGGGCGGACGTTCACCGCCATCTGCCCATTTCACCAGGAGAAGACCCCGTCCCTGTCGATCGATGTCGGCCAGGGCCTTTACCACTGCCTCGCCGGTGAGACCGGAGTACTGACGTGGGAGGGGGTCGTACCCATCGAGAAACTCGCCGGAGGCACCCACCGGCTCCTCACGACCGGCGGGGTGTGGGTCGAAGCGCCCGTCTCGTCATTCGGTGAGCAACGGCTGTGGGAGATCCGTTTGTCGAGGAACCGCGTTTCGAAAACGATCTACGCAACGTCCGGTCATCGCTGGTTGGTGTTCAGCCGAGGCCGAGTGGTCGAGGTGACCACTCAACACCTCAAGGCTCGCATGCCGCTCGCCTACGCCTATCCAACCAACGGTAGGGCGAGTGGCCTTCCGCCTGCTCCTCTTGGGGCCGCTCGAGGGTTCGTGTTCGGTGACGGAACTTCAACCTCGTACGGCTCGATCGCTCAGATTGCCGGCCTGAAGGATCGGGACATGCTTCGTTTCTACCCGACAACCCGCACCGGCCATGAACGAAAGGGTTGGGTGGTTGGAGAGATCAAACAGACCAACCGGATCGACGAGGTGTTCTGCGCTACCGTCGACGGCACGCACGCCTTCACTCTCGAGGACAACATCCTCACCGGCAATTGTTTCGGCTGCCAGGCGGGCGGCGACGTATTCAAGTTCGTCCAGGAAACCCAGGGTCTCGACTTCTCCGAGGCCGTTGAGCAATTGGCTGCCCGGGCCGGAATCGCCTTGCAGCATGACCCGCAAGCCGCCCGCCGCAAGGGGGAACGGGAGGGCCTGATTGAAGCCACTCGGGCCGCGGTCGACTTCTATCGTGATCGCCTCAAGAGTGGCCCCGACGGCGGGGGAGCGCGGTCGTATCTGCGAGGGCGAGGCTACGACGTCGACGTGATCGATCGATTCCAGCTCGGCTATGCACCGGGCGGAGAGGTGTGGGACGGCCTCGTCACGCACCTGCGGGAGGCGGGGGTTTCGGAGAAGGTGATGTTGGGGGCCGGGTTGGCCGCCCGGACCAGTCGCGGACGACTTCGCGATTGGTTCCGGGGGCGGGTGATGTTCCCGATCTTCGACTTGCGGGGTGATCCGGTCGGATTCGGGGCGCGCATCTTGGAGGGCGAGGGACCCAAATATCTGAATTCGCCGGAGACCCGCATCTACCAGAAGGCCCGCCTCCTCTACGGGTTGAACTGGGCGAAACCGGACATCACCCGGGCCGGGTTTTCCTTGGTCGTGGAGGGGTACACGGATGTGATCGGGCTGCATCTGGCGGGGATGCCGCAGGCAGTTGCGACGTGTGGGACCGCCCTCGGAGAGGACCATTTCGATCTTCTCCGCCGGTTTGCCGAGCGCGTGGTGCTGGCCTTCGATGCCGATCAGGCCGGGGCCGGAGCGGCCATCCGGGGCGACGAGCTGGCGATTCCGGTCAAGCTCGACCTCGATTTGCGGGTGGCCGTCATGCCGGAGGGTAAGGACCCGGCCGACCTCGTCCAGACCGGCGAGATCGAAGTGATGCGGTCTGCCGTTGAGGGTTCGATGCCTCTGCTGCAGTTCCGGCTGGCAAGGGAGTTGGAACGGTTCGACCTAGCCGAACCCGAAGGGCGGGCGCGGGCGGTTCGAGCGGCGGCCGGACTGATTGCTCGCCAGCAGGATGATCTGGTTCGGCGCGAGTACGCGCGGTTCGTTGCGCGTCGAGTGGGAACCGACTTCGAGGTGGTCATGACGGAGATCAGGCGCGGATCGGTGGCTCGCCGGTCGGAGCCTCGACCGACTGAGCCCGAGCCTCGTCGGCGCAGTGGGGTCGAGCGGGCCGAACGGGAATTGCTTCGTGCCTTGCTCGCCAATGATGCCAGGCTCAGTGACACCGAGGTCGACGCCGCCCTCTTCACCGATGGTGTATTCCGGGACGCCTACCTGCTGCTGGCGCCGGCCATCGCCGGTCTACCCTCGGGTGAGCCACCCGACCTGGCGGCGTTGATCGCGCAAGGAGATACCGGCCCTCCCGCGCTGCTGCGAGCACTGGCCCTGGATGCACTGCCGATCAGCGATCCGGTTGCCCTGGTTGATCGGCTACGTGGTTGGCGGATCGAGCGGGATGTTGCCGAGTTGCGTCGTGTGCTCGATCGCACCGATCCGTCCGAAGAACCGGAAACCTATTCCGCATTGTTCGAACAGTTGATAACTTTGGGACGAAAGAAACGCCAACTAGGGGACCGGTAGGTGTCACCCCAGCACAAGACCATCGACATTCTCGTTCG
Organism: Acidimicrobiia bacterium; assembly: GCA_035282865.1. GTDB lineage: Bacteria > Actinomycetota > Acidimicrobiia > Spongiisociales > UBA4744 > UBA4744. Next base: position 1,529 of record DATEVB010000167.1, on the reverse strand, counting down.
GCGTGCTCAGCAACGCGGCTTTCTCACTGTCGCCGAAATCCAACAAGAGCTCCTCGAGGCAGAAGCACCTGCCGATTCGTTCGAAGAGACGTTCGAGCACCTACGGGGCCAGAATGTTCGCATCGAGGAGGACGGGCCCGACGCTCTCGACGCTGCTCCTCTGGCGGCTGATGAGCTGGTGGCGGTGTCCGATCCCGTCCGTATGTATCTGCAAGAAATCGGGCGGGTGGCTCTCCTGACTCCGCAGCAGGAGGTAGAGCTGGCGATGCAAAATGAGGCCGGATTGCGTGCCGTGGCCAAGCTGTCGGCGGATCCGCCATCGGCCCTGAGCGCCGAGGACAAGAGCATTCTCGAACTGACGGTCCGCAACGGGGAAGCCGCCCAACGTCGCCTGGTGGAAGCAAACCTACGACTGGTGGTTTCGATCGCCAAGAAGTATGTGGGGCGGGGCATGCCACTGCTCGACCTGATCCAGGAGGGCAACCTCGGCTTGATGCGGGCGGTCGACAAGTTCGACTATCGCAAGGGCTTCAAGTTCTCCACTTATGCCACATGGTGGATCCGACAGTCCGTGACGCGGGCACTGGCCGACCAGGCGCGAACGATCCGGGTGCCTGTGCATATGGTGGAGACGATCAACAAGCTGGCTCAAGTTCAGCGGGCACTGATGCAGGATCTCGGCCGGGAACCAAACATCGATGAGATCGCAGCCGAGATGGAGGTAGCACCGGGTAAGGTGACCGAGTTGCGGCAGATCGCTCAGGATCCTGTTTCCCTCGAGACTCCGCTGGGGGAAGAGGACGACTCAACCCTCGGCGACTTCGTCGAAGACACCGAAGCCGTTGTGCCGGTTGAGGCCGCGGCCTTCAAGCTGCTCCAGGAGTATGTTGCCCGCGCTCTCGAGGACCTGAACGAGCGCGAGCGGCAGGTCATCATTATGCGATTCGGACTCGATGACGGCAAGGTTCGTACCCTGGAAGAGGTCGGCAACCACTTCGAAGTGACCAGGGAGCGGATTCGTCAGCTGGAAACCAAGGCTCTCGCCAAGCTTCGTCACCCGGCCCGGTCGAAGCGTCTGGAAGGATTCCTCGAAGAAGCGTAGGAGGCACTGCGTTGCGGTTTGACGTGGGAATTTCGAGTATGAAGAACCGTTGCGGCCCGTATTTCAGACTTCAAACCTTGTGAACTTGCTACTTCTCGACGGCTGAGCGGATCCGCTCCGACGCCGCAGTCATGCCGGTGCCCAACACCGCTTTGCCTCGTTCGGTGGCCCGCTGTACGGGCTCGGTCGCCATGAACCCCTTGAAGGCGCGAACGATCTGTTCGTACCGTTCCTTGCCGGCCCTGGTCCCGAGAATGTAGCCGGCCACGAACCCCAGGATCATGCCGAATCGGAACCTCATGGTCGTCTCCTCGCCGTTGTCTCGTGAATATCCGATTCTGGCACACGGTGGTACCATCCCGTGCTCAAAACCCCTTCCGGGGTAGCTCAATTGGCAGAGCACCGGACTGTTAATCCGTAGGTTGTG
>DATEVB010000166.1:0-5670 GCA_035282865.1 Acidimicrobiia bacterium | reverse complement strand
GACACCTCCCTCGAAGCGAGCCCCGAGCGCCAGTCCCAGGCCGATCAGTATCAGTGCTTGAATCGCCAGGGAGATAGTTTGTTGGATGTTGACCCCGGTCAGGATGGCGCTGCGACGGACCGGGGAGGTGAGGAAGCGATCCAGGACACCGCTCTCCATGTCGTCGAGAAGCCCCATACCATTCCAGCTGTTGGCGAACATCGCAGTCATCAGGATCACACCGGGGGTCAGGTAGGCGATGTAGCTGTCGGTGGGAAAGCCGGGGAGGGTGGCGACCTGCCTGAAGAGTTGACCGAACAGAAGCAGCCAGATGAGGGGCTGGGTCAGAGAAGCCACCACGTACCAAGGCTGGCGTAGGAGCGCCTTGGTATGGCGTCCGGCGATGTAGGTGGCATGTATCAGCGCAGTCACGAGGCGGCCCCTTTCTCCATGGGTATGAACTTGCGGCCGGCGTGGCGGAGGAAGACATCATCCAGGGACGGTCGGTTCACGGTCACCGCCAGGACTTCGATGCCGGCACCAATGAGGGCGGCAAGCACCCGCGGAACGGTCTCTGCCCCTCGTCCGGCCCGAGCATGGACGATCCTTCCTTCCACGACCAAGTCGCGTAGGCCGAAGTCGCTGTTGAGCACGTCGATCGCCTTGCCTGTGGTGTCCGGGGCGCTCAACTCGATGTGGAGACCATCTCCACGCATGCTGTCCTTGAGTTCGGAAGGGGTCCCCTCGGCGACCACCTTGCCCTGGTCGATGATGGCCAGCCGGTCAGCCAGCTGATCTGCCTCCTCGAGGTAGTGGGTGGTGAGGAGCACTGTGACCCCGTCGACGTCGCGTAAGCGGCGGATCTCGTCCCAGAGCTCCGTTCGAACCTCGGGATCCAGCCCGGTGGTTGGCTCATCGAGGAAGAGAACCTGCGGCGAGTGCATCAACGCCAGGGCGATGTCAAGACGTCGGCGCATTCCGCCCGACCAGGTCTTGACCAAGCGGTCTGCATCCCTGGCTAGCCCGAATCGCTCCAACAATTGAGAAGAACGGCGCCGGGCCTCAGATCGATCCAGCCCGTGGACCCGGGCCTGCAACACGAGGTTCTCGGTGCCGGTGGCCTGGATGTCGGCGCCTGATCGCTGGGCAACGTACCCGACTACCCGCCGCACTCGGTCGGGTTGGGAGAGGACATCGACACCCGCCACCTCGGCGGTCCCTTCGTCGGGACGGGATAGCGTGGTCAGGATCTTGACGGTGGTGGTCTTGCCGGCGCCGTTGGGCCCGAGCAACCCGAAGATGGTCATGGCCGGGACGGTCAGGTCCAATCCATCGAGTGCGGTCACCCCGCCGCGGTAGGTCTTTCTCAGTGAGGCCACGGCTACGACTGGGCTATTGCTGCCACGGTGTCGAACATCATTCGTCATTACTCGAACAGCATTCCACACCTTGGCCCGGTTGTCAAACGGTGTTCGAGAAAGATGATCACCGTTCCAGATGGGGGCGAAGAGGTATAGAATCCGGGTGTGGTTGTTCCCGTCGCCGCTCCGATCCCGGACCCGCCCTGGTGGGACTCCCCGAAGCGGGGCAAGTCTCGTGCAGCGTTGACGCGCCAGGCGATCGTCACCGCGGCGCTGCATGTGCTCGATGAAGCCGGTCTCGACGGATTGAGCATGCGTCGCGTAGCCGACGAGCTGGGAACCGGGGCCGCCAGCCTGTACTGGCATGTCGCCGACAAGGAGCGGCTGATTCACCTGATGCTCGATCGGGTCATGGGAGAGATCGAGCTGCCCGAGCCCGACCCCACTCGTTGGGAAGAGCAGGTGAGGGAGTTTGCTCACGTCGGCCGGGAGATGTTCAGTCGTCATCGGGACATCGGTCTGGCCTCTCTTGGTCGAGTGCCCATGGGCCCGAACCTGATCCGAATCATGGAGTGGCTTCTCGCCGTGTTGCGTGGTGCCGGGATCCCCGATCGCCCGGCCACATGGTTTGCCGATCTGCTCGCCCTGATCGCCGCCGCCCAGTCGATCGAAGACGATCTGGCCACGACCGGCGACGATGAGGCGATTGCGCACATGGGGGAATATCTCGCTGCCCTACCCGCCGACCGTTTTCCCAACCTCGCCGCGGTCACCTTCGAAATGGTGGCCGGTGGAGCCGACGATCGATTCGAGTTCGGACTCGAACTCCTGTTACGGGGTCTGGCCAGCTTCGTAGAGAAGTAGTGCCACCCGGCGGCGGGCTCTCACCAACCGCCTCGTTCCATCGCTGCGATCGGAGCGAGATCCACCGTCCGGCCGCTGGTCGGGCGGGCGGACCGGACTGCGATGGGACCTGGTGTGATGAGGCTCCGATGAGGTCACTACCCGGCCGACCGGCGAGCCACTCGGGTCGCCGCTGCTCGAACGGCCGACACGTCAACGCCGGGACACCACGGTCGGTGATAACAAGGGGTCAAACCGTCCCGGCAGCGGCATGAGCATCATCGCAGTCCCAACACACCCCGGTGCGGCCAACCGGCTGCAGAATCGCGTAGGTGTCACCCAGGTCGCCGAACTCAGGATCCGTGGCGGCGACATCTCCACCGAGGATCCCCAGATGCGCCGCGGCGCCGGTGGTGGTACGGGCTGGTATCCGCCTGAACGCCCAATGGCGCCTGGATCTTCAATGTCTGGTGGCCCGACACGACCGAGCTAGGGCTGAGCTCCGGCAAGAGATCCCGGTTGGTTAAGCGTGTTGCGGGATGGCGGCAATGGCCACTTGCACGCGCTCAGCGGGGTATTCGTAGTCTTCCAGCTCGCCGTTGAAGTACTGCTCGTACGCGCCGAGGTCCAGGAACCCGTGCCCGGATAGGTTGAACAGGATCACCCGCTCCTCACCCACTGCCTTGGCGGCGGCTGCCTCGTCGATCGCGGAGCGAATGGCGTGCGCCGACTCCGGCGCGGGGACGATTCCCTCCGCCTTCGCGAACTGCACCGCCGCGTCGAACACCGCCAGCTGCGGATGCGCCACCGCATCGATGAGGCCTTCCTGATGGAGCTGACTGATGAGCGGCGCCATACCGTGGTAGCGCAAACCACCAGCGTGGATCGAGGGCGGGACGAACGTGTGCCCGAGGGTGGCCATCTTCACCAGCGGCGTCAGCCTGGCCGTGTCCCCGAAATCGTATGTGTAGACGCCCTTCGTGAGGGTAGGACAGGAGGTCGGCTCCGCGGCTACAAAGCGAATCTGACGTCCTTCGGTGAGGCGCTCACGCATGAAGGGGAAGGCAAGTCCCGCATAGTTCGAACCACCCCCAACGCAGCCGATCACAACGTCCGGGTACTCGCCCGCCGACTCCATCTGCGCGATCGCCTCCTGCCCAATCACGGTCTGGTGCAAGAGCACATGGTTCAGCACCGACCCGAGCGAGTACTTCGTATCCTCGCGCGTGGCGGCATCCTCCACGGCCTCGCTGATGGCGATGCCAAGGGAGCCGGGTGAGTCCGGGTCTCGCTCCCGAGTCGTGCGACCGGCGTTGGTATCCATGCTCGGGCTCGGCACCACGGAAGCACCGTAGACATTCATCAGCGCTTTGCGGTACGGCTTCTGCTCGAACGAGACGCGCACCATGTAGACCTTTAGCTCGATGCCGAACATCTGGCACGCATAGGCGAGAGCCGAGCCCCACTGGCCGGCGCCCGTCTCAGTGGCGATGCGGCGCACGCCCTCCCGATCGTTGTAGTACGCCTGCGCCACCGCGGTGTTCACCTTGTGTGAGCCGGCCGGGCTCCCTCCCTCATACTTGTAGTAGATGTGAGCCGGCGTCTGCAGGGCCTCTTCGAGGCGGTGGGCGCGTATCAGAGGCGACGGGCGGTACATCCGGTAGACATCGAGCACAGGCTCCGGTATGTCCAACCAGCGCTCGCCGGACACTTCCTGCTCGATGATCCCATTCGGAAAGAGCGGAGCGAGATCCGCCGGCCCCAGCGGCTGACCGGTACCGGGGTGCAACGGCGGAGACGGCGGGTTCGGTAGGTCGGCCACGATGTTATACCAGCGCGTTGGGACCGCGCTCTCGTCCGAGAGATACTTGTACTGCCTGGCCATGGACTCCCTACTTCTCTAGCTCGTCGTGGAAGGATAACGGCTCTCGACCGCACCCACATCGAACGCGTGGGTGTCGGTCGCCAACCACCGCCGGATCGCCTGACCGCAGGCGATGGAGACCCTGTTGCTCGAGCGCACGGCGTTGGGAGGCACCTGAGGGTCTCGTAGCCCTCGCCGCGGCGTCGTCTCTTGCCTCGAGGGGCTGATCGGGATAGCACCCCGGCGTGGTGATGAATAACGCTGGGGACTCGTGCGTAAGGAAGAGTATGATGCCGGCAGCTATGAGCGCAGAGCTTCCGAGCCTCGATCGCGCTCTCGTGTCCTTGGCCCGCGACGGGGAGTCGGATGCACGTGAGGAACTGGCCCGGCGTGTTGGGCGCTCAGCGTACGTTTTTGCGCTGCAACTGACCGACAAGCCCGAGACCGCACCATCTCGGTGGGGCGGGGTTGATCCCCGCCCCTTCTTTGTGGAACGGGTGTGCCGTTGCATATCGGGTGAATAAGAAGTGCGGTTTCGTCCGGGATTTGTCGATATGTAGGTAATCGGGGAAGTGATCGTTATGACTCGATATTTGGTGATCGGCGTGGCTGTTCCCTTTTCTCAACGGGTGTGGCACAATTGTGGCCATGTCCAGTGAATCGTTGCGTACAGTCCGGGACCACTTTTCGGAGTTCATCGACCGGGTGCGAACCCACCACGAACGGGTGGTCGTCACCAAGAACGGCACACCCGCTGCGGTGCTGATCAGCCCTGATGATCTTGAGTCGCTCGAAGAAACGCTGGCCGTGCTCGGCGACTCCGAGGCGGTGGCGGAGCTGGTGGAGGCGCACCGCGCCTACCTGGACGGTGACGTGGTCCGCGGCGTCGAGGCCGTCCAAGCCTTGCGCCCTCGGTGACCACCGGGCGATACGAGATCATCGTGTCCGCACCGGCCGCGCGGGCGATCCGAGAATCCCTCCCGGAGGCGGTGGCGTTCGCCGTGATCGAGTTCATCACTGGTCCGTTGCTGGACAACCCGAGGCGAATCGGCGCTCCGTTGCGGGATGAGCTGGAGGGGGTATGGAGCGCCCGAAGAGGCACCTATCGGGTTCTCTACCGCATCGACGACGATAAGCGAGAAGCCATCATTCTCCGCATCGGGCATCGCAGAGACGTCTACCGGTCGTACTGATATCCGAACGCTCACCTACGTGCTACTTGTCCCGTTATCTGGAAAAGGGTGACGTCGAATGGCGCATGGATAACGGACACACCAGATCATCGCGAAAGCTCAAGTGGATTACAGACATATCTAGCGTCGGTGCGGGTTTGCTCTGCGATCTCAATCCTACAGTCGCCGAGTGTGCTCAACCGATGTTCACGACAGTTGGCATACCAAAGGACTCGTACACGAGAGCGTCGACCTCAAAACCGCCCAAACCCGACTGGGCCACACCGACCCCCGCCTCACCCTGGCCATCTACGCCCAAGCCACCATCGAAGCCGACCGGGCAGCCGCCGACGCCCTCGGTGAAGGATTCCTACGCCGCGAACGGCGAGATACTGGCCGCGGGCCCGCCTGACGCGCGCGATGGACGCGCGATGGAACCGACCCCCAAACC
>DATEVB010000165.1:0-15342 GCA_035282865.1 Acidimicrobiia bacterium | reverse complement strand
CTCGAGGACCTCGCCGGGCGGCGTGGGATGCGGGTGATGGTGATGCGAGAAGGCGACCAGGCCGTGGGAGACGTGGTGGTGGCGATCGGCGGGGACGGGACGGTGCTCCGGGCCGCCCGGGCGGCGCTGAATGCAGACTTGCCGCTGCTGGGCATCAACGTCGGGCGCAAGGGGTTTCTGGCCGACATCGAGCCGGGAGGGCTCGAAGGTGCCGTCGACAAACTGGCCGAGGGGTCGTGGCAAGAATCGCCGCGGATGACTATCGAGGCTGTTGTCAACGACCGTGCCCCGGTGACCGGGATCAACGACGTTGTCATCGAGAAAGTGCTCACCCAGCGGCTCATTTCGATCGAGGTGGCGGTCGACGGCGAGCGCTTCATCAACTACCACGCCGACGGCCTCATCCTGGCTACTCCGACCGGATCGACTGCCTACAACCTGTCGGCGGGCGGTCCCCTGGTCGCTCCCGAGGTCGAAGCCTTCATCCTGTCGCCGGTGGCTCCCCATTCGCTGTTCTCCAAGAGCCTGGTCCTGCACCCCGAGACCGAGATTCTCTGCACAGTGGTGCAGGATCGCTCGGCTGGTGTCAGTGTGGACGGATATGATCTCGGTACCGTAGGTCCGGGGGACAAGATCAGAGTTCGGCGCGGGCGGGGAATCATCCGGTTTATCGAGATCTCGGGCAGGTCGTTTGCGGCGCGCCTCAAGGAAAAATTCCACCTGACAGATGACCTGCGGTTCTACGGGAGTACCTGAGCTGTGCTCGATGAACTCATGGTCGCCAACCTGGGCATCATCGAACGGGCCCACCTGCAACTTGGTTCCGGGCTGGTTGCGTTCACCGGAGAAACCGGGGCGGGGAAGACGATGCTGCTGGGCGCCTTGCGCCTCCTGGTTGGGGGCCCTGCCCGCAGTGATCTCATCGGCCCGTATGGCGACGAAGCGCGAGTTGAAGGAAGGTTCCTACGGGGTGACGGTGAGGACATCGTGGCCGCCCGGACCGTCGCGGCGGGCAGAAGCCGTGCCTATGTGAACGGCAGCATGGTGACCGCCGGGAGGCTCGAGGAATTGGGGGCCGGCCTGGTGGAGATGGTCGCTCAACACGAGAAGCACGGGCTCAGCCGCCCCGCCGAGGTGCGTGCCTTGCTGGACCGGGCGCTACCACCGGAGGGCCGGGGACTGCTGGGGGCCTATCGCCTGGCCTGGGACGCCCTGGCCGCCTTGCGGGCGGATCGCGACCGACTGGGCGGTGACCGCCGAGCGCTCGAACGTGAACTCGATCTAGTCGGTTACCAGGCCGACGAGATCAGCGCGGCCGGGTTCTCGACCGGCGACGACGACCGGCTGGCGATCGAGGCGGCCCGGTTGCGGCATGCCGAAGAGCTGATAGCCCGTCTCGGCGAGGCGCGAGCCGCCATTGAACAGGCGGCCGAGCAAGCAGGTGGAGCAAATGCTCAGCTCCGAAAAGCAGCGGACCTGGACCTCGGTCTGCGAGATCTGGCCGAGCAGTCAGGGGCCGCGCTGGCGGTGTTGGGCGAACTGGGAACAGAGCTGCGAGTAGCGTTCGAATCGGTCAACAACGATCCGGGCGCGGCAGAAACAACCGAGCAGCGCTTGGCGCAACTGGGCGATCTCCGCCGGAAGTACGGCGACACCCTGGATGAGGTGCTCGAATTCGGCGCCGGAGCCATGCGGCGACGCGACGAGCTGGCCGGACTGCTGTCCGGGGCCCAGCGACTTGAAGTCGACCTGGCAAAGGCGGAACAGGCTGTGACCGGCGCCGGGTCCCGGCTGCTGGCTGCCCGGGTACAAACTGCCGACCGGGTTGCCGCCACGGCGATCACCCATTTGCAGGAGCTGGGACTACCCGCCCCGGTGGTTCGCCTGGTCGTTGAGCCGGCCGAACCGGGACCGGCCGGAGCGGACACCGTGCGCCTGTTGTTCGCGTCGGACGATCGCCTCGATGTCGGGCCGGTGGGCCGGGTGGCCTCGGGTGGAGAACTCAGCCGCCTCGTCCTGGCCCTCCGCTTATCCGGTGGGGCCGGCCGGACCCCCGTTCTGGCGTTCGATGAGATCGACGCCGGGGTCGGAGGGAAGACCGCTCTCGCCTTGGGCCGGAAGCTGGCTTCTCTGGCACGGGATCGCCAGGTGCTGTGTGTGACGCACCTGCCCCAGGTAGCCGCCTTTGCAGACCACCACTTCGTGATCAGCCGAACCGGCGCAACGGTGGCAGTGTCGGTGGTTGAACGAGAACAGCGCCTCGAGGAACTGTCGCGCATGCTGGCCGGGCTACCCGATAGTCAACAGGGCCGCAACCACGCCGAGGAGCTCATCGCCCTGGCCGGTCGCGAACGGGCCTGAAGCGCCCTGCGTGGGGTTCAGGGAGTTCCTCGAAATCGGGTGCTGGGCGCAGCCGGGGTTGAGTGCTACCATGACCTCCCGTGGCGAAGTATGTGTTCGTAACGGGCGGTGTGGTCTCCAGCCTCGGAAAGGGGATCACGGCCTCATCTCTCGGCAGACTCCTCAAAGCCCGGGGATTGAAAGTCGTCAACCAGAAGCTGGACCCGTACATCAACGTCGACCCTGGGACGATGAACCCTTTCCAGCATGGTGAGGTCTTCGTCACCGACGATGGCGGAGAAACCGACCTCGATCTCGGCCACTACGAACGATTCACCGGTGAGCACCTCCGGCGCGACTCCAACGTGACCACCGGCTCGGTGTACCAGACCGTCATCCAAAAGGAACGCCGCGGCGACTATCTGGGTGACACCGTGCAGGTCATTCCCCATGTCACGAACGAGATCAAGGCTCGTATTCGGCGACTCGGCGCGCACGACGACGTGGATGTCGTCATCACGGAAGTCGGCGGCACGGTGGGCGACATCGAGAGCCTGCCATTCCTTGAAGCTATCCGTCAGATTCGCAAGGACGTCGGCCGCTCTAACACGGCCTACGTTCACGTCACGCTGGTTCCGTACATCGCATCCAGCGAAGAGATGAAGACCAAGCCGACCCAACATTCCGTGGCGGAGTTGCGGAGCCGTGGCATCCACCCTGATGTGATCGTCGTCCGGTCCGACCGGCCGGTCGACGAAGCGGCGGTTCGCAAGATCAGCCTGTTCTGCGATGTCGATGTCGATGCCGTGATCAACGCCACGGACGTCGCCGACGTTTACGCTGTTCCTCTCATGCTGCACCGGGGGGGATTGGACGATGTCATCTGCAGGATCCTTGAACTGGAAACCAAACCCCCGGATCTGGACGCCTGGGAGGCAATGGTCGAGCGGGCCGGGCGGGCGACCGGCGAGGTCACCATCGGGTTGGTCGGCAAGTATGTGGATCTTCCGGACGCCTACCTTTCGGTGGTCGAGGCGCTCCGACACGGCGCTCTCGTCAATGACGTGAAGCTCGACTTGCGATGGATTCCCAGCGACGACATGGACGGGCTGTTAGCCGCCGACCACCTCCACGGTGTCGACGGGATCGTGGTGCCCGGCGGCTTCGGTATTCGCGGCATCGAGGGAAAGATCGCCGCGGCCCGACACGCCCGGGAGAACGGGATACCGTTTCTAGGGCTATGCCTGGGATTGCAGTGTGCAGTGATCGAGTTTGCCCGCTCGCAGCTGGGTCTGGTGGGAGCGCATAGCGCCGAGTTCGATCCGACGACACCACACGCGGTCATCGACCTCATGGAGAGTCAGCAGGATGTGTCCGATATGGGCGGCACCATGCGGCTCGGTATCTACGCTGCCAAACTCAAAGAGGGCTCGCTGGCCCGCCGCCTATACGGAGAAGAGTTGATTTACGAGCGGCACCGGCATCGGTATGAGGTGAACAACCGGTACCGGAAAGACCTCGAAGCGGCCGGCCTGCGCCTGTCGGGTACCTCACCGGACGAGAATCTGGTCGAGATCGTTGAAATTCCGTCGCATCCGTTCTTCATCGCCAGTCAGTTTCACCCGGAGTTCAAATCGCGGCCGGACAACCCTCATCCGCTATTTGCGGGATTCATGACCGCGGCCGTTGCGCACCGGAGCGGCCTCCCCGGTGAGGAGGACCACGCCGTCGAGCCTGCCGCGGTCGGCGAGATGCGGAATCGGTGACCGCCGGTCTGCGCCTTCTCGGAGAGCGGTTCATCGCCACAGGATCGTTCCTCGAGATTGCCCGCCGTCACTATGTCGCGTCCGAGGGTCGGTCGGCCCGGCGCGAAGTCATTCGTCACCCCGGGGCTGTGGCGGTCGTCCCCCTGATCGACGGTGACGTCGTGCTCATTTCCCAACACCGGGTAGCCGTTGATCAGGAGTTGTTGGAGATCCCGGCCGGGAAACGTGACAAGCCCGGCGAGGATCCGGCAACGACGGCCATCAGGGAGTGTGAGGAAGAGGTCGGCTACCGGCCCAAGCGGGTCACCCTCCTCCAGACCTTTTACACCACGCCCGGCTTCACCAACGAATGCATCTGGTTGTATCTCGCCGAGGATCTCGAAGCGGTGGAATCCCGCCCGCAGGGTATCGAGGAGGAGCGAGCCGAGGTGGTGCGGATGCCGATCGGCGAAGCATTGCGTAGGGTTCGAGACGGTGAAATCCGGGACGCCAAGACCCTGATCGGTCTGTTGGCGCTTGAGAAGGAGCGGATGGCGTGATCATCGGTGTTCCCAAGGAAATCAAACCAGCCGAGTTTCGTGTGGCGATCACACCGGTCGGTGTGCGCGAACTGGTCGACCACGGTCATGAGGTGATCATCGAAACCGAAGCAGGCGAGGGATCGACGATCCACGACGAGGAGTACCGCGCCCAAGGGGCGGTACTCGTTCCAACTGCAGACGATGTCTTTGCCGGCGCCGACCTCATCCTGAAAGTCAAAGAGCCGCAGGCCGTTGAAGCCTCCAAGCTGCGGCCGGGCCAGTTGCTGTTCACATACCTCCACCTGGCCGCCTACCCGCAACTGGCCCGGGGTCTCTTGACCCGTGGCATCGTCGGTATCGCCTACGAGACTGTGCAGATGCCGGATCACAGCTTGCCGCTGCTGGCTCCGATGTCGGAGGTCGCCGGGCGCATGGCCACCCAGGCCGGCGCTTACTACCTGGAGAAGGCCCATGGGGGCAGGGGAGTCTTGCTGGGTGGCGTACCCGGGGTCATGCCGGCCAAGGTGGTCGTCATCGGAGCCGGCATCGCCGGCACCAACTCGGCCCTCATAGCCATGGGTATGCAGGCAACGGTGATCGCCATCGACAACGACATAGCGAAGTTGCGCAGCCTCGACCTTCTCTACGGCGGCCGCATTCTGACCTTGACCTCGAATCAGTTGACAATTGAAGAACAGCTCCGCGATGCCGATCTGGTGATCGGCGCGGTACTGGTTCCCGGGGCAAGCGCACCGAAGCTCGTGACCGACACCATGGTCCGCTCCATGAAGCGGGGTGCTGTCCTGGTAGATATTGCCATCGATCAGGGTGGATGTTTCGAGACCAGCCGGGAGACGACGCACGAGAATCCGGTGTACGTCGTCCACGATGTCATCCACTACGCGGTCGGCAACATTCCGGGGGCGGTGCCCCACACGTCGACGTACGCGTTGACCAACGCCACCCTCCCGTATCTGCTCACCATCGCCGACCAAGGGGTCCAGGCTGCCGTGGATGACCGACCGGAACTGCTGGCGGGTGTCAACGTGGTCGGCGGCGCGGTGGTCAACAAGGCGGTAGCCAGGAGCGTTGGGTTGCCGTTCGAGGAGCCGGCTGCCGCCCTGGCGGCGTTTAGAGGATGACCTCATCGCTGGCTGTCGAGGTCGAGGAGTTCCTCGCCTCACTGAGCGCCGAGCGCGGGCTGGCCGCTAATACGGTGGCCGCCTACCGTCGCGATCTGCGGGACTATCTCGCTTACCTCGGTGAGAATGACCCGTCGGCCGGTCGGACTGTCTCCTACGTTGCCCAACTCCATGCGGCCGCTTTGCAGCCGGCCAGCATCGCCCGAAAAATCGCGGCGATGCGCGGCCTGCACCGGTTCCTGGTAGCCGAGCAACTTGCTGCCGAGGACCCAACCGTTCTGCTGGACAGCCCACGTTTGGGAGCCGCCTTGCCCAAAGCACTGACGGTCGATGAGATCGAGCGACTGCTGGCCAGCTTGGTCGACGATACGCCGCTCGGCGCGCGGGACCGGGCGCTACTCGAGTTCATGTACGCCACCGGGGTTCGGGTCACCGAAGCGGTCAGTCTCGACCTCAGCGCTCTCGACCTGGAAGATCGGACGGCTATCGTGACCGGGAAAGGGAACCGGCAGAGGCTGGTGCCGGTCGGGCGTCTTGCCGTCGAAGCCATCCGGTTCTATCTGCCACTCCGCATGACGCTGAAGGGCGACCGGGTGGACGCCGGAGCCGTGTTCGTCAACGCCCGCGGTGGGCGGCTCACCCGGCAGGGTGTATGGGGCATCGTTCGAAAGGCGGCCCAGCGAGCCGGCATTGAAACGGCCAAGGTATCTCCCCATGTGCTCCGGCATTCGGCGGCCACCCACATGGTCGAAGGAGGTGCCGATCTGAGAACCGTCCAAGAACTGCTCGGTCACGCTAATATCACCACCACACAGGTGTACACGCGGGTATCTCCCCAGCATCTATACGAGGTGTACATCACGTCCCACCCGCGGAGCAAGTGAGTACAACGATGGATTTTGACGGTGCCCGTGCAGCCCTGAAGGAAGAGCGCCAGAAGCTGGTTCGCCAGCTCGAGGAGCTCGGTGCTTCGGAGAGTGGCGATTTGCGGTCGGATTTCGAGTTCGGCGATGGGTTCGCCGACGCGGGGGCTGCCACCGCGGAACGGACCGAGGTGCTGGGATTGATCGAGACGCTGAAAGGACAGCTGGTTTCGGTTGATCAGGCCTTCGTCAAGCTCGACAACGGCACCTACGGGTTCTGCGACCGCTGTGGTCGGCAGATTCCTCCGGCGCGGATCGAGGCGCGTCCCGCCTCGATCCTCTGTTTCGACTGCAAGAGCCAACGGAGATAATTCCCGTTGACGCTCACCGGTAATCGGATTCTCGATCCGATCATCTTCATCGCCTTGTTGATCGTGTCGGTGATCCTGCATGAGGTGTCTCACGGTCTGGTGGCTCGTCGTCTGGGTGACCGGACCGCCGAGACGGCCGGGCGCCTCACCCTCAACCCGATCCCACACATCGATCCGTTCGGGTCGGTATTGCTTCCGGCCATGCTGGCCTTGAGTGGTGCTCCGGTATTCGGGTGGGCCAGGCCGGTGCCGGTGAACCCGCGGGCTTTCTCGCGCCCGACGGAAGGTATGGCGTTGACAGCCCTGGCCGGTCCGGTGTCAAACCTCGGGCTGGCTCTGATCGCCGGGCGGGTCCTCCTACCGGCAACCTCCGGGATCGTCGCAGATCTCGTTTGGGCTTTCGGCGTCATCAACGTCGTCCTGGCAGTCTTCAACCTGCTGCCGATACCGCCGCTCGATGGCAGCCGCATGGTCCCCCTGTTTCTGGGTGATCGCGGCCGGGCCGTTTACGCACGGGTGGAACCTTTCGGTTTCCTGATTCTCTTCGGGCTGTTGTTCATCGTTCCCGGAGCAACTCGCTGGCTCTCGATACCGATCTCAACGGTGTCGGAGTGGATGGGACTTCGCTGATGGAACTGGGCAGCTGGTCTCATCTGGTCGGCAGGTTCTTCGAGGCGGTAAGGGCCGGCCGGTTGACCGACGAGGAACGCCGGGAGGTGGGAACGTGGCTGGAAGGTGAGGATGAATCGGCCGTCTACTGGGAACAACCGGTGGCCGACCAGCGCCACGGTTTGGAATCTGCGCGGAGGGTCGTTGCCGTACGTCCGGACAGGGGCGACCTGGTCCGGGCCGCGCTCCTCCACGACGTCGGCAAGCGCCATGCGAAGCTGGGTGTGATCGGAAGATCTTTGGCGAGTCTCTTCGCCAAACTCCGGCTACCGGTGCGCGGGCGCTGGCGGCGGTACCTGGATCACGGTGCCCTCGGGGCCGAGGAGCTAGCCAGTCTTGGATCGGGAATCATAATCACCGAATTCGCTCGCCATCACCATGGAAGGCGACCGGCCACGATTCCGGTCGACGAGTGGCACGTGTTGCGGAGCGCTGATCGATAATGCTGCGCAACCGCCGCACCAGTCAATACCATAGGTCGACCGCGACCAACCGACGTTCATGACCTATCAAGTAAGAACTGCCATCTTCGAGGGGCCGCTGGACCTGCTGCTGCAGCTCATCACCCGTCGCCAGGTTGAGATCACCAAGCTGAGCCTCGTCGACCTCGTCTCGGAGTACCTCGCATTCCTCGACGACATGCGAGAACTGGATATGGAGATCGCCAGCGAGTTCCTGTTGATCGCCTCGACATTGCTGCAGCTCAAAGCGCGCCATCTCCTTCCCGAAGACACGGCCGTCGACATGGACGAAGAACTCGAGCTGATGGAGGAACGCGACCGACTTCTGGCTCGCCTTTTGGCCTGTGTGACGTTCAAGGACGTTGCGGCCGTTTTGACCCACCGATTGCAGGAAGCCAGCCGTTACGTTCCCCGGTCGGTGGGAATGGACCAACGGGTTTCCCCCCGGCCCCCGGAGGTGACCGTCCCGGTCGATGCGCTCGGACTGGTTGCTATTGCCGCCCGGGTTCTGGCCGCCCCGAATAGGGAACCGGATCTCGACCACCTCGATCTCGAGCTGCCCTCCGTGGAAGCTGCCATTCACGACCTCCGATCGAAGATCGAAGAGATGGTCGAGGCCAACTTCGACGATATGGTGGCGCACACCACCCGTAAGATGGAGGTCGTCGCCTACTTCCTGGCACTGCTCGAACTGGCCCGATGGGGTCTCGTCGAGGTGGCCCAGCGTGATTGGCTGTCAACTATCGAAGTTCGGAGGTCGGGCGGCCAGCCCCCGGACGACATGACCAGTGAGTGGAGTCCTTCACGATGACCAACCGCAGCATTCTGGAAGCCATCCTGTTCGTTGCCGAGCAACCGGTGCCGGTCGCAGAACTGGCCGAGGTGCTGGAGATTCCCGTGGAGGCCGTCGAAGCCGAACTGGAAGGCTTGTCCGCCGACCTGGCCGCTCGCCGGAGCGGCATCGTGCTGCGCCGGATAGCCGGAGGGTGGCGCTTTTACAGCCACCCGGATGCCTTCCCGTACCTCGAGAGGTTCGCATCGACGGCGACGGCCAGCCGGCTGTCCGGCGCAGCTCTCGAGGTGCTGGCCGTCATCGCTTACCGTCAGCCGGTGTCCCGGAACCAAATCGCCGAGATCAGGGGTGTCGATTCAGATTCCGCCATCCGAACCCTGGAACGACGGGGGTTGATCGAAGACCTCGGGCGCCTGCCTTTGCCGGGTACTCCGACCATCTATGGCACGACGACCTTGTTTCTCGAGAAGTTGGGCCTGCAATCGATGGACGATCTTCCGCCCCTGGCCGATCATGTTCCCCCTGCCGCCGTGATGGAGACCTTCGAGGAGACCTTCCGGGCCGAAGCGTGACCGAACAGGCCCGTTTGCAGAAGCTGATCGCCCATTCCGGTATCACCTCCCGGCGTGGTGCTGAGGAGATGATCAAGGCCGGCCGGGTCACCGTCGATGGCGTAGCTGCTCACCTCGGACAGAAGGTGATGCGGGAATCGGCGGTAGTCGAAGTGGACGGAGTGCGCCTACCGATTCGGCCCGATCTCGTCTACTACCTGGTCAACAAACCGGCCGGCGTGGTGAGCACCGTCTCGGATCCGGACGGGCGTCCCACCGTGATCGACCTGGTGCCGTCGGTCCCGCGGGTATACCCGGTCGGACGCCTCGACGTCGATTCCGAGGGCTTACTCCTGCTCACCAACGACGGGGACCTGACCAATCTCATCACCCATCCGAGCTATGGCGTCCCCAAGACCTACTCCGTGTTGGTCGAGGGAGCGCCGTCGGCCGCGCAGGTGAGGCGGCTTGAGACAGGCGTCGATCTGGACGACGGACCCGCCGCGGCCCTCTCAGCCCGGTTGCTCGACACCTCTCGCAACCGGGCGCTGCTCGAGGTGGTCATGGGCGAAGGACGCAAGCGGGAAGTGAGGCGCATGTGCGATGCGATCGGGTATCCGGTGGTGCGGCTGTTTCGCACGGCCATCGGCCCGCTCAGAGATCCAGGCCTCAAGAGCGGCGCATCACGTCCGCTCACGCTGGCAGAGGTGCGATCTCTCTACGCAGCGGCTGCCAGCTCTTGACGGCGTGCCAGACTCCCGGATGATGGTTGCGCCAAACGGGTTCCCAGCACAGTTGGCCATTCGACCGCAGGGCCCGGTCGACGGCACAGTACGCCTGCCCGGCTCCAAGAGTCTCACCAACCGGGCTCTTCTGTGCGCCGCCCTGGCGAGCGGAACGAGCACGTTGACGGGGGTTCTGGACGCGGACGACACCCGGGTGATGATGGACTGCCTGACCCAGCTGGGTGGTTCGTTGGCGGTGGCTGGTGCTGCAATCACCGTTGAAGGGACTGCCGGTCACCTGCGGGCACCCAACCGGCCCCTCGAGGTGGCCGGTTCCGGTACCGCCGCCCGGTTCCTCACCGCCGCCGCCACCCTGGCCGACGGCCCGTCTTTGATCGACGGCAGCCGTCGGATGCGACGGCGCCCCATCGGGGAGCTGGTTGCCGCCCTGCAATCGCTCGGTGCGGAGGTTGAGGCGTTGGGAGCAGGAGGATGTCCGCCGGTCAGGGTCAGCGGGGGAGGGCTGACGGGTGGCCACGCCGTCATCGACGCCCGACGTTCCAGCCAGTTCGTCTCGGCGATCGCACTCGCTGCCCCCTACGCGGCGCGTGACACGGTCCTGGAGTTTCTGGACGGGGTGCTGGTGTCGCGACCCTACGTAGAGACCACCGTCGAGGTGATGCGGGCGTTCGGCGCTCGTGTCGAGCTGACCGACGGCGAGATCCGAGTGCACACCGGCGGTTACCAACCCAGCACGTTCCAAGTCGAGCCGGATGCTTCGGCCGCCGCCTACCCGCTGGTGGCCGCCGCCGTCACAGGCGGTTCGGTCTTCGTGCCGGGACTCACGCGGGGCTCCACCCAAGCGGACCTGGGTATACTCGCCGTGCTGGCATCCATGGGATGCCGGGTCGAGTGGGGCGAAGCGGGGGTGACGCTGAGCGGTCCGGCCGATGGCCTGCGCGGTGTCGAGGTCAACATGGGCGACATGCCCGACGCGGTTCTGGCCGTTGCTGTGGCGGCCGCGTTTGCGTCGGGTCCAACCCGGCTCACCGGCATCGCCAATCTTCGTATCAAGGAATCCGACCGGCTGGCGGCCCTCGAGACCGAGCTTCGCAAGCTGGGCGCGGATGCCGAAGCAGGCCCGGACTGGTTGATCGTGCGACCCCTACCTCTGCACGGCGCCGAAATCGACACCTATGACGATCATCGGATGGCGATGGCTTTCTCGCTGACCGGTCTGGTTGTTCCCGGCGTTGTCATCCGCGATCCGGGTTGTGTCGCCAAGACGTGGCCCACCTTCTTCGAGGACATGGGGCAGCTGTGGCCCGACGGCGGGTGGGTTGGGAACCGGGAAGCGGAGGACGGCACGACGGCGGCCCGGGTGGTGGTGGCGATCGACGGCCCGGGCGGAGCCGGGAAAACCACGGTCAGCAGGGGAGTGGCCGACCTGCTTGCCGTGCCGCATCTAGACACGGGAGCGTTCTACCGGGCCGCCGCTCTGGCCGCTCTGCGGGGTGGAGTGAATCTCGACGACGCTTGGGCCGTTGCCGAAGCTGTGCGCAATACCGAATTCGACTACCGGGACGGGACCATGCTGGTGGGCGGTGAGGACGTCACCGAGGCAATCCGCAGTCCTGATGTGACCTCTCACGCCAGTCAGGTGTCGGCGATAAGGAAGGTGCGTGAGGTGCTGGTCTCCCGGCAGCGAGCCTGGGTAGAACAGCATGGGGGGTCGGCGGTTGTCGAGGGTCGAGACATCGGCACGGTGGTGTTTCCCGGGGCACTCGTCAAGGTCTTTCTCACCGCCCGCCCTGATGTGCGGGCCGGCCGCCGGGCGGGTGAACTGCCCGACGGCGCCGAATCGCTGGAGGGTATCGCACGGGAGTTGGAGCGGCGCGACCGGCGTGACTCGACCCGGCGGGCTTCACCGCTCCGTCCGGCCCAGGATGCAGTTGAGATAGACACCTCTGACATGTCCATCGCCGAGGTGGTCACCCGCATCGTCCAATTGGTGTCCGAGCGGGTCGGGACCGGGTAGCACTCCTAAGGACGGACGAGTTGCAGCGCTTCGGTGGCCGTCCAATCGCGGTCGTTCTCGAGAAATCCAGGACGTCCGGGGTGCCGGGCGGTGAAACCACCTTCGACGGCCGCTTGGAGCGCGGTGAGAAAACCTCGCAGTTGGCGGGGGAGCGGGAAATACTCCTCCTCATCCGTCACGCTGAATAATTCGAAGCCATCTGACGGGTTGACCCGGTCGATGACCTCCTGGATGAGGTGATCCGGGGCGGACGCACCGGCGGTCAGTCCAACTACCCGGGCTCCGGCCAGCCATTCGTCCCGAATGGCGGCGGCATTGTCGATCCGGTGAGCGATCGTCCCGCCTTCCTCGGCAACCCGAACGAGCGCCTGAGTGTTGGACGAGTTCTCAGAGCCGACCACCAGGATCAAGTCCGCTCGCTCGGACAGTCGTTGCACTGCTTCCTGACGGTTGGTGGTGGCGTAGCAGAGGTCGCTCTTGCGGGCCGTCCACAAGTCCGGAAATCGTTGACCTGCCTCTTCGAGCACGGCCTGCCATTCGTGGATGCCCAACGTCGTCTGAGCGAGCAGGGCCACTTTGGCCGGGTCGATCGGCTTGAATCCGGTCAGGCCGGTCTCCGGCTGGACCAGGACGATTGCCTCGGGGGCCTCGGCCACGGTGCCGATCGCCTCGTCGTGACCGTCATGCCCGACGTAGATGATGTCGAAGCCCTGGTCCGCCATTCGCTTGACCTCATGGTGCACCTTGGTGACGAGAGGGCAGACCGCGTCGATGACCACTCCGGCCCGTTGGGCGGCGCCTGCCACGACGGCCGGCGCAGATCCGTGGGCCGACAGCATGACGGGTGCTCCCTCCGGTACCTCATCGATCTCATCTACGAACACCACCCCGACCTGCTCGAACGCCTTGACCACCCATTGATTGTGGACGATCTGGTGGTAGCAGTACACGGGCGGCTCGAAGACGCGCACCATCCAGGTGAGGGCCTTGATGGCCATCTCGACCCCGGCGCAGAAACCGCGAGGCTCGGCGAGCAGCACTTTGTCAGCCATACCCGCCATGGTAGGAGAACTCGAGTACTGCGACGCGACCCGCGACACGTCTCTTGCTCCTTATGCTGGGAGCATGCACGTCGCAACCATCACCTACCACTCATGAGCCGTTTGCCGGTGGTCGCCGTTCTCGGCCGTCCCAACGTCGGTAAGTCGACCCTGGTGAACCGGGTGCTGGGTCGTCGGATGGCGGTCGTGCAGGAACGCCCGGGAGTCACCCGCGACCGGCGCGAGTTTCGCGCCGACTGGGCGGGTCGCGATTTCATCCTGATCGATACGGGGGGCTGGGAACTGGCACCCGGCGAGGAATTGGCCGCCGGGATCACCGCCCAGGCCGAAGCGGCGCTGGAGGGCGCTGACGTGGTGCTATTTGTTGTGGATGGTGTCGTCGGCCTATCCGAAGAAGATGCCGCCGTGGCGGCGATGCTGCGCGACACCTCGGCGAGTGTCATCTTGGTCGCCAACAAAGTCGACGACGCGACACACGAGATGGACGTCGCGGCTCTCTGGAAGACGGGCGTTGGAGAACCGGTTCCGGTCAGCGCCCTGCACGGCCGCGGGATCGGGGATCTCCTCGATCGCCTGGTCGATGCCCTTCCGGACGCGGAAGATCGCCACGAGAACGAACTCCCCACCCTGGCCATCATCGGTCGCCCCAACGTCGGCAAGTCAACGCTGCTGAACCGCTTGCTCGGCCAGGAGAGAGTGCTGGTCTCACCGACGCCCGGTACCACGAGAGATCCGATCGACGTCGAAGTGACGATCGGCGATGAGCAGTTTCGGCTGGTGGACACAGCCGGAATACGGAGAAACCCCAAGGTCAAGGACAGTGCCGACTTCTACTCGATCGTCCGCGCCCGGCAGGCACTCGACGAAGCCGATGTGGCCCTGCTTCTGGTCGACGCCACCGAGGGGGTGACCCAGCAAGACCAGCGGATAGCCGAAGAAGCTGCCTCATCGGGTGCCGGCCTGATCATCCTTCTCAACAAATGGGACTTGCCCGACCTCGAACAACGTGAAGAGACCACCTTTGGTGTGGGCGACCGGTTGGGATTCGTTGGTTGGGCGCCGGTGCTCCGGATCTCGGCGCTCACCGGAGCACGACTCCACCGCTTGCCGGCTGCGCTGGAGATGGTGCTGGAGAATCGGGCCCGTCGCATTCCCACCGGGCAGCTGAACCGGATGATCCGGGGTTGGCAAGCAGCGCATCCACCCCCGGTGAGGAAGGGCCGGCGACCCAAGATCCTGTACGCCGTCCAGGCGGGCACCAACCCGCCGACCATCATCGTTTTTGTTTCCGGTGGTGAGATTGGAGACGATTATCTGCGCTACCTCGAGCATCGGATGAGGGCGGAGATGGAGTTCGACGGAACACCGATCCGGCTCGTGACCCGTGCCAAAGAGAAGAGGGCGGGACGTGGGTGAGGAGCGCCGCGCCCTCCTCCTTTCGACCGATGCCCGGTCGAAAGGAGGAGGACCGGAAAAGTACCACGAATGTCTGGACGCCAGCGGGAAGCTGCTCGTGCGAGATGGCGTCCGCAATCTCTTTCCGTTGGCTTCTGATCTCGTGGTGGACGCCGGCGTGCAGCCGGAAAACCTGCGCCCCGAGCCGGCCGTCCTGCTCGACTATCTGGCCGACAGACGGAGGCAATTCCCCGATCGCCCCCACGGCGTGCCGCCGGTGTGACCGAACCGCAACCGGAAAAGAGACCTTTGTTCTTCTGGATCATGGTCGTCGCCGCGGGGATCTATCTGGCCATACGTTTAGTCGAGGGCCTCCTGTGCTTGGCCGCCTGGCTGGGCTGGGGGAATTGCCCCTGGAGCGTTTGAGCCTCCGGGTGTCGTGCTGGTCGCTGGTGGCCCGAAGCTCGATTAACATCCCCTCGCACGGGCTGTGGCGCAGCTTGGTTAGCGCGCTTGACTGGGGGTCAAGAGGTCGGGAGTTCAAATCTCCCCAGCCCGACGGAGAACGTCCAGGTCAAGGCCGGTGCCGCAGGCGCCGGCCTTCGTCGTTCCCTCCGCCGTGAGAGAAGGAGGGCGCGGAGGGACT
>DATEVB010000164.1:0-17311 GCA_035282865.1 Acidimicrobiia bacterium | reverse complement strand
TGGGCCTTGCCGGCCGGTTTCGACTTGGGTGCTTTCGGTTGTGGGCCTTGCCTGGCGGCGAGCCCGGTGCCAACCGATTCGGCCGGTCGATGTTCGACAACCCGCAACGCGTGCTTTCCGGGAGCCCCGGCGACCGACTTCCTGGCCAAACTCCGAACGCCGCCAAAAACCTCGCTGATCGCCATGGCCAGCTGGCGGACGGTGGTTTGCGTCACAATCAGGATGCCCATCCCGATTATGGCCACCAGTATCACGAAAGCTCCCCAGAACCCCAACAGCCGGCGGAGAGGAAACGCCACCAATGATCCGACGGCACCGCCCCGGTCTTTCACCATCTCGAGGCTTTCGGCCAGGGAGATCGTTCCGGTCATGAGATGGAACATCGCCAACGTGCCAACGAAGGCGAGGAGCACGCCGATGGCCATCTGACCGTAGTCGTCCCGCGGCTTGCCGATGATGAGCGCCATGCCGATACCGGCCACCGCTAGTGGGACCATGTAGGACCACACACCGAACAAGAGAAGCAATGCAGAGATCGTCCAACGCCCGACCGGTCCGGCCTGCTCGAAGAACGCCAGGCCGAGCAGCACCGCGATCACGATGAGGATAAGTCCCCACACATCGTCGGTCTGGCGACCTAGCCGTGCCCTGACACGGTCCTTGAAACCGACGAGAGGTTCTCGCCGGGTCGGGGTCGGCGTCGGTCGGCGTGCGCTCGCCTTCTTGCGCGTCCCCCGGGAACGTTGGGTTGTCTTCGGCTTCGACACCCGCTTCCGCCCGTTTACCCCACGGCGGGTGGGTGTCCGCGTCGCCATGTAGTGAGGACTTTACACCTGCCGCCCGGCATCACCAATCATTCGCGCGCGCCTGTGCGCGCGCAGCGCGCGAACTGCCGGCTCAGACTTCCATCACCACCGGTAGCACGACCGGTTTGCGGGCAATCTCCTCCCGGATGACCCGGCGGGTTGTGTTGCGCACGGCCTGCTGGACGTCGGCGATATCGCATTCGCCCTTTCGAAAGGCTTCCGTCAGCGCCTTCTTGACCGCCTCGGCAGCCTTGCCGAGCACCGCTCCGGGGTCGGCGCTGAGACCGTGGCTGTCGACCACCGGACCGTAGATCAGCTCGGCGGTGTGCAGCTTGACGCCGACGGTCACGATGACGATGCCTTCGTCGGCAAGATGCCGTCGGTCGCGCAGCACGGTACCGCGAACATCACCCACCTCGCTCCCGTCCAGGTAGACATACCCCGCTTCGACCACTTGCCGCTCGACGCGAGCCTTGCCACCCTCCAACACAATGGCGTCACCGTCGGCGAGGGCGAAGACTTCCGGCACTCGCATCTGCAATGCCAGGTCGGCGTGGGCGCGCAGATGGCGGAACTCGCCGTGGACGGGCACGAAGGCTTGCGGTCTGACCACATTGAGGAACGTCTTGAGTTCCTCCTGGGCGCCGTGCCCGGATACGTGCACCTGAGCATTCCGGCCGTGATAGACGGTGGGCCCGGTCTTGAGGAGCCGGCTGATCACCTTGGACACTGCCGCTTCGTTCCCGGGAATCGGGGTGGCGCAGATCAATACGGTGTCGTCGGGGTGGATATCGATGAATTTGTGGCGACCGGATGCAATCAGTGACAGCGCCGCAAAGGGCTCTCCCTGGCTGCCGGTGGAGATCACCATTTGTCTGTTAGGGGGCAACTTGACGAGATCCTCGATATCAACGAGGCGGTCATCCGGAATGTCCAGGACTCCCAGCTCGCGGCTCACCTGGCTCACCCGATGCATGGAACGACCGAGGAACGCGATGGTTCGGTCGGCGTCGATAGCGGCATCGACGAGCTGTTGCACCCGATGGACGTGGCTGGCGAAACAGGCGGCGAGCACGCGGCCGGGGGCATGGTGGACGATCTCACCGATCGGTCTGGCCAGCGAAGTCTCAGAAGGTATGAAACCCGGGTTCTCTGCGTTGGTGCTGTCGGCCATGAGCAGCCGTACGCCCTGCCGCCCCAGTTCCGCAAAGGTGGGAAGGTCGGTCGGCCGACCATCGATCGGCGTCGGGTCGAGTTTGAAGTCACCCGAGTGAACCACCAATCCTTCCGGGCTCTCGAAGGCGACTCCCGAGCCGTGCGGAACGCTGTGCGATACCGGGATCAACTTGAAACGAAAGCCCCCGAAAGAGACCCACTCGTTGTCGCCGACCGAGCGGAAATCTGCTTCGACACCCAATTCTTCAACCCGGCCCCTCGCCAGTGCCACCGAGAATTCGGTTCCGAACACCGGGACATTGATGTCCCGCAGGAAGTACGCCAGCGATCCGACGTGGTCTTCGTGGCCGTGAGTCAAAACGACGCAGCGAACGTCGGCCGCCCGCTCGAGCAACCAACTCCAGTCGGGCAGCACGAGATCGACACCCAGCATGTCCTCCTCGGGGAACATGAGCCCGCAGTCGATGAGGGTGATGTTGCCGTCGATCTCGAGGGCCGCGCAGTTGCGCCCGATCTCCCCGAGCCCCCCCAGGAAAGTGACACGCACGCTCACCGCTGCTGTACCTCCCCCAGGGCTTGTTTGATTTTCTGAACGGTCTCCTCTGAGGCCGGAACGAGCGGAGAGCGCGGGTCCCCGACCGGCTCCCATAGCGCATTCATGGCCGCCTTCACCGGCATGGGATTGGGCTCGAGGAAGAGCGCCCCCGCAAGTGGTGCCAGCGCCAGATGCAGGGCCCGGGCCGTGATCAGGTCACCTGCCAACGCCGCCTCGACCATCGCTTTGATCTGCTTGCCTGCCAGGTGGGCGGCAACCGAGACAACCCCGACGGCGCCCACCGCCATCATGGGAAGCGTGTTGATGTCGTCGCCCGAATAGATAGCGAATGGCTCATCAGTCGCCAGCCGGGTGTTGGTGGTGAACGTCAACTCGCCGACCGCGTCCTTGACGGCAACGATACGCGGATGCTCGGCGAGCCGGGCCAACGTATCGATTTCGATACGACGACCGGTCCGCCCAGGAATGTTGTACAACAAGACCGGAAGATCGCTGGCATCGGCGACTGCGGTGAAATGCTCGATCAGACCTTGCTGGGGTGGCCGGGAGTAGTAGGGCGTGACCGCCATGACACCGCGGCAGCCGACCTCGGCGGCCCGCCGGGTCAGCTCCACCGACTCGGCGGTGTTGTAGGTGCCCGTACCGGCAACGATCTGGGCCTTGTCGCCGACCGCCTCAACCACCGTGCGATAGAGCGCCACCTTCTCGTCGTTGGTCAGAGTTGGAGATTCGCCGGTCGTCCCGGTCACAACCAATCCTTCCGAGCCGTTGTCGACCAGGAAACGGGCCAGTCGCCAGGTCCGTTCGTAGTCCACCTCCCCGGTGGATGTGAACGGGGTGATCATCGCCGTGAGTAGGTGACCGAACGGCGCCATGACGCCTGCCTCCTGTGTGAGTGCTCTGCGAACAATCCTAGGGCGATTCCGTTGGGGAACCTCGCTCTATCCGCGCACCAGATCGGGAAAGGCCGGGCTTGGAAGTATCCTGGAACAATCATGACTGCGACCTATGTGAGAGATGTCGACGCCGCAGCCTTTCAGCGCGATGTCGTGGAGCGGAGCAAGGAAGTTCCGGTGGTTGTGGACTTCTGGGCGGCCTGGTGTGGACCATGCAAAATCCTCGGCCCCATCCTGGAGAGACTCGCCGGAGAGCACAACGGCGGATTCGAGTTGGCGAAAGTCGACGTCGACAGCAACCAGACACTGGCCGGTCAGTTCGGCGTGCAGGGAATTCCTACCGTGGTCGGCTTCAGGGACGGCCGGCCGGTCAGCCGGTTCACCGGTGCGCTCCCCGAGCACAACGTTCGTCAATGGCTCGGCGGGATCATTCCGTCTGAGGCCGATCTACTGGTGGCGATGGCAGGCGACCGGCTGGACGAGGGGGATCCGGCAGCCGCCGAACGGAGATATCGGGAGGCGCTGACGATCGATCCGCACCACACCGACGGGGCGGTCGGGTTGGCATCGCTGCTGATCGACGCCGGCCGGAACGAAGAAGCCCTGGTCGTCCTCCAACCGCTGCCATCGACACGGGAGGTGGAACGACTGCAAGCCGCAGCTCGCATGGGCACCGTGGACACCGGCGTGATCCCGGATCTCGAGGCAAAACTGGCGACGGACCCGGACAATGTCTCCCTTCGCATGGACCTCGGCAAGGCACTGGCGGCGGATCATCAGTTCGAGGCTTCTCTGGAGGCGTTGCTCGAGGCAGTTGCCCGAGGCGGCGAAACCCGCGACGAGGCGCGCAAAGCGATGTTGGATGTGTTCGAGGTGTTGGGACCCGTAAATGACCTGACGGTTGCCTACCGGCGCCGTCTGGCCAGCGCCTTGTTCTAGGAGTCCGCCGGGCGGACTCCTCTAGGCTCTAGGTGGCCATCCCGAATCGCCGTTCGAACGCTTCTGCCCGCCGCAGCACCTTGGCCGGAAGTTCCATGATCGCCTGCTGCACCTCTCGTGCCTGAGCGGTCAGGTCGGTCAGCTGGTCGATCCTCCAATCCCGCAGCAGCGGGGCGACCACCCGGTCGTGATGAATGCGGAGGTTGTACACGGCCGCCTTGGCCATCTCGACCGAACGGCGCAGGTACCCGGGGATGCCGGTGCCCGGCATCTGGAAATCGGCCAGGACCCGGTAGATGGCCCCCAGCACCGCCGAGGGATTCTCCTTCAGCAACGCCAGGACCACGCCTCGGTAGAACATGAAGTGGTGGTTCTCGTCGGTGGCGATACGTCCCATGATCTGATAGGCGACTTCATCGTCGGCCAGTTTGCCGGCGTTGCGGTGACTGACGCGGGTGGCCAGCTCCTGAGCGGCCGTGTAAGCGAACACCTCGATAGGGTTGTCGAAGGTGTCCTGATAGCCGCGCGACATGGTGGCGTAGCGGTCGTCCTCCAGTTCGTCGGGGTCGCAATTGCGGCTGGTCAGCAGGTAGCTGCGGATGGCGATCGAATGTTGCGCTTCTTCGGCCGTCCACAACCGGTTCCACACGCCATAGACGGAGTCCTGGGGAAGATGATGCTCCAGGGCGGTGTGGTAAAAGGGCAGGTTGTCCTCCGTCAGCAGGTTGAAGACCAGCGATGTTCGCACCTCCGGAGAGAGCGTCGCATGAGACTCGTCCCAAGGCTCGGTTCGAAAATTGCGGCCCTGTTCCCAGGGCACGTAGTCGTGGGCATACCAATGTTCGCGACGCTCCACATGCTCGGTGTGCAGCCTGGCGACCACCGGAGAGACCGCCTCGAGCAGTTCGTAGTACTCATCCTTGGCCATGGCCGGCTCCTTGCTTCAGTGGACTCGCTAGCGGTATTCACTAACGTACAAGAGGTGTGGCGCTAAGCACGAGATTGTTCCGCAACGGCCGACGGCGCTGTGCCCGGTTGGACGACGCAGCGAGCATCTGGCGATCCGTCGGTTACCCTGACCCATTCGTTTCAGGAAAGGTATCCCATGGCCAAGCAGTACTCCGCGCCCCCGTCCTTCGACATCGATCTCGCCAAGACCCACTCGGCGACCATCGACACCAACCATGGGGAGATCTCGATCCGTTTCTTCGCCGAAGATGCTCCCCAGACCGTCAACAACTTCGCGTTCTTGGCCGGGGAGGGTTTCTACGACGGCGTCATCTTTCATCGCGTGGTTCCCGGGTTCGTGATCCAGGGCGGCGACCCGACCGGGACCGGGCGGGGCGGGCCCGGCTACACGTTCCGGGACGAACTCGACAAGCCCCGATCGTACCAGCGGGGAACGGTGGCCATGGCCAACGCCGGGCCGAATACCAACGGCAGCCAGTTCTTCATATGCCTGGAGAAGGTGGGACTCCCTCACTCGTATACCATCTTCGGCGAGGTGACCGACGGCATGGAAGCCGTCGACGCCATCGCCGGTCTCAGCCTGCGCGGCGAGAAGCCGATCGACGACGCGGTGATCCGCTCCGTGACCATCAGCGAGGGTTAGGAAGCCAGGAGACCACCGGGAACGGAAACCCTCGGCACGTCCGATTGCGTAGTCCGGCTGGAGAATCGTTACAGGATCGTTACGCGCTCGTTGCTTCGGTGTCACCGCCCATCAGCACACTGGTACATAGGGAACGATAGGGGCCCCCTGAGCAGCGCCGAGCGACCCGGCCGGGACGGGAGGCGGGCCGCCGGTAGCTACCATCCGCCGCTGTGAGCACCGAGCCTTCCACAGATCCTGGTTCTCCCGGTTGCGGCCTGGCCGTGGCAGGAGCGGGAACCCTTCTTGGGTTGGCCGGTCTCGGGTTCTGGATTGGATTCTTCGTTCTGGAGCCGCCCAACTATCTGCTCGTCTTCGCCGCGCTGCCCGTATCGGCGCTGTTCACCGTGCTGGGAGCAGCGCTATCGTCGGGAAGCAGCGATTTCCTACTGGCCTGGCCGGTCGACTTGGGGGTCTGGTTGGCGGTGGCGTTTGTCGCCTCCCGATCGGCTACCAGGAAGAACCTCAACCTACGTGCCTACGCGTTCGTTTTCCTCGTGGTCATCGGGGTCGCGCTGGTCTACGGCTTGGCGCTCAGCTTGCTGGTGGAACCGGTGGGTTAGCGGGCAGCTGCCTACCAACCGGGCAAGTAGTTAGGGGGGTGCGGCGCCGGTGGTGTAGGTGTGGCCGAGTTTGCTGGTCCATCGGTGGCCACCATCGGGAATGGGTTGGTGGGTCCACCCCGCGTGGTGTCGGATGCGGTGGTCGTGGCGACAGAGAGGCACGAGGTTGGTGACGGTGGTGGTTCCGCCCTCCGACCAGGGAATTCGGTGGTCGAGATCGCAGTCGGTAGCCGGGATGCGACATCCGGGAAAGACACACGTCGGATCGCGGGTCTCTACCCCGCGCCGTTGACCGGCGGTGGGCCGACGGCGGGTAGCGCCGGTGTGGAGCGTCTGGCCGGTGTCGGGATCGGTGACCGCGTATCGCCATTCGACGTGTCCTTGTTGCTCGACGACCTGTCGGGCGATGTCGGCGACGACGGGCCCGTACCCGGCCAACTCGCCGGGATGGTCCGTGAGTTGAGTCAGCGTGTCGAGATCGACACGGATATCGACGATACCCTGACCGGTCTTCGTAGTGTGGGTCGTGCCTTCAAGGAGATCCAAGAAGACGTCGGCCCGCAACTGGTCCATGGTTCGGGACTCATCACGGGTTCGGAGGGTTCGGGCGAGTTGGCTTACTCTGCGAGTCACCGCGGCGACCCGATGCGGCGGAAGGTCGAGACCGAGGAGGTTGGCGGTCCCCGACTCGGTCGGTTCGAAAACGATCCTGCGGTCCGCGACCGCTTCCCCATACCGTCGCCGGGCGTCCCGGGGATCAACTTCAATGCAGAGCCGGCGGATCCGGGCCATCAATTGCCCGGTTGTCAACCGGAACGCCTCCTGGATCACCCGGTCGACGACATCGCGAGCGGTGTCTACCGGGAGATGTGCTGTGCCATGAGCGATTACCTTGGCCCGGCGCACGTCGATATCGCCGGCGGCGAGGGTCTCCCACACCCGGGGGATACGGACCTTGAGGTCGAGCGCCAATGCCAATTCGGTGTTGGCGGTACGTCGAGTCAACCGGAGCGCAGCTCGTATCTCGGCCGCGGCGGACTCGACGGCCATCTGGGGGTCGTCGTCCATCTCATGTAGAGAATCGGACACGGCCGCCATGTCCTCATAGACCTGTGCGGCATAGTAAGAGGCCATCCGCTGATGGGCCTGCAGCACCACGATCCGGTCATGATCAGAGACTTCCGCAGCATTGATCGACGACAAGAACGCCGCCAGTTGCGGGCCTGGTTCCATCGAGTCCAGTCCGGGAGGAATCTGTTCAAGATCATTGTCGAACATACGTTCGATAATACCGGACGCCAGTGACAGGATACCCAACCCCGTCAGAGCTGAATGGGGTATTCGGGCCCATGCGTGGACGAACTGCCACATGGTGAGCTATGAACGCGCCGGCGGTCAGAGTGTGGAAACTGTGCAGCCTGACCTACAGCCCGAGCAGACCTTCGATCCCGACCGTCAGGCCCGACATGTCAGCGACATTGCGGACCGCCAGCAGCACACCGGCCATGAAGGCGCTTCGATCGGTCGTGTCGTGGCGGATGGTCAACCACTCCCCCTCATTCCCGAGGAGCACCTCCTGGTGCGCGACCAGACCAGGGAGCCGAACTGCGTGCACCGGCACGCCACTGACAGAAGCACCCCGGGCTCCGGCGGCTAGCTCGGCCGAGGTCACGGCCCGCTGTTGGTCGGGCTTGGCGCGGCCGATACGCTCTGCTGTGCTGGTGGCGGTGCCGCTCGGAGCGTCGGCCTTGCGATCGTGGTGGAGCTCGACGACCTCCGCGGCCGCGAAGTGCGGTGCGGCCAGTTCGGCAAACCGCATCATGAGAACCGCCCCGATCGAGAAATTGGGGGCGATCAGGCAGTT
This sequence comes from Acidimicrobiia bacterium, assembly GCA_035282865.1. Taxonomy (GTDB): domain Bacteria; phylum Actinomycetota; class Acidimicrobiia; order Spongiisociales; family UBA4744; genus UBA4744. The sequence continues at coordinate 8,860 of DATEVB010000164.1, read as the reverse complement.
GGGTGGGCCATCGGCCCACAGCTCGGCAACCTCCGCCAGGCGTTCACGCGAGAACCCCGAGGTACCGACCACCACGTGACTGCCCTGGGCCCGCCACCGGGCCAGATTCCCCATCACCACGACGGGGTTGGTGAACTCAACCACGACCTCGCACCCGGCCAGCGCGGCGGCGTCATCCGAAACCGTGCAACCGGCCACCTGCTCGCCGCCCCCGGCCTCCGGGTCGAACAAACCGCCCAGTTCGAGGTCCGCAGCCTGTTCAACACTGGTCGCCACCAGCCTGCCCATCCGACCTCGGGCTCCGGACACGCCTACTCGGATCATGTGAGGAACTCCTCGAACTCGACGCCTTCGAACGGGCCTACTGCCCCGATCACCTTGGTCCCACTCAGCACGGATTGGGCAACCTCCTGCACCTCCGAGGGAGTAACCGCCTCGATTCGCTGGATCTTCTCATCGACCGACAGATGCTCCATCCGGGTCAATTCATCCCGACCCAGCCGGACCATCCGGCTGTTGGGGTCCTCGAGCGCCAGCGCCATGCTGCCGCGCATGTTGCCTTTGGCCCGATTGAGTTCATCGACCGTAACGCCCGAGGCGATCAGATCGTTGATCTCAGCACGGATCAACTCCAGCACGGTGAACGCCTTGGAGGGGGTGGTTCCGGCATAGACACCCCAGGCTCCCGCATCGGCGTACGGCGCCCGGAAGCTGTACACGGCGTAGGCGAGCCCCCGTTCTTCGCGGATGATGCGGAACAGGCGCGACGACAAACCTCCTCCCAGCACGTGGTTGAGGACCTCGAAGGCGAAACGCCGATCGTCGTCGCGCTGCAACCCGCTTCCGCCGATCACCAGGTGCGCCTGTTCGGTGGAACGGTTCACGACCCTGGCATGTGGTCTCGGTTGCAGGGCGGCCAATTCGTGATCGACCGCGCCGCCGTCCCAGGCCCCGAAGTGCCGGCCGGCCAACTCCACCACCTCAGCGTGGTCAAAGCTGCCGGCTACGGCCACTACGGCGGATCCGGCCTGATAACGGCGCTTCCAGTAGCCGGCCAGATCATCCCGCGTCATGCCGGTGATCGACTGGCGGGTTCCCAGCACCGGACGCTCGAGCGGGTGACCGGCGAATACCGCCTGGAAGAACTCCTCGTGGGCTAGATCGCCTGGATCGTCATCGTTCATGTTGACCTCTTCGATGACGACCTGCCGTTCGGAGTCGATCTCCTCGACCCGGAAGGCAGGCCGTTGCAGCATCTCGGCGAGCAGTTCGAAACCCTCCGGCAGGTCGTCGTCGAGTAACCGTGCCCAGAAGCACGTGTAATCCTTGGACGTGAACGCATTCGACTGAGCGCCCATCGCATCAAACCGCTCGGAGATCTCCCGCGCCGAGAGATGCTCGGACCCTTTGAAGAGGAGATGCTCGAGAAAATGCGAAGCCCCCGCCTCGGAATCAGTCTCGTCCCTGGTGCCGGTGTCGACCCAACATCCCACCGCGGCCGATCGGATGCCGGCCATCGGCTCGGTGATCACGCGCAGACCGTTGGGGAGTGTGGTGAGATCGAAATGCATCGGGCGGATGATAGGACCGGTCCTACGTTCGAACCGCATGAACATCCCGACGAGACCGATAAGGTGGGCCACCATGGACGAAGCCACCGTCACCACCTGCTACCGCCATCCGGATCGAGCGACCGCCCTTTCCTGCTCGAACTGCGGGCGGCCCATCTGCGTCGAGTGTTCCCGCGACACGCCGGTCGGTCAGAAATGCCCGGATTGCGCAGCGCCGACCGGCCGGCATCGGATCATCACGGCCCGTCAACTCAATCGCCCGACTCCGGTGATCCAGGCCATCCTGTTCATCAATATCGGCATCTTCCTGGTGGCGTACTTGACCGGTCGCACCGAATTGACGCTTCGGTTCGGTCAGATCAACGCGCGGGTGCTGGAAGGTGAGTGGTACCGGATGCTCACCGCCGCGTTCCTCCACGCCGACCCCTTCCATATCTTCTTCAACATGTACGCGCTCTACCTGTTCGGACCGCAAATCGAGCGACAAATGGGAAGCCTCCCGTTCACGGCGATGTACGTGTCTGCCGCGCTGGCGGGCAGTGCGGCCTATCTGGTGGCCGGCCAGGGAGGCGTTGCAATCGGAGCGTCGGGAGCCATCTTCGGACTGTTCGGGGCATGGATCGGCGCTACCTACCGCCAGCGCCATACCCCGGCCGGGCGGGCCTTGTTCCAGCGACTCGCCATCCTGCTGGCCATCAACCTGGCACTCCCCTTGTTCGTCGCCCGTATCGCCTGGCAAGCCCACGTCGGTGGCCTGGTCGCCGGCCTGTTGATCGTGGCCGCCTGGCAGCGCCTTCCCGGCCGCGACGCCCGCTCCACCAACCTCCGAACCGCCAGCGCCTTGGCAGTGGGTGCTGTGGCCCTGTTGATCGCGCTGCTCGTCGTCTAAGACGGACATCCGCGCAAAGCGGCTCCCTATGGGAGAATGACTGGTTATGCGCCCGCGTGAACACTCCATTCTCTCCGAGATCCTCCCACCCGAGGAACGGGTGATCGAGGCCGTGGTCGCTCGTTACCGGCGCGTAGCGCCGGCCGTCACTCGCTTTGCCCGATCGCTGGCCGGGAACGACGCCTTGCGCGTCAGGCTGGGCGCCGAAGCTTCCGCCGGCCCGGACGACGTGGTTCTGGACCCCGGTGTGTTCCAGGCTGCCTACACCCGAAGCGCCCCGGTCACACCCGAGGAAGTGGCTCTCGCTTCCGCCCTCCACGAGGTCGTGCACTTGATCTCGACCGATTTAGAGGACCGCCGGCCCATACCGGCTTCGTGGCTGCCCAATGATCCCGGCCCGCCCTCTGAGGATCCGGTCGAACTGCTGGATGCCATCGCCACCACCGGTGGCCCGGCCGCCGAAGCGTTGTTCTTTGCGATCGAGGATGCCCGTCAGGAGTTCTCGGGGATGAGCACCTACCAGGGTGCCCGCTCCGTTCTCGAAGATCTCTACAACGCGGCGACGCCTGCGGCGCTCGGCTCCGCCAGGCCGCTCGGGCAGTTTGCCCTCTCTTGTTTCTTGCTGGCCGGCCGGTATTCGGATCGGGAAACGCTCGAGCGGCGTTCGGCCCCCCACGTGGCCGGTGCATTGGCGGATGCCACTCCCTTCCTCGAGCAGGCCGTTCAGGCGGAAGACCCATGGGAGGTCGGCTACCTCGCCCTGCAGTTGCTCACCGTCGCCCGGCTCCATGGACTGGTCGCCGAGGGCCCACCCGACGAGTCTCCCCACCAGAAACGAACCCGGCAGCAAGCAGACTCATCTGCCGTGGCGGACGCCGTCGACCGGGTTCGTATGATCAGCCCCGTCCTGCGCGACGCCGCCGGTTACGACTCGACCAAGCGGGCGGCGGAAGCCCGGGCCGGAGCACGCGGCCGCAAGGCTCCCGCCGACCTGGCCGGAGATGCCTCCATCGACCAGATACTCCGGGTCAGCCAATCCCCAACCGTGTACCTGCCGACCGGGCAGACCGGGAAGTTGATCGTCTCGCAGATTCCCGACCGATTCCGGGTCTTTGGACGTCTCGGTCGCGAAGCTCTGGCAAGCACGGCGCGGGATTGGGGCGTTGCTCAGCGTCACGTGTCCGGGGAGTTGCATCCGCTGTTCGTCGCTAATCAGCGACGCGGTTTGCGGTCTGGATTCGACAACGGTGATCTGTCCCCGCACTCGGCCTTGCTGATCGGGGCCGGCCTCTACCAGCGCATGTACGAACGCCGCGACTTGCCGACCAGAAGGGCATACGCCGTCAGTCTGCTGGTAGACGGCTCGGCGAGCATGCTGCAACCGCGCCCGCTCCACAACGGGTTCCGCGCCCCGTGGGGATTGTCGGCGGCGACCCTGGGAGCGTGGACCCTGGCCCACCTCTGCGATGAGCTGCAAGTGGACTTCGAAATCGCCCTGTTCAATAGGTCGTTTGCCGCCACGCCCGGCGACACCGAGCGCGCCTTCACCGAACGACGGCACCGGGCACTGGCAGGTTTGCGGAAGAGCCAGGGGACGGCCGCCGAACGGCTCACCAGCACCGTGAACCACTATGTCATCAAATCCTTCGACGAGCCCTGGCGCCACGCCGAGGACCTCCTGGCCGGTCTGTTCTGGACGACCACCGAGCCGGCCCGGGCTGCCGCCCGGGCTCGCAAGGCACCGGAGGAATCGCCACCCGTTTCCATGTTCGAGAAAGCCGCCAACGTCGACGAATTCAACCTGGCACATGCGGCTGAACGAATGCTGCGGCGGCGATCACAGGTGCGGGTGTTGGTGGTGCTGGCCGATGGCATGACCCGGGGCTCGGTGGAAACACTGGCGGCCACAGCGCATTCCATCGAGCGGGGCGGCACCACCGTCCTGGGCGTCGGCATCGGCGATGCCACCGTGCAAGCCGCCTACAGCCGTAATCAGGTGGTAGAACAGCCCGAGGCACTGACCCGGGCCATGGTCGAAGGCGTTCGATCGGCTCTGCGACGCAGTCTCGCCCTGTGGGGAGTCGAGACCTGGTGGTCTCGAGCCAGCCGTCAGTCATCCGAGCAAAAACCTGAGGAGTTGATCCGTGCCTGACAAAGTGACGTTCACCGACCCGACCGGAGAGGGAGCTCCGATAGAGTTGGAGACCTTTGAGGTTCCGGCCGATGTGCCGGACCGACCACACCGTATCGGCAAGATCCCCGACCCGGATCCGTTCTACGTCGACCTCGGCATGCTGTACCGCTTTGCCGCCCTGGACGAGGTCCGGCGGTCCACCAGCGAGGCCTTTGTCCCCCTCCACATCGCCGTGCGAGGGCACATGGGGACCGGCAAGGACCACGACATAGAACAATTCTCGGCTCTGATGCGTCTCCCCTACTATCGCATCCCGCTCACCGGCGAAGTCCGCGATGTCACGCTGATTGGTTCAACCAAACTGCACGGCGATGGGAAGGGCGGTACCGAGAGCCGCTGGGAGGACGGGGACATCACCCGTGCGTTGCGCGGTCCGGCCGTTGTCAATCTCTCGGAACTGAACGCGGCCGGGGCAGAGACCCTCTTTGCCCTGCACGGTCTGCTCGACCGTTACCACGCCCTCGATCTCCCCAACGGCGCTACGGTCCAACTCCGGCCCGACGTTCGCTTGTTCGGGACGATGAACCCCACGGATCTTCGAGACTACGCCGGCACGCAAACCCTCAACAAGGCGTTCGCCGACCGATGGTTGATCTGGGAAAAGGACTTCCCGAGCGAGCAACAACTCATTCTCATGCTCGAGCGTCGCTACCCCTCCATGAAATCCGGGTTCGTCGAGGCGCTCGCCCGGCTGACCGTCGAAGTCAACGAATCGTTCCGCGCCAGGGACTCCGGCACCAGGGTCGAGACACCGATGAGCCTCCGATCGATCCTCGACCGGGTTCCGACCGGTCTACGCATGTTCGCATCGGCCCCGGATCCCCTGCGGCGCTCGTGGCAGGAGTTCGTGCTGCCCCACATCGACCCCTACGACCGCGATCACTACGAGACGGTGTGGAGCGCGGTGGTCCGCAAAGGACCGGCCGGTCCTCCGTTTGGCTGATCTCCATCGACCCTGAGGCGGGAGAGCTAGGACAACCCGACCTCGGCCACTACCGTGTCACGAACCCCCCAAAGCGAGCGATGCGTCCCTACGAATTCGAAGACGACAACCTCAACCATTTGATCGCCGGCTTGATTGGTGCCGCCGGCGACGGCACCAACACCGACCTGGCGAGCGAGATCATCACCTCGGCCATCAAACTCTTCCGCGACAAGACCGATCGCGGTGACATGAAGCTCATCAACGCGGCCGTCAAGGAAATGCGCTACTCGTTACTGGTCTTCTCGAAGTACCAGCATGTGCCCAAGGTGACCATGTTTGGGTCGGCACGAACCCAAGCGGACGATCCCAACTACCAGATGGCGATCCAATTCGCCAAGAAGATGGTTGAGGAACGAGGTTGGATGGTTGTCACGGGAGCCGGACCGGGCATCATGGAAGCCGGCAACCGGGGAGCCGGACCCGGGAACTCGTTTGGCGTCAACATCCGCCTGCCCTTCGAGGATCAGGCCAACCCCTACATCGACGCCAGCCGCACCATCAATTTCAAGTACTTCTTCACCCGCAAGCTCGGTTTCGTCAAGGAGTCCCATGGATTCGCGTTGTTTCCCGGGGGTTTCGGAACGATGGATGAGACGTTCGAGTTGCTCACGCTCGTGCAGACCGGGAAGAGCGACCTGCACCCGATCGTGATGCTCGAGGCGAACGGAACCGGCTACTGGCAGACCTTCAACGACTTCGTCGAAAGGGATCTCCTCGGCAATGGTCTGATCTCCGAACCCGACCTCAGCATCTACAAGGTGACCAACGACGTCGATGCAGCCGCCCATGAAATCTGCCACTTCTACGCCAACTACCAATCCCAGCGGTACGTAGACGGCCGTTTGATCCTGCGGCTCAACAAGGCTCCCGACCAGGCTCAACTCGAAGACTTGAATGAGCGATTCTCCGACATCGTCGCCTCGGGATCCCTCGAGGTGATCGAACCCACCGACGCCGAAACCGGTGACGGCGACGCCCTGGATCTGCAACGGCTTGCTCTGCGCTTCAACCGGCGCAGCTTCGGGCGGCTCCGGCAATTGGTTGACGACCTCAACGGCCTCATCGAGACCGACGAGACCGTCCATCCTCCCCCACCGTTCAACGTTTAGGGCTCTGCCGGGCCCGGTTTCCCGGGGTTCGCCACATAGCGCAAACAACCGCTCACGGCTAGCCTTTGCGGGTGCGCGAAATCCTCTCCGACCTGGTTGCCGAACAGCAGTATCAAGACCAGTTCCTGCAGCGGACCAACATCCGGGACTGGAAACTGCAGACGCCTTCCGCCGGGTGGAGCATCCAGGATACGGTCAGCCATCTAGCCTCTTTCGAGGAGTATGCCTTCAACGCCTTGGAGGAGGGCGGCTCGCGCCTCGAAGAAGCCTCCCGGTACGCCACACAGGCCGAATTCACGTTGGCGGCTGTGCGACCAGGACGATCGATGCGACCCCAGGACGTGATCGAATGGTGGCGGGAAGCTCGCGCCAAGGTAGTGGACTCACTATCACACAAGTCGCCATCGGATCGGGTGCCGTGGTTTGCCGGTGATATGAGCGCAAGAACGTTTGCAACGACCCGGTTGATGGAGACCTGGGCCCACGGTCTGGATATCCACGAAGCCCGCGGTGCCGAACCCGAAGACACCCCCCGGCTGCGGCACATTGCCTGGCTGGCCTGGAAGACGCTCCCTTACGCCTTCCGGGACGCCGGTCAACCCTATGAACAGCCGGTGCGGGTGGAGGTGATCGGCCCGGCCTACGCCAAATACGTCTTCGGGCCTGAGGACACCGACCAGGTAATCAAAGGAACTGCCGGCGAGTGGTGCCGGGTGGCAGTCCGGCGTCGATCGCCCGACGACACCTCCCTCAAAGCCCAAGGGGAAGTCGCCCAGATGGCCCTCAAAGTCGTTCGCGCCTACCTCTGATGCCGGTCCGGCTCGTCGGTATGGTCCATCTCGGGCCGTTACCGGGTTCACCACAATTCCAGGGCGACTTCGAGGCCGTGTTGGAAGCTGCCACCCGTGATGCGACCGTCCTCGCCGAGGCCGGCTTCGACGCCATCATGGCGGAGAACTTCGGAGATTCACCATTCTTCGCCGACGATGTCCCCAAAATCACCGTAGCGGCCATGGCCCGGGCGGTGGCCACCATCCGCGCCCACACCGATCTCCCCCTGGGCGTTAACCTCCTCCGCAACGACGCCCTGGCGGCGCTGGCAGTGGCGACAACGTGCGGAGGCTCGTTCATCCGCGTGAACGTGTTGAGCGGCATTATGCACACCGACCAGGGCACCATAACCGGTCGAGCGGCCGACCTGGCCCGGATGCGGGCGGCCGTGGCGCCCAACGTCGAGGTGTTCGCAGATGTGTTCGTCAAGCACGCTACGCCCCCGTCCGGTGCGACCATCACCCAGGCCGCAGCCGACACGTACCGGCGCGCTGGTGCCGATGCCCTCATCATCTCCGGCGCCGCAACCGGCGCACCACCGGATCTGGAGCGATTCGCCCAGGTTCGTGCGGCGGTTCCCGAGGCCAGACTCCTGGCGGGATCAGGAGCATCAGCCGAGACGATCGCCGGGATGCTCCGCTACTCCGACGGGGCCATCGTCGGGACTTCCATAAAGGTCGGGGGCCGCACCACCGCGCCGGTCGACCCGGCCAAGGCAGAGGCCTTCGTGAAAGCAGCCGGAGGCAAGTAACCACGCCCGATGCAGGCCGACGGACTACTCAGTTCTCTTCAGGCTTCTTGATCTCGAAGCCGGTCTTGACCAGCAACTTGAGGAGCGCCGCGGCCGGATCCTTGAATTGGGCAGGTCGCAAGACCTCCTCGAGATCATGGAAGTAGCCGAACATGGTTGTGAAAATGTGGCCCAGCGAGACGGTGTGCAGGTTGGTGATTGGGCTTCGCCCGAACGCCACCAAGCGGGTTCGGACGATGCCGGTGCCCGCACACGCCGGTGTCTCCGAGAGGCCGCCCGCCTGCAAGTCGCGGACTACCCCGGCTATAGGCGCTCCGTAGGCCCACTCCAGCCGCTGCAGGACGGAATGCAGGACCTCGTGGCGCGTGATGCCCGGGTTGAACTGGGCGTCGCCTTGCTTCACCTCACCCAGGATCACATCGATCATGTTGGGCTGAAGTTCCAGCGCCGGATCAAGAATCTGCAGCATCCGGCAGTCTTCGTGATCATCCGCGGCATTGATACCTCCTGGAAGCCGGAAACCGACGATG
>DATEVB010000163.1:0-15181 GCA_035282865.1 Acidimicrobiia bacterium | reverse complement strand
CGCAGCAGTCGCAAGGCGTTCACGAGTGGCCTTCGGATGGAAGCTGTGAGGAAGGCGTTTCAGAGCGTCAACAACCGGGTGAAGAAGCTGACCCGCTCCTCCAACGACGGCAAGGGAATGATGGGCCAAGCATTCCGTGATCCCCCAGGCCAGCTGCTCCAGATGACCGACCTAGCCACGACAGCGGAGAAGGATGAGCACGAGGGGCTGAGGTTCCTGATGCAAGGGGCCATGCAGGGAATCCGCAACCCACGCTCGCACGACGACGAGTGGGAGCCGGACCAGGATGAAGCGGCAGTACTCGAACTGCTCGGGTTTGCGAGCTGGTTGCACCGATGTTTGGACAGGTGCGACGCCCATTCAAAGCTCCCGTAGGTTGCCACAACCAACAGGCAATGTGCGTCGAGGAGCTCATCGGGTCCTCGCCTCTCTCTTGAAATTCGATACGTCCTGGGTATGACGGATTCTGTGTGACCCGGTCCCCGTTGCCCGTCCACACCCGTCCCGGATATCCGGAACTTTCAACCCCACCCGTTACCCAACCCCCGTCAACCGCCGAAGGGGTTAGGAGGCAAGAGGTGTCCGGACGCCCAAAGCCCGATCAAGGCGCTGATTGGTGGATTGGACACCCCGCGACCTACGGTCATGGCCCTTGGCCGGTCGTCGCTTGCGGGGATGGCGTGAGCCGAGAGAGAGCCGGAGCTTCTGCAAGTGACGTCTTTCGCCTGGATAGCTCAGCGTAGGTTTGGCGTGCCGTAATCTGGGGTGGTGATCACACCCGCATCGCAGCCCCGCTACTTGCGCCTCAGCACTACGGCAAGGCCGCCGAGATTCGGCGTTGCTTACCAGAGAGACCAGCAATCGGCCTGTCGGGTTCCCTGTTTCTCACCAGGCTACGGATCCAACAAGATCGACATGGTCCACACCTACGCTCGTTCGAAGGAACCCGGCCTGCTTTGGCGCCGCATGATTCGTCTTCCTTCCCACACTCTGAAATGGACGTCGCAGGAGGTCCGTTGGTGGCAGTCGGCCCTATCGTCTGCCCCTTCCTGTGGGTTGGATGAGAGACTTCTCTCTGTACTGGAGAATCGCCGATCATTGCGGTACCCTCTCGAAACGATGTGTGTGAACCGTGTGTGGCGGCCTTCCGGCAACTGAGGGCCGACGCGCGCACGATGAACCCGCCGGAGGCCCGGGCCCCGGCGTTTTTCTTTGGGTGAGGAGCAGAAGGTGAGTGACAAGAAGACCGTGTTCTCCGGTATCCAACCGAGCGGTGATATCCACATCGGTAACTACCTGGGGGCATTGCGCAACTGGGTGAAGCTGCAAGACAGCTACGACGCGATCTACTGCGTAGTCGACCTCCATGCCATTACGGTCCCCTACGACCCCGCGGCACTCCGCCAGAGCCGGTTGAACACGGCCAAGCTGCTGCTGGCGGTCGGGGTCGATCCGGGTCGCTCGCTGCTGTACTTCCAGAGCCAGGTTCCCCAGCACGCCGAGCTGTCGTGGATGCTGAGCACGATCACCTCGCTCGGTGCCCTCAACCGGATGACCCAGTTCAAAGAGAAGGCCAACAAGGCCGGTGAGAATCTGGGCTTGTTTTCCTACCCGGTGCTGATGGCCGCCGATATCCTGGTGCACAAGGCCCATGCGGTCCCGGTCGGCGATGATCAGACCCAACACCTGGAGTTGGCTCGCGACCTGGCCGAGCGGTTCAATTCGCGGTACGGCGATGAGTTCCCCGTTCCCGAGCAGATCACGCCCGAGGTGGGCGCCAGGATCATGTCATTGAAGGACCCGACCTCCAAGATGTCCAAATCTGACGAGGACCCCAACACCCGGGTTCTGCTGCTCGACGAACCGGACACGATCCGCAACCGGTTCAAGGCGGCCGTGACCGACTCGGAGCGCGAGGTCCACTACGACCGGGAGAAGAAGCCCGGTGTCTCGAACCTCCTGGACATCCTGTCGCTGTTCACCGGACGCTCGATAGACGACCTCGTGGAGGAGTACCACAACACTCCCTACGGCCATCTCAAGCTGACGGTGGCGGAGGCGGTCGTTGAGGGGCTCAGTCCCATCCGTTCGGCCTTCAAAGCGCTCGACGATGAAGAGGTGACTCGTGTGATGGTCAAGGGCGCCCTCGATGCCCGTACCAGGGCGGAAGGCGAGATGGCCTCGGTCCGAAAGAAGCTCGGGTTTGATTCCCGGTTGGGTGGCGGAGCGTGATCCAGACCCGTTCAAGTGACAGTTGTGCTGCGGTGGGCGCAGTCGGTTTCTGACGCAAGAAGGGTCTACAGCGCCAGGTCCGGAAGAAAGAAGAGGACCAGGATGGTGATCAGGTTGAATCCACCGTGGACGAAGATCGCCCGGCTGAGCTTGCCCGACTTCTGGGTGACGTAAGCCAACACAAGCCCGGCCAGGAACGTCTGCACCAGGGCGATGATGGCTCCGGCGCTTCCGTTGGTCCCGAGTATGTGAAACATCCCGAACAGCCCCGCCGAGATGACCAGGGCTCGGCGGGGGGTCATCCGCTCTTCCAGGTAGCGGAGCAGCAAACCACGAAAGGTCAGTTCCTCCACGATCGGTGTCGCAACGGCCACCGCCAGCACGATGATGATCTGGGTGGGAAGGTCCGTGGCGCGGGAGATTGCCTCGGTCGTGACTTGTGGTGTTTCGTCGGCCCCGAGGAACTCTGCCAACGGCGAGATAGCCAAGCCGAGTGCCAGCAGGAGCAACATCCCCAGGAGGATGTACCCGGCGTCCTGCAGGCGGATCGAGAAGCCGAAATCGTTGGTGAGATTGCCCGAACCGCGCCGCTGGCTGACCCAGGCGAGGGCCAGCAGCATCCCGAAGAACTGGGCGGGCAACGCCACCCAGAACAGCAGCTCGGGTGGGACCTCGAGCGTCAGTTCGTCGAGTGGGCCGCCCATTCCGAGGGCAATGCCGATGGCGGTGCCGGCCAGCGAAGCGACCAATCCCGCCAGCCACACGAGCATGAAGTCGCTGAAACGCCAGCGATGCGAGGGCGGGGCGGATAGGGGCGGCAGGTTCACGAGACGAAAGGGTAGTTGGTCGTTCGTGGTTCATTGCCTGCAGCATCCAGCGGGCCGTTTCCTTTGAAGCCGATCTGCTGTCCACGGGGCCGGGCTTCACGCGCCCGGATGGATCCCGGGCGGCTGGTGGCCGACTGCCGGTTGCCGGCCGCTGCCAAACAGGCAACTTAGAACTACCAGCGAAGCGAGCTACCGTATGGCTTCCTCGAAGGGCGGAGGGTTGTTATGGAAATCGATATCGGCATTGGCAAGTCGGGAAGGCAGGCGTTCGGTTTTGACGACATTGCCATCGTTCCCAGCCGGCGCACTCGCGACCCGGACGACATAGATATATCCTGGCAGCTCGACGCCTTCCGTTTCGAACTCCCCATGCTCGGCTCGGCGATGGATTCGGCGATCAGCCCGGCGACGGCAGTCGCCATCGGCAACCTGGGCGGGCTCGGAGTGCTCAATCTGGAGGGCCTCTGGACCCGCTATGAGGACCCGGAACCATATTTTGAGGAGATTGCCGAACTCCCATCCGAAAAGGCCACCCTGCGCATGCAGGAGATCTACAAGGAGCCGATCAAGGAAGAACTGATCGGCAGGCGGATCAGGGAGATCAAAGAGGCCGGCGTCATCGTGGCGGCCAGCCTGACCCCCCAGCGAGTCCGTTCCTACGCGCGGCTTTCGGTCGAGGCGGGTCTCGATATCCTGATCATCCAGGGCACGGTCGTCTCGGCCGAGCACGTGTCCACGCGAGATGAGCCGCTCAGCCTGAAGGAGTTCATCGCCGGGTTTGAGGTACCGGTAATCGTGGGCGGATGCGCGTCGTACTCGACGGCGCTTCATCTGATGCGCACCGGGGCGGTCGGTGTGCTGGTCGGAGTTGGACCCGGTGCGGCCTGCACCACCCGGGCCGTGCTCGGGGTAGGGGTGCCCCAAGCGACGGCGATCGCCGACGCGGCCGGGGCGCGCATTCGATATCTCGACGAGACCGGACGTTACGTACACGTCATTGCCGACGGGGGGATGCGTACCGGCGGAGACGTTGCCAAGGCGATCGCCTGCGGTGCCGACGCGGTGATGATCGGGTCACCGCTGGCTTCGGCAGCCGAGGCGCCGGGTCGGGGAGCTCACTGGGGTATGGCTACGTTCCATCCGACCCTCCCGCGCGGAGCACGCGTTCAGGTCGGCAATCTCGGCACTCTCGAGGAGATCCTCGTCGGCCCCGCCCACGAGAACGACGGTCGCCGCAATCTCTTCGGTGGATTGAGGGTGTCGATGGCGACCACCGGCTACGCGGACGTCAAAGAATTCCAGAAGGCCGAGGTGATGGTCGCTCCATCGCTCCAGACCGAGGGCAAAGCGCTGCAGCGTTCGCAACGGGTTGGCATGGGGTAGGCGATCGTGACCAGCCGGGACGGTTCCTTCGGACAAGCGTCGACGGGAGATTTCGATCGTGTCCTCGTCATCGACCTCGGTGCCCAGTACGCGCAGTTGATCGCCCGGCGGGTCCGGGAGGCCCACGTACTCTCGGAGATCGTTCCCCGCGACATCACCGCCCCTGAGATCAAGGCGCGCCGGCCATCCGGATTGATCCTGTCGGGAGGGCCGGCCTCGGTCTACGCCGATGATGCCTACGAGATCGACCCGAATATCTTCGATCTGGACATCCCGCTGCTGGGGATTTGTTACGGCCATCAACTGCTGGCGCACGGGCTGGGCGGCAGGGTGGCCCGGACGGGAAATGCCGAGTACGGCAAGACCGAGCTCACCGTATCGGACAGTTCCGGCCTGTTTGCCGAACTCCCCGAAACTCAGGACGTGTGGATGAGCCACGGGGATGCGGTAGTCGAGGCCCCGCCGGGGTTCCGAGTCGTGGCCTCAACACCTGGGTCGCCGGTAGCGGCGATGGAGCATCGTGAGCGGCGCAGCTACGGAGTGCAGTTCCACCCCGAGGTGGCGCACACGCCGCGCGGGACCGAGATCATGAAACGTTTCCTTTTCGACGTCTGCCAGGTCCTGCCCAATTGGACGCACCATTCGATCATCGAGCAATCGGTGGACGCTATCCGCCGCCAGGTGGGGTCGGAGAAGGTCATTTGCGGATTGTCGGGAGGGGTCGACTCGTCGGTAGCCGCCGCTCTGGTGCACCATGCGGTCGGCGATCAACTGACCTGCGTGTTCATCGACCACGGTCTGCTTCGTGCCGGGGAAGCCGAGCAGGTAGAAGAGACCTTCCGGCTTGCTTTTCACATCAACCTGGTCCACGTCAAGGCGGAGGATCGCTTTCTGGCGGCCCTGGACGGGGTGACCGACCCCGAATCAAAACGCAAGATCATCGGGGAGACCTTCATCCGGGTCTTCGAAGAAGTCGCCGCGGACCTCACCGAAACCAACTTCCTCGTTCAGGGGACCTTGTATCCCGACATCATCGAATCGGGGACGAAGGACGCAGCCAGGATCAAGAGCCACCACAACGTCGGCGGTCTTCCCGACGACATGCAGTTCCAGCTGGTTGAGCCGCTGCGCGATCTGTTCAAGGATGAGGTGCGGGCGATTGGGGCTGAGCTCGGGTTACCGGAGGAGATCGTGTGGCGTCAACCGTTTCCGGGGCCCGGGCTGGCCGTTCGGATCATCGGTGAGGTCACCAGGGAACGGCTCGAGATCCTCAAGGCCGCCGACACCATCGTCCTCGAGGAGATTCGCCGGGCGGGTCTCTACCGGCAGCTCTGGCAGTCCTTTGCAGTGCTGCCCGCCATCAAGACGGTCGGGGTGCAGGGCGACGGGCGAACGTACGCCTACCCGCTGATCCTTCGAGCAGTGACCAGTGAAGACGCCATGACTGCCGACTGGGCCAGGCTGCCCTATGAGGTCCTCGAACGCATCTCCAATCGGGTCATCAACGAGGTCGCAGGCATCAACCGTGTGGCCTATGACATTTCGTCAAAACCCCCCGCCACCATTGAGTGGGAGTAGTCCTCCCTTTCTCTCAAGTCACTCTGGCGGTCGACCGATACTCCTAACGCAGGCGACCGTACAACTGAGAGAGGTTCACCGTGGAGTTGGGCAACGACGCAGAGCTCCTGACGATTTTCCGCGAAGAAGTAACGCAGCGCTCCGCCAATCTGGTGCAGGGCGCCACCGCCATGTCGGTAGGTCAACTGGATACCGAGCGGTTGTCGGCCCTCTTTCGGGACGCTCACACGATCAAGGGTTCGTCGCGAGTCATGGGCTTCGTCGACATGGGCGAGGCGGCCCGGGTACTGGAAGCTGTTTGGCGGGACATCTTTGAGGGAGTGCTGCAACCGAGTGCAGAGCTTGGGGACTTGTTGAGCGTCGTAGCCGGGGAACTCGCCGGGGCCGTGGAAGTGGGGAGTGAGGGCCATCCGGCCGGATTACGGACGGCCGTCGAAACATTGGAGCGATTCCTGGGAGCACGGGAGGCGCCGCCGACCCGAACGACTCCTTCCCATGCCCGGGTCGAGCCTGCTCGCATGGCACCGGGGCCGCCCCTGGCCCCGCCGATGCGTCCGGGGTCGAGTCCGATCCCCGAGGTGGGGAACCCGGAGCTGCTCGATCTCGGCGGACTGCTGTCCTCGGTCGAGTCCGGCCTGGTCGGCCCGGCCACCCGGGTCGAGACAACCCGGCTGTACCGGCTGATCAACCGGGTCGCTGAAGTTCGTCTCGACGCAGCCGCGCTGGCCGGGGCAGTTGAGGGGTTGCGGTTTGCAGTCTCCAGCAATCCCCGCGAGGTGGCGTCGCTCGCCGCCAGTTGGGAGTCTGCCGTCGAAACCCTGGATCTGGCGGTTGAGGATCTCCAGACGCGAGCTCTTCAACTGGTGGCCGCCCCGCTTTCGGAGATCACCGACTCGTTTCATCAATTCGTTCGTTATCTGAGCCGACGCACCGGAAAGCAAGTCCGCCTTGAGTTGGCCGGCGACGATGTTGAGATCGATCGTCAGATCATCGAGCACCTTCGCGAACCCTTGCGACACCTGTTGGTCAATGCCGTCGATCACGGAATTGAGATGCCCGAGGACCGGGAAGCAGCAGGCAAGCCCGCTACGGCCACCGTGGCAGTCCGTGCCCAGGTCTCCAAGAACAGCCTCGTCGTCACGGTGGAGGACGACGGTCGCGGTATCGATTGGGAGGCGGTGCGGGAGTCGGCGTGGGAGCGGGGGTTGGCAACCGACGGCGAGGCTCCCTCCGAGAGCGATCTGACCCGGCTTCTCTACGGGGGAGGGTTCTCGACGTCGGTCGAAACCACCGATCTCAGCGGCGACGGAGCCGGGCTGGCCCTGGTGGCCGAAACAGCCGAGATGTTGAACGGGGGAATCACCCTCGAGTCGCGTCCCGGTCATGGCACCTCCGTGATGCTGACTCTGCCTGCCTCCTGGGCCCTGCAGGACATGCTGCTCCTCGAAGCCGAGGAGCGACGCTGGGGCATCCCGGCGGCTGCCGTTGTGGCGGCGTTCGCCCTGTCGGGAGCCGAGGTGCGGCCCGGCAAGGACCGGATGGAACTCGTCCACGGAGACCAGCGATTGCCGATCTCATCGTTTGCCTCGGCGGTTGGTCTTCCGGAAACGGAGCCGGTCAACGAGGTCATCGTGCTGGCCACCCGGTCCGGGCTCGTCGCGGTGACGGTGCCGCGCATCATCGCCAGGCGTCGGGTCGCCGTCAAGGGCCTTGGCCCGGTGCTGGCCGGAGTGCCCCACCTGACCGGCGCGGCGGTACTCGGGGGAGGAGAGGTCGTTGTGGTCATCGAGCCCAACCGGTTGGGTGACCGGGTTCGGTCGCTTCCGACCCCGATGGCGTCGAGACCGCGGGTTCTGGTGGTCGACGATTCGCGGGGGGCGCGCCAGTTGGTCGGGTCTGTTCTCACCGGTCAAGGATTCGAAACCCTCGTCGCCGAAAACGCCGCCGAAGGGCTTGCCAAACTGAGGTCGGAGAGCTTCGATGCGCTGGTCGTCGACTATGCGATGCCGGGCTCGGACGGTGTTGAGCTGGTGCAGGCAGTTCGCAACATCCTCCCTTCGCTCCCGGTAGTGATGGTATCGGCAATTGCCAATGAGTCCGACCAGGCCAGGGCATGGTCGGCCGGAGTAGACGCCTATCTCGACAAGGCCGACCTACGGCAGGGATTGCTGGCCACCACGCTCCACTCCTTACTCGAGATGCGCAGAGTTGCACACCCCGACGATCGGGCGGAGGTGAACCGGTGAGGATCCTGGTTGCCGATGACAGCCCGGTCATCAGGGCGGCGGTATCCTCACTTCTTCGAGATGCCGGCTACGAGGTGGTCACTGCCGAGGACGGCATCGACGCCATCCAACAGTTCTACTCGCAACCCCCGGATCTGGTTCTGCTTGACATCAAAATGCCGCGCATGAGCGGATACGTTGCTTGCCGGCTCATCAAAGAGGATTGGTCGGTTGCCCACATTCCCGTCCTGATCTTGACCGCTCTCGACTCTGCCGAGGATCGCTACTGGTCGGAGAAGTCGGGAGCAGACGGATACCTGACCAAGGAATCACTCGGTGAGGAATTGCTGGCGGCAATTCGAACGGCGAGGGCCACCCGGGCGCTATCGGAGTTGAGCACCGGCGAAATCGTTGCCCAGCAGATCGACGAGGTCGACGTGCTGGCCCGGGTCACGGAACTGCTGGACCGCAAACTATTCGATGCCACCATCGTCAACGACATCGTCACCATGGCCACCCGCGCCATGGACCTTCCCACCACCTTGCAGGAGTCCCTGCTGATCATCCGCCGTTTCGTCGACTACGACCTGGCCGGTATTGCACTGGCTGCCGAGCGCCGGCTCGCCATCCGCACGGATACCAAACCGTCGAAACCCGAGTTTGAACACTTCCGCGCTCTAGCTGCGGGTCATCTCGAGCAGCTGGCTTCGATCTCCGTGAGCCCCGAAGAGCTGGGCGTGTGGCGCTTCGGAACGGAGGAGTTCGCCGACGTAGACACAGGCGGAGGGTGGCCCTCCTTTTTCGCCATGGGGTTGCGATCCCGCGGACAGGTACTCGGCATCCTGGCGGTAGGTTCGCGACGACCGGGAGTCTTCACTCCGCAGGTGGCCCGCACGTTGCGGATGGTGGAGTTCCCCCTGGCGGCGGTCGTCGACTCCGCCTATCAACACCAGAAACTGCTGGAGCAGGAGGCCCGGCTCAGCCTCTCCTCGCTCTACGGTGATCCGAACTCCTGAGGGCGGCGCTTCCAGCCCGGTCGTCGAGATGTACGAGGTGTGGTGCTCAGCGGCATCCTCGGAAGGCCTCAACCTCGTCCGGATTCGTGTCGATAGCTCATATGGACAGCAATACCGCTGCCCAGCTGGAGGCTGAAGAGCTATGGAGCACCTGCCCGAACTGATAGGCGGCAGCGCCTTGTTGGTGGCCGCCGTTGCCGTCGTGGCGGCAATTCGCGCGGTGCGGGCAGCTCGGGGACGGGAAAAGTTCGCCACCCAGTCCGCCAATCAGGCCCGGCGTATGAAGAACGAGTTCGTCTCCATGGTCAGCCACGAACTGCGGACCCCGCTCACCTCTATTGCCGGATTCACCGACACGTTGCTCGAATCGTGGATGCACCTGCCGGCCGAAGAGGTCGACGAGTTCTTGACCATCATCAACAAGCAAGCCGTGCATCTTTCGGAGCTGGTCGAGGACGTCCTCGTGATACCCAGGCTGGAGGCGGGCCGGCTCCGCCTCGATATGGAGATGTTTGACCTGTCGGACGTCGCCCACGATGTCACCAATTCGATCCTGCCGCCGGGCTCGGCCCGCGAGGCGGCGGTGGCGATTCCGGGTGGGGTGTCGGTGTACGCCGACCGGCGGCGCGTTCAGCAGGTCCTTCGCAACCTGGTCGAGAACGCTCACAAGTATGGCGGCGATCAAATCCTCGTCGAGGGCAGTCCTTACGGCGAGTTCTACCTGGTTGTAGTGTCGGACAACGGACCCGGTATCCCGGAGCAAGACGTCGACCGGGTGTTCACCCACTTCGAGCAGCTCTCGAAGGGCGATGCCCGCTCGGACAAAGGGATCGGCCTTGGACTCCCGATCGCGCTGCGGCTGGGTCGAGCGATGGGCGGCGACCTCTGGTACGAGCACCGGTTCCCTACCGGCAGCCGCTTCTGCTTCACCATCAGAACCTCGCCGCCCGACCCGGTGGCCGATGCCGATGAGGAAGGGCGGGTCGTCCGGCCCGATGGGACAGTCGAAGCCACGATCCACTGATCGGCTTCCTTCCCTCGCTTACACGCGTGTGATTAGGTGACTCAGGGCGGGTACCATCGACCCATGCAATCCTTCGCCTCATCCGACGACGCTTTGTTCGCGGCTGAAGCCGACCCGGCCCAATCCCCCCTCTTCGATTCGCTGAATCCGGTGCAGCGGGAAGCGGTGGCGGCCACCGAGGGACCGGTGTTGGTGGTGGCGGGGGCAGGATCGGGCAAGACCCGGGTACTGACCTATCGGATTGCCCACCTGATCCGGGATCTCGGTGTTCCCCCTCATGCGATCCTGGCGATCACCTTCACCAACAAGGCCGCCAATGAGATGAAGGAGCGGGTGGAGCGCCTGGTGGGTGGCGCGGTGCGGGCGATGTGGGTGTCGACGTTTCACAGCGCCTGTGCGCGCATCCTGCGCCGGGAAGCTCCCCGACTCGGGTATAGATCTTCGTTTTCGATCTACGACGACGCCGATGCGCTCCGATTGGCCACGATGTGCGTGCGTGACCTCGACATGGACCCAAAACGGTTCCCTCCTCGCAACATCCGGGCAGCCATCTCCGACGCCAAGAACGAACTGATCGACTATGAGTCTTTTGCCCAGCAGGGGACCGGCTTTTATCACGAACAGGTGGCCGACGTGTACCGGCTGTACCAGCAGCGGCTGCTGGAGGCGTCGGCCATGGATTTCGACGACCTGCTGATGATTACGGTGGAGTTGTTGGGTGCATTTCCCGATGTGTTGGACCACTACCAACGCCGTTTCCAGTATGTGCTGGTCGACGAGTACCAGGACACCAACCGGGCTCAGTACACGCTCATCAGACAGTTGACTGCCCGGCACCGCAACCTGTGCGTCGTCGGAGACAGCGACCAGTCGATCTACCGATTTCGAGGCGCCGACATCAGGAACATCCTCGACTTCGAAAGCGACTACCCCGACGCCCGGGTGGTGGTCCTCAATCAGAACTACCGATCGACCGAGGTGATTCTCGAGGCTGCCAACTCGGTCATCTCCAACAACGATGAGCGTAAGGCCAAGCACTTGTGGACGGATCGGGGACGAGGGGACCTGCTGAGCCGCTACGAAGCTGAGGATGAACGCGACGAGGCTGCCTTCGTTGCCGAACAGATCAACGCGCTGGAGGACGAGGGCCGGTCGGCTTCCGACATTGCCATCTTCTATCGCACCAACGCCCAGAGCCGGGTGCTCGAAGAGGTGTTTGTACGATATGGCATCCCGTATGCGGTGGTAGGCGGCGTCAAGTTCTATGAACGGCGCGAGGTCAAGGATGTACTCGCTTATTTGCGGGTGCTGGTCAATCCCGACGATCAGGTCGCTCTGAAACGGGTCATCAACGTCCCGAAGCGAGGGCTCGGCACCACGTCGATAGGACACCTCGATCGCTTTGGACAGAGTCTCGAAGTGTCGTTCCATGACGCATTGGTACGCGTTGACGACGAACCGAACCTGTCGACCCGGGCTCGCAGACAGGTCAAGGAGTTCCTGGCTCTGATCGATGTGCTCCGGGCCAAGGCTGAAAACGGCCCGAAAGCTGCCGTGGAAGCGGTACTCGAGGACTCCGGCTACCTGGCCGACCTCCAGGTGGAGCAGACGATCGAAGCGTTGGGCCGCGTCGAGAACGTACGCGAGCTGGTCACCGTGGCCGAGGAGTACGAAATCGGCGCGGAGGGTTCGATGATCGGCGACGAGGCCTGGGACGATCTCGATGGACCGCGCCGTCTCGAGCTGTTCCTGGAGTCGATCAGCCTGGTAGCGGAAATCGACGAACTCGACGAAGGTTCCGCCACCGTCACCTTGATGACATTGCACAACGCCAAAGGTCTCGAGTTCCCGATCATCTTCATCATCGGGCTCGACGACGGGGTGTTCCCGCACGTTCGTGCCCTGGGCGACCCCCGGGAGCTAGAGGAAGAGCGGAGGCTGTGTTACGTCGGGATCACCCGGGCCCAGGACCGGCTCTTCATGACCAACGCCTGGAGCCGGATGTTGTGGGGTGGCACCAACTTCAACCCGCCCAGCCGGTTCCTTTCCGAGATACCCGAGGAGTTGGTCACCAAGATCGACAAACGCCGCCGGCGTGTGGAGCACGAGGCGAGCTCGTCCTCCGTTCGGTCCACGGTCGACGCTTCGCAGATCTCAACCGGTGACCGGGTCCTCCACGACAAGTGGGGGACCGGTGTGGTGCTCGACATCAGCGGTACGGGCGATCGCGCCGAGGCCACCGTCCAGTTCGACGACCAGGGACAGAAACGGCTACTCCTGGCGTGGGCGCCGTTGAAAAAGGTTTAGGGCGATCACCGGCGGCGATCACCTCGATCTCATGCCGGGCCACCCAGGAAGGGCCGGCCACAGTCTCCACCCGGACCGTGTCGATACCCGTCCAGCTCCCGTCGGCGGTTGAGCAGGAGACAGCCGGCCGCGCCACCATCAGAAAGTCCCAGGTCGACCCGACGCATCGGGCGCTCCCCCAACTGGGCCGACCAGGTAGCCGAAGCGCATCTCAGGAGCATCGCCAACAAGAGGCAATCCGAGGGCGTCTTCAGCAAGAATATGGAGGTGATCGGCCCACCCCCGCACCGAGCCCGGCGCCTGCCCCGAACGGTGATCGCGCTCGGGTTGGTGAGTTTCTTCACCGACCTGTCCAGCGAGATGATTTACCCGCTGCTGCCCGTGTTCCTGGCCGGCACGTTGGGAGCAGGCGCCGTAGCCATCGGCACGATCGAGGGCCTGGCCGAGTCCACGGCTGCTTTCCTCAAGGTCGTTTCGGGTCGTTGGACCGACCGTACAAGGCGACGCAAGCCCCTCGTCGTGTCGGGGTACGGCCTGTCCGGGGTCGCGCGGCCGCTCATCGGTGCTGCGGCCGTATGGCCGGTGGTGGCGCTGCTCCGCTTCGCCGACCGGGTGGGCAAGGGGCTGCGTACCTCACCTCGTGATGCGCTCATCGCCGACGTCACTCCCTTCGACCGGCTGGGCGCAGCCTATGGCCTACACCGGGCCATGGACCACGCCGGGGCGGTGGCCGGACCGCTGGTGGCGGCCGGTCTCCTGCTGGTCCCGGCGATGACGCTGCGGGGCGTGTTCCTCCTGGCGGCCGTCCCGGCCGTGCTCGTCATGATCGTCCTGGTGGTTGCCGTGCGAGAGCCGGCGCGGCTCGGCGAACGTCGGGCCACGACGCGCACCTCACTGGCGAGCGACTGGTCGGCGATGGGCGGTGACTTCCGACGATTGCTCCTGGCTCTCCTGGTATTCACCCTTGGCAACAGCACCGACGCGTTCCTGCTCTTGCGGCTCTCTGAAGCCGGGTTGGCGGCCGGCTCGATTGCGCTCCTCTGGGCGGGCCATCATGTGGTCAAGATGGCAGCCACCTACCTGGGTGGCCGGCTGTCCGATCGTACCGGCCGCCGACGGTTGATCGTGGCCGGCTGGGTCGTGTACGGCGCGGTGTACGTTGCGTTCGCCGCCGTATCGAGCCGGGCGGGGCTGATCGTCGTTTTCCTCGCCTATGGGCTGTACTTCGGGCTCACCGAACCGGTTGAGCGAGCCTGGGTTGCGGGACTGACGGTGGAGCAGCTGCGCGGGAGTGCTTTCGGGTTCTACCACGGCACCATCGGGATCGCCGCCCTGCCGGCCAGTCTCATTTTCGCCGGTATCTATGCAGCGGTTGGCCCGGCCGCGGCGTTCGCCACCGGGGCGGCACTGGCCGGGATGGCGATTGTTCTGCTGCTCAGGGTTCCCGAGATTCCTCACCCGACCCCCGTCGTTTGACGCCGGCGCTTTGGCCGAGGCAGTCATCGAAAGCTATTGCTTCCCGGACCTCTCGAAGATCCGATCGGACGAGCCTGGTTGCTTCCTACACTCGGGAACATGTCACAGGCCATTGCTCCGCTGCGGCTGCCCTACTACCGGGCTCTCTGGATCGCCGCTCTCTTTTCCAACATCGGCTCGTTCTTTCAGACGGTGGCGGCTGCCTGGCTGATGAAAGAACTCACCAACTCCTCGGCCACGTGGGTGGGACTGATGCTCGCCTCCAATCTGCTGCCGCTTCTGTTTCTGGCGCTCGTCTCGGGGGTCGTGGCCGACACCGTCGATCGGACCAAGGTGATGCTCGTCGCCCAGTTGCTGATGGGGTCTTCAGCGGCCGCCATGGCGATTCTCACCGCCACCGACCTCATTACTCCGGGCCTGCTGTTGGGTTTGGGGTTGGTCATGGGGGTGGGGGTCGCCTTCAACCTACCTGCCTGGCAAGCGCTGGTCCCCGACCTCGTGCCCAGAGGCATGGTCGCCAGCGCAGTCGCTCTCAACTCGGCAGGCTTCAACGTTGCCCGGGCCATTGGACCTGCCCTTGGCGGAGTAATCGTCGCGACTGCCGGTCCCCAACTGGGCTTCGGCCTCAACGCAATCTCCTTCCTGGCCGTCATCGCCGTCATCGCTGTGGTCGGGAGTCGGCTCAGCTTGACAGCCCTGGAGCGCACTTCGATGACCAACGCGATCGCTCAATCTATTCGGTACGCGCGCTTCACGCCGGCCTTCCGGCGTCTGCTTGGCTTGGTCTCACTCTTTGCGATCAGTTCTGCCGTGGTGCAGGCCACTCTTCCGAACCGAACCAGCGAATTGGGCGGTTCGGAGACGACCTACGGAATCCTGCTGGGCTTCATGGGGGCGGGTGCTCTGATCGGAGCATTGGTACGCCCGCATGTTGTCGAGAAACTCGGGGCCCGGGCGGTGCCGACCACGATCGCAGTTTTCGGGGTAGCCGGCGTTACGGTGGGGCTGGCTCCTTCGACTCTCATGGCAGCAATCGGGATGACGGTGGCGGGAGCGTCTTGGGTGCTGACCCTCACCACCGTCAATGTCAGCAGCCAACTGATGGCCCCGGAG
>DATEVB010000162.1:0-20834 GCA_035282865.1 Acidimicrobiia bacterium | reverse complement strand
GGTGTGGCGTCGAGGAGGTTCGAGACCCGCGACGTGTACACGTCGGCGTACCGTTCGACCTGGCGGGCGAACAGACTCTTGTCGGCTCCCGCCCGCATCAGCAGTCCCCAGCGATCGTTGTTGAGCGTCCCGGCCCTGATGGCCAGGGGAGCGATCATCTCGTCGAGGTCGGCCAGCCGGTTGCGTACGTCTTCGAGGTCGCGATCGAGGCTGCGGTTGCTGCGGGCCGGCTCGACCGGGGCGTACCGGTTGCGCTGCCGGGTGAGGCGAAGGTCGGCCTGTTCGGCCTCGAGCTGTTCTTTGACGGCCATCAGCTCGATGAGCTCGGTTTCCTGTTTGGCGAACCCGGCCAGGGCGTCGATCTCGGCTTCCAGCTCGCGGATCACCAGGCAGGTACGCCAGCGGAGCGCCGACTTGGAGGCATGAACGTCACCGAACAGATGGTCGCCCACATAGAGGATCTCTTCGCCGGACAGGCCGAGGCTTTCCTCCACCCGGTGGGCAGAACCGCCGAAATACACCCCACCCGGTTCCATCGTTCCGAAGGCCGGTTTGAGCAGCGCCCGATCCTCATCTACAACTCGGTAGAGCGGCTGGTCACGTTCGAAGAAATCGGGTTTGGAGGCCGAGACGATCACCGTATCGAAGAGGTCCTGCCAGGTCTGGCCATCGGGCAGTTGCGGATCGAACACGTGGGTGAGGATCCTCTCGGCATACTCCCACTCCGAGTTGGTGATGAGCAGCAACTGCTTCCCTGCCTCCCGCTGATCGATCAGCATCGGCACCACTCCGGGGTCGGGTTCGATGAATTGGTCCGGATCGGCTCCCACCTCGCCCTTGAGCGTGCCCTCCATGTGGGCGGCGTCCAGAGCCCGGCGCACCGTGCGGTATAAGTCCTCGTAGCCGACCACCGCGGGGATGGCACCCTCGTCGGCCAGATCGACCAGCTGGGCGTATAGTGACGCCTCCGACAGCGAGAACAGGGTGTTGAGGAAGACCCAACGGTTCTGATGGAGGTCGACCACCGTGCCGGCGTAGGCGCGGCGCACCTCGTCGAACTCGAGGACCCTGGTGCCGTGGGCCGCCCGGATCACGTATCCGAAGCGGGTCACCTTCAAGAGGTTCCCCAGCTCCAGGTCGATGGTGAGGCCCTGGATCACCTCGTCCTGATCGAAAACCAGGTCGGCGACCGGCCAGCCCCTTTCCGCCAAGCGCAGCTTGGTGTGGTGGTAGGCGCGCCGCTCCCATTCGAAGGTGTTGTAGTGCACCAGCGTGTAGTCGAGGTCGTACCCGATCGCCTTGATCGAACGCAGGTTGAGGGTCCGGTTGCAGAAGATGCCCCGATGGGGCGGAGGTTGACTCATTGCCATGCATGGTATCCCAGTCGGGGGGTCCCCTTCGCTCCCGTCCGACGGAACCAGCCGCGGAACGGGAGGCTCGGTGATGGTCCAACATGGCAAGGACGGGTGCAGTCTACGCTCATCCGTTGTCCCTGCCATCGTCAGTTTGAAATCGGCTACAGCCCGAACGTAGCGGCGATGTCCTTGACTTTGGCGAACAGCTTGTGACCATCTGAGGGCCAACGGTCGAATTCGTAGCGTTGGTAGAACCGCGCTGCGTCATCATCCAGGGCGTCGACGACGATGAGGTCCACAGCTATGTCCTTTGACACCCCGACGATCCGGCGAACAGCATCGGCCAAGAGGCGTTCACCAAGATGATTCTTCTGGTGCTGTAGCGCGACAGCAAGGCGGGCGAGCAACGCAGCCGGAATGGGATACCTGGAGTGGCCTTTGGCCAATTTTGGACTGACATCTTGGACATCGACCGCGTGGCTGGCTAACGCGTAGTAGCCAACAATCGTCATTCCGTCCTCGGTTAGTACGAACGTCCGCGACGAGTTGTGTTTCTCTTGCGCTTGCCCGGCGTTGTGTTCCAGCCAGTCGTTCAGCTTTTCCCGCCCACAGTCGAAGTTCTTGCGATCATGCCTAGAGGGGTCTAGTGGTTCGACCCGCATCTAGGTGTCACGCATCGAACGGTTCTGCGTCCGCCAGTCGCTTCATTGAGGGAAGCACACGCGCCGGCTCATCCAACCAAGCAGTGAACAGCTCAGCGACTTCGGCGTTGAGCCGAGTGACCTGCTCCGAAGCCAAAATGTTCGCTGCTCTCTCGATAGCTGGAACGAGGATGAACTCAGACATAGTTGTCCCTGTGACTTCAGCAGCATCGTGAATCAGTTCGCGTTGCCTGTCGGACAATCGAACATTGATGCGTGCGGACTTCTCCTGCACTACCTTGTCCTTGAGCCTGTGAGCGATGGCAGTCATAGCGTTCTCCCAAACGTGTGTGTACGCAGTGTACGTACTATCGGCTAGCTATGTCAACAGCTTTAATCAATCAGGGAGGCGATGTCCCAAACCGTCCACGGATGCTCGGCAATGCCCGCGGCCATCGCTGGGGTGACGCCCTCGCCGAGACTGCCGTGGGGTCGTGCGAAGTTGTAGTACATGTAGTGGAGGCTGACCGCGTGGGCCAGATTCTCGATCCTCTTTGAGAAGCCGTTGGTGAGCCTGGTGAACCGGCGCATGCCCATTCTCATGGTGAGGTTCTGCCGTTCGACGTAAGACGTGCTGATCTTCTCAAAGTCGGGGTTGCCCATAATGATCTTGCCTTCGACGCCGATGCACTTGGCGGGTGAGTACCGATGCTCGGTGTCCGCCGAGCCGTACAGCTTGTGGAGGATCGCGTAGTCAACACGCTCCCTCAGAAGCGAATCTATAACCGTCAAGTAGAGATTGAGGCCATCGGTAGTCAACTGGACTCGGTTCTTAAACCGCCGCCGGAGATCATCGACAAACGCGTACGCGTCGACGAGGGTCCGCTCCCCAACCAGCCACGATGGAACGAGCTTGGTGTCAGCATCGATGGCTACCCATGTCCAAACGTCCCCGTATCCCGGCGTGCCCTTGAACTCCTGGGGGACGTTCTTCTGCTTGGAGTAGCAGAAGCTCCAAATCTCGTCACACTGGACGGTCGTGGAGTCGAGGTTGCGAAGGGTGAGGTCTTGATACTCAGCACAGGCTTGTCCGAGATCGACCAGGAGTTTGGTAACGGTGTTCTTGGCAGCTCCGGTGACGCGAACAGTTCCGCGAATGCTCATTCCTTTGACCAGACAGGAGATGATCTGGCCTGTCCGCTCGGTGCTCAGCCTGTTACTCATAATGACTAACATACTTGAGCGGGTAGGCAATGTCAATCCGTTTGTTCAAGATTCCGTTCAAGTATTGACGCGGAGATTAACAGCTAGTAGATTGCGTCGAGAAATGAAACTACTCACCATGGAAGAGGCCACGGAAGTCACGGCACCATTCCATGACGCCTATCTCGACGCCCATTACGTCGCCTGGGAACGCTGGTCCAAGAGGTTGACGAGGGACCCCGAATTCACGAAGCCGCTCGACTCTTCGGCACGGTACAAGATTCTCAACTGCCACATTGTCGACGAGATCGAGAAGAGGGTTCCAAACTCGGTTCGGGTCAATGGTGGGCCGGGGATGCTGATGCAGATCATCCCAGATCGAGCGACCGTCCGTTTCAAGCACTTATGGGGAGCCGACCTTCGACCCAGATACCACTCGACCATCAGGCAGGATGAACTCGTTCAGCATGCTTATACGGAAGAGCTGCTTGGACAGTTACAGATCACTGAACCGACAACACCCCTGGTTTGCGGATTCACTCTCGATCCGGGTGAGCACAAGATCTCCCGAGTCGTGATCGTATGCCATTACCGCGACCTACTGCTTTACGACATTCCGCTACTTGGAGGAGGCGGCGCGGAGATGATTACTTTCCCTGGACTCGAACCCACTGGGCCGACCGTCAGTTCGGGTATTGCGCACGAAAGAACCGACGACTCTGATGACAGCCGATGATCACCGCGAATCCGGAGATGCTTGTCCTCGCGCGCCTGTCGCGGGGCGAGACCGGAACAGCCGTTGCTGAGGAACTCAACATCTCGACTGGCTTGCTGTCGAAATGGGAGAACGGGGTCATTGCTCCTCCACCGGATCGACTCGCTCAACTGGCGCGCCACTATCGGTATCCCGAGATCATGTTCCTCCAACCCGAACGAGTCCGAGGAACCGACAGCGTGTGCTTACACCATCGCAAGCAAAAGTTGATGCCAACACGCTTGCTAAACAAGATAGAAGCCGAGATGTATCTGGCGCAGATACAGGTCAGCCGGCTTTTGCGCCACATCGATGTTGACACGCCTCTTGAGTTCGTCACCCTGGACCCCGACGAGATCGGGGGCCCGGAAAAAGTTGCACGAACTTTGCGTGCTTATTGGCGAGTTCCGTCCGGGCCAATCAGGAATCTCGTGATGCTTGTCGAGTCGGCGGGTGGGATCGTCATGTTTCGCGACTTCGAAACTCGGAAGCTCGACGGTATGAGCAGCTGGACCAAGGACGTTCCGCCCTTGTTCTATGTCAATCGTCACAACTCGACCGATAGAAGTCGATGGACAATCGCTCACGAGCTTGGTCATCTTGTGATGCACAGCACTCCGACCGCTGGGCATCCCGAGGAAGAAGCCAATGCTTTTGCGCAGGAGTTCCTCACTCCGCGAGCTGAGATCGAAGCGGATTTGCGAAGGCTTACATTCACCAACCTGCCCAGCCTCAAAACCTACTGGCGTGTCTCAATGAAAGCCCTCATCATGACCGCTGACCGAATCGGAGCGCTTCCGCCTGGACGTGTCAAGAGTCTCTACGTCCAATACAGCCGAGCGGGTTTCTCGCAGGGCGAGCCATGGCCGCTCGATGACGAAACGCCGACCCTCATAAGAGACGCTATAGGCGTCCATCTCAACCAACATCGCTATACGATCGAGGAGCTTGCCCGTGTCATGCTCATCTATCCAGAGGAATTCGTAACGAACTACAACGTGCAAGCGGGCGGAATCCAGCAGCGATTACGAGTCGTCTGAAGTCTTGGCCCATCGTGCCTTGGCTGCCTTCCTGGCGATCTCAGACCGTTCCTCAGCCGTCAACTTCTCAGCCCGAGCCCTGCCGCCCTTCAACCCTCCCAACCGGCCCAACTCAACCGCCGCAGGGTTCTTTCCCTCGTAAGGGTCGGTGCCCTTATCCTCCGGGTCGGTGGACTGTGCGACGATGGCCGCGGCGCGAGCGTTGGTGTCGCGGGGTTTGCTTGAGCGCTTAGCCATACACTCAGCGTAGGGCCGAACCTCGGATACGTCTACGGCCCTTGACTCTCAAACTGACCTACCACCCATCGTCGGCGATGGCAAGGTCGCCTCCGGGCGCCGGCATCTGTCAGGTCCGGTGGAAAGGCCAGCACAGGTAGGCTGCGGGCGGTGCAGATCCCGTCCCGCATCGAGGTTGAGTCCGGTTCCCTGGTGACCCTGACGTGGGAGGACGGGACCCGTACCAATATCCCGGCCAGCGTGCTTCGGGCCGAGTGTTTGTGCGCCGACTGCCGCTCCGATGCGGGGAAGCGCCGCAAGGCGCTGGTTCTCGAGCGCCCGGAATCGATCCGTATCGACGGGGCACACGTGGTGGGTGCGTACGCGGTGAACTTCGAATTCGGGCCGGGCGTGCATCGCAGCGGCATCTTCAGCTTCGAGTTGCTACGGACGATCGGCACCGACCCCGGCGAGTGAATCGGCTATTCCGCCGATTGGGAATTTCGGGGCCGGCCCCGGCGTCGGTGGGCGCCCTGCTTCCTCAGCTCGAGGAGACGTGCCCGGTCCTGCAACAACTCCCGGCGTCGGTCCGCCACCCGCCGCCGTTCCAGAAGCGGCAGGTCGATCAGCTCGAGACCGCTCGGTAACGCCACCAGCTGCTGATCGAGTTCCTTGAGCAGTGCGGCGATCGACCCCGTCGGTTCGGTGAAGCGGGAAGAAACGGGCCGCGGATCGAGCTCGGCGATCAGCCGGAACCCCTCACGCGGGAGAACCTCTTCGGGTGTCTCGACGGGTTCCGCCGGGTAGGGCGGCGCGGCGGGCTCCAGTGGAGTTCTAGCGAGGTCGTATGTGACAGGGATTTGCCATTCGCCCGGCTCGCTCCGGCCGACGTCGACTGGTTGAGAGGCGGTCTCGGTGAGGGGGTCGGTGGGTTCTTCGGCCGGTTCCGCTTGGGGAGGTCCGGCGTCTTCGGCGGCGGTGTTTTCTTCTGCGAGGTGGCTTGGTTCAGCGATCGGTGCGGCTGATCCCTCCTGGTTCCTCGACTCAACCAAGGCATGATCTCGAGCGGGATCCTCGGCTGCCTCGCCGGTGTTGGCCACCGACTCGACACGGGCCGGCCGGATGGGAGCCGACACCACGAGAGGTTCTCGCACCTGTCGAGCCTGCGACTCCCGCACCCTGCGGGCATACGTGGCGGTCGAGCGCCAGTAACGGTAGGCGAGTACGGCCAGCACCACCATCACCACCGCACCGATGTAGGCGAGAATTTCAAAGGACACGTGCGCGTTCGATCCCGTCTCGCGACCCGATCCGATCGCCAGGTTGGCTTCCAGAGTCGTGGAAACCTTACCGCGATATGGATTGGGCGCCTGGTGTTGGCCGGGTCCAGGGCAAGGAAGTTGCCGGCCGGCTTGGTGCCGAACCAGACGGCACCGAACGTGAACTCGATTGCATGCCGTCCCCGGCCGATGGCATGAGCATGCCCGAGCCGGGCTGATCCGAGCGGCCGCTTCAGGCTGGCCGGCGGTCTCGTAACACTCTGCGGAGGATCTTGCCCGAGGCCGACTTGGGGATCTCGTCCACCAGCTCCAACAGCCGGATCCGCTTGTAGTGGGCTACGTGGTCGGCCACGAACGCCATCAGCTCGTCCGGCGAGGCGGAACGACCCGGCTTCAATACGACGAATCCCTTCGGCACCTCACCTGCCTCGAGGTCGGGGACCGGGATCACTGCTGCGTCGGCCACGTCCGGATGGGTCAGCAACAGTCCCTCGAGCTCGGCCGGTGCCACCTGGAACCCTTTGTACTTGATCAGTTCCTTGAGGCGGTCGACGATGAAGTAGTGGTCCTCGTCGTCGACGTGGCCGATGTCGCCGGTGTGCAGCCAACCCTGGTCGTCGATGGTGATAGCGGTGGCCTGCGGTTTGTTCAGATAACCCTTCATGACCTGCGGTCCGCGAATCCACAGCTCGCCGTCCTCATCGCGGTCCAGGTCCCGGCCGCTAACCGAATCCACGATCCGCACCTCGGTGTTGGAGATCGCCACCCCGATCGAACCGGCTTTGTAGTGCCCGGGCGGGGTGGCATGGGTAACTGGGCTGGTCTCCGTGAGGCCGTACCCCTGGGCAACCTCACACCCAATCCTTGCGGCCGCCTCGACGGCCAGCGCGGCAGTCAACGGCGCCGCCCCTGAAACCACCCGCCGCAGCGAAGACAGGTCGAAGGCATCGATCAGCGGGTGCTTGGCCAGGGCCAGCACGATCGGCGGGACCACGTAAGCCTGGGTAACGCGGTGCTGCTCGATGACCTGGAGGAATTGCTCGAGATCGAAGCGAGGCATCGTGACGGCCGTGCCGCCGTAATAGAGCACGCCGTTCATCAAGACCTGCATCCCGTAAATGTGGAAGAACGGCAACACCGCAATGACGACCTCGTCGTCTCCCATCACCAGGGCGTGTTGTGTCTGAACCAGGTTGGCCACCAGGTTGCGATGGGTGAGCATCACCCCTTTGGGGAGCCCTGTGGTACCGCTCGAATAGGGGAGCACGACCACGTCGTCGGTCGGATCGACCGGGGTCTGGCCGTCGACCGGATCGGCGACCAACAGGGACAGGAACGGCGTGGCGCCGTCATCGGAACCGAGCGTGAATATCTCCTCGACCGGGCTGTGGGCGGCTGCTTGTTTGGCGGTCTCCAAGAACAGGGAGATGGTGACCATCAGCTTGGCTCCGGCGTCGTTGAGCTGGTACTCGACCTCCTCGGCGGTGTAGGTCGGGTTGATGGTGGTCGAGATGCCGCCGAGCAGCGCCGCCGCGTGAAACGCAATCGCGTACTCGGGCAGGTTGGGGGCCATGATCGCCAACACATCGCCCTTGCCGAACCCGCGGGCGGCCAACCCGCCGGCGACGCGCCTGGTGAGGTCGTAGAGCTGCCCGTAGGTGTAGGACCTGCCGGTGGGCCCGTCGATCACCGCCGTCTTGTCGGCCAGCTCCCAAACGTGGCGGAACACCGCCGGTGTGACGGCGATGGGGGGCACCTCTACCTCCGGGAGGGGACTGGTGAAGATCATGGCGGTACTCCTCGGGAACGTTGATGCTCTCGAGGTTACCGGGGCGAGTCCCCCGGCGACCGGCGTGCGTCGGGAAAGCCGTCGCACCGGCCGCATCTGATCGCCGAGTTGGAGGCTGGTCGGCCCGATCCCCTGACCAGGCAATAGCCGCCGCCGGGTCTGCTCACAACATCCAGACGCGGCCGCGCCGTGTACGACGCGCCCGCTGGTAGGTGGCAGGCGCCCGTCCGCCTCGTCGACCGAGATGACCGGGCTTTGCGGTTGGGTCACGGGAGGTGCCACACCCCACCCGGTGGTGAAGAATGGGGCCGTGCAGTCGGTGTGGGCATTCATCAAGCTGAGCAGACCCCATTTCCTGATGGGCGGGGTGCTCATGTTCGCGCTCGGCGCAGCAGCCGCCGGCCGTTTCGATCCGGGCGGGTACGCCCTGGGCCAGCTGATGGTCACGGCCGCTCAGGTCACCGCGCACTACGTGAACGAGTACGCCGATCTCGAACCAGACCGGGCGATCACGAGCCGCACCCTCTTCTCGGGTGGGAGCGGGGTCCTGGTGGGTGGTCTGCTGCCTCCGTCGGTGGCGCTCCGGGCGGCCCGGGTCAGTACCGGCGTGACGGTGATCGCGGCCCTGGCCCTGGCGTTCGTCAGCCTGCCCGGGGCGCTGCTGGGCGTGGTGGCAGTTGCGATCTCCTGGTCCTATTCGATGCCGCCGCTGCGGTTGCTCGGCTCCGGATTCGGGGAGGTGGCAGCCTCGGTGGTGGTAGCGGGCCTCGTGCCGGTGATCGGGGCTCTCGCCCAGGGAGGAGAGCTCACCGCAACGCTTGGAGGGGCCATCGCCACCTTGTTCCTCATTCACCTGGCAATGATGCTTGCCTTCGAACTACCGGATCTCACCGCGGACGCCTCCACCGGGAAACGAGTGCTGGCCGTCCGGATCGGCCCGGCCCGTACCCGGGCACTCATCGTTTTGCTGCTGGTGGGTTCCGTTGCCCTCATGCTGGGGCAGGGCCTGAGCGGAGCCTGGTCGGATGGCGAGTGGGTGGCGATCCTGGCGGGCCTGCCTTCCGCCACGCTGATGATCGTGGCCATGATTCGCAGGCGCCCCGGCTTGCTCACCGCCTGCGCAGTAGCGACCCTGGTGCTGGTCGCCATGGGTTTGCTCTACGGCTCACTCCGGTGACGGCGGGAAGCCCCACAGACGTTTCCGCCTATAGGGCTTCCCTTCGGGGCGGCCCAGGCGGACCGACCCTCGACCTCTGGTGATCCAGCCCGGAAGGACCTTCGTTTCCGGCCGTGGCTACAACATACACCCGTCGGCGATGCCGGTGGGATGGTTTCTCGGCCGGTCGGCTGAACGCCCCCACGTTGCCCGCCACGAAGCCTGGAAGGTCGTTGTGGTCAACCCCATCCGCCATTTGCCCCCCTACATGCGTTCGAGGATGCCGCGCACATACAACGCTTGGCCGGCGTGCTGGAGATTGTCGCTGATCACACTCACCAGGCGGACGCCGACCGACACCGGCGGATCGTACGATCGATCGATGATGCGATCGAGTTCGGTGGCATCGACGGTCGCCAGATACCGGCGGGTTTGGTCCGAGACGGCTATGTGGTACCCGGTCAAGAGGTCGGGGTCGGCGGGTTTGAGCGCAGCCACTTGTTCCGACGTGTGGCCATAACCGGTGTTGTCCGGATCGGCCGGCATGCCAAAGCGGTCCGCCCAGCTCTCCGAGACCCAGGTCTGGTCTTGGCCGGCGATCTCGGCCAGATGGTCGTCCTGGATCCTGGTCAAGTGCCAGACCAGCCATCCGATCGAATTGGCGTCGGCTTCGGGCCGATAAGCCAAGGCATCGGCTTCCAGCCCGTCAACCGACCGTTTCACCAGCTGCCGGATCCTGTCGAAGGCGTCTATGAGCACGTCGCTGGTAACCATCCCTTGTTCCTCCTGTGGCAACTGTCGAGGCCCGGTCATGCACCCGGAAGTCTAGAGACGAGCCGGGACTGGAACTCCTCAACCACTCTTGTCCGGCTCCGGCCGGCAGTGCCCGGATCACCCCGACCGGCGGCGCTTCTGGTCCTTCCTGCGGACCAGACTGAGCGATCCGAATCCGGCGATCACCGCGATGTAGAAGCCGAAGTCATAACCGAGACCCGTGTTGTCGGGTTCGTAGATGCGGACCCCGTCGTTGAAGATCTGCACGATCAGCGTGACGGGAGCTATCCAGCCGTGCCAGATCCCGCTGAAGAATCCGGCCGGGTCGTCCCCGCTGTACTCATCGGTTCCTGGTGCACAGGCCGACATCGCCACCACGATCAGCGTCCCGGCGATCCATTTGCGCATAACCACCTCCTCATCGGGAGGGTACCGAACCAGATGGGCACGCATAGCTCGGCTGCGACTGGAGACGTACGGCCCTGCGTGGCGGATCCTCAGTGGTCCCGACGGGGGCGAGTAGCCTGCGGCCCGAATGACACTGGCACCTTCCGGCGTTCGCGACGAACGGCTGCGGGCCGACATCCGCCGCCTCGGGACCCAATTGGGCGACGCGCTGACGCGCCAACACGGACCTGAGCTGCTGGATCTCGTCGAGCAGGTGCGGGCCCTGACCAAGGCGATCCGCACGGACGGGGACATCGAGGCCGGCACCCGCTTGGAGATGGTGCTCGGCGAACTCGACCTGGAGCAGGCCATCAACCTGGTGCGGGCCTTCTCGGCCTACTTCCACCTGGCCAATGTCGCCGAGCAAACGCATCGCATCGGCGACCTGGCGATGGTTGATGAGGGGCGCACGTTTGCCGACACCGTGGATCGGGTCGTCGCCGCCGGGCTCGACGCCGATCTGGTTTCTTCGATCCTCGACCGGCTCGAGCTGCGGCCCGTATTGACCGCTCACCCAACCGAAGCTGTTCGCCGCACGCTCCTCACCAAGCTCGGCACGATCGCCGACCTGTTGCTGGTCCGGGCCGAAGTGCGGGTTTCGGCTCCCGACCAGGCCCGGATAGACCGCCGGGTCGCCGAGATCATCGATCAGATCTGGCAGACCGACGAATTGCGGGCTGAACGACCCGAACCGATCGATGAGGCCCGGTCGGCCATCTTCTATCTGGATCAGCTCTCCACCCAGGTGTTACCCGCCCTGGCGGAGGATGTCGCCATCAGCCTGGAACGTCTCGGTCGCGACATCGCCTCCGATCGCGCTCCCATCCGGTTCGGTACCTGGGTGGGAGGTGACCGTGACGGGAACCCGGCGGTGACCCCTGCGGTGACCATGCAGGTGCTCGAGGTGCAACACGATCACGGGTTGCGCAACCTGGTGGCCCAGGTGGAGGAACTGGCCGACGAGCTGTCCACCTCCTCACGGTTGCGTGACGTGAGCGATGAGCTATCCGATGCCCTCGTTGCGGATCGTCGGGAACTGCCCGAGGTGTGGCAGCGCTTCCACACCCTCAACCGCGATGAGCCGTACCGGCTCAAGTGCGCTTTCATCCACCAGCGGCTCGTCAACACCCGCCGGCGTCATGCGGAGGACGCCCGGCACGTGCCGGGAAAGGACTATCCGACCAGCCGGGACCTGCTCGACGAACTGGGCGTGATGCGCCGCTCGTTGCTCGCCAACGCCGGGCAACTCATCGCCGACGGGGTGTTGTTGCGGCTGATGCGAAACGTGACCATCTTCGGGTTCCATCTAGCGACCATGGACATTCGCGAGCATGCCGATCGCCATCACGAAGTGCTCGAGCGACTCCATGAACGAATCGGGGTCCCGTACGGCTCCCTCGATCGGGCCGCCCGTTGTGCCCTGCTCACAGAAGAGCTGGGCAACCGGCGACCGCTTGCATCGCCGACCACCGTCCTCCCCGATGGGGCATCGGCCATCTTCGAGACGTTCGCCACCATCCGGCAGGCGCTCGACCGGTTCGGCCCCGGCGCCATTGAGTCGTACATCATCTCGATGACCTGCGATGTGGACGATGTGCTGGCGGCAGCGGTGCTGGCCCGGGACGCCGGTCTCATCGATCTGCACAGCGGCATCGCCCGGATCGGGTTCGTGCCTCTCTTCGAGACTATCGAGGAGTTGCGCCGGGCCGGAGAGCTTCTGGACGGTCTGTTGAGCTGCCGGCCGTACCGGGAGATCGTTGCATTGCGGGGCAACGTCCAGGAGGTGATGCTGGGCTACTCGGACTCCAACAAGATCGGTGGGATCACCACCTCCCAGTGGGAGATCTATAAGGCGCAGCGCCTGCTTCGCAACGCCGCCCAGCGGCAAGGGGTGACACTGCGGCTGTTCCACGGTCGGGGTGGAACGATCGGGCGGGGTGGCGGCCCCACTCATCAGGCCATCCTCGCCCAACCGTTCGGAACGATCGACGGTCCGATCAAGGTGACCGAACAGGGCGAAGTCATTTCCGACAAGTACGGGCTGCCGGGCCTCGCCCATCGCAACCTCGAGCTGGCGCTGTCTTCGGTGCTGGAAGCTTCGCTGCTGCATCGAGGATCCCGACAAACCAAAGACGTTTTGGATCGTTGGACCGAGACGATGGGCGCCGTCTCGGAAGCGGCGTTCGCAACCTACCGGGATCTGGTCGACTCGCCGGGACTGGTCCCATACTTCCTGGCGGCCACGCCGGTTGAGGAACTCGCCGATATGAACATTGGTTCTCGTCCCTCCCGTCGTCCCGGAGGCGGCACGGGACTGGAGGACCTACGAGCGATCCCGTGGGTGTTCGGCTGGACCCAGTCGCGCCAGATCATCCCCGGCTGGTACGGGGTCGGCTCCGGTCTGGCGGCTGTGCGGGCCAATGGGAGGTGGGAGACGGTCCAAGAGATGTTCGACAAGTGGCGGTTCTTCCAGACGTTCATCTCCAACGTCGAAATGACGCTCACCAAGACCGATCTGGCGGTGGCCTTCCGGTATGTCCGGCAACTGGTCGATCCGGAGCACCATCATCTGTTCAACCGGATCCGGGAAGAACATCATCGGACGGTCACGGAGATTGAACTGTTGACGGGAACCGGAATCCTCGACCGACTTCCCATCCTGCAGCGAACGCTGGCAGTTCGCGACTATTACCTCGATCCGCTCAATCACCTCCAGGTGGCCCTCCTGGCACGGAGACGAGCGGGAGAAAGCGACGACGCCCTGGAACGAGCGCTGTTGCTGACGGTCAACGGGATCGCCGCCGGGATGCGCAACACCGGATAGGCAGCATGTGGTCGGTCAACGGCCGGTGCCTCGTTGCCAGGACTCGTACAACCGGCCATACACGCCACCCTCGGCCACCAGTTGATGGTGGGGCCCGTCCTGCACCAGGCGGCTCTGATCGAACACCAGCA
This sequence comes from Acidimicrobiia bacterium, assembly GCA_035282865.1. GTDB lineage: Bacteria > Actinomycetota > Acidimicrobiia > Spongiisociales > UBA4744 > UBA4744. Next base: position 7,224 of record DATEVB010000162.1, on the reverse strand, counting down.
CCCGGTCGGCGCTCTCGGCGGTCGACATGCGATGAGCGATGGTCACCACCGTGCGGCTGGCCGTCAGCTCATGCAGAGCCTTATTGATGCGGACCTCGGTAGCAGGGTCGACGGCCGAGGTTGCCTCATCGAGCACCAGCAGATCGGGATCGGCGATCGCCGCCCTCGCCAAGGTGACGAGCTGTCGTTCTCCTACCGATAGGGCACCGCCGCGTTCACCGACCGGGGTAGCCAGTCCGGCGGCGAGTTCATCCAGCCAATCGGTGAGACCCAACCGTGCGAACGTGTCCCGAAGTTCTTGATCGGACGCCGCAGGCCGGCCCATGCGGACGTTGTCGGCAATCGATCCGGCGAAGAGCATCCCCTCCTGGGGGACCATGACCACTCGATCGCGTAACGACCCGAAGCGCACCGTCCGAACATCGACGGCGCCAATCGAGACGGTTCCCGCGGAAGCATCCATCAATCGGGTGAGCAGTTTGGCAAAGGTGGTCTTGCCGGAGCCGGTCTCTCCCACCACTGCCACCCGGGCGTTGGCCGCGATCAAAACCGACACGTCTTCCAGTGCCAAGGCGCCCGATGGTGCGGCGGCGGTCTCGCCGGGCCGCGGATACCAGAAGCTCACCCCGGAAAATTCCGCGCTCAGTGGCCGGTGGGGGAGGTCGACTCCGTCCGGACCGGGATCGGCAACATCCGGGGTGATATCGAGCACGTCGAGCACTCGCCGCCATCCGGCTACCGCCGTCTGGGCCTCGTTGACCGCTTCGCCCATGATCTGCACCGGTTGAACGAACAGCTGGACCAGGAACAGGAAGGCGACCACGGTTCCTACGGTGGTCGAGCCGTTCACCGCCAGTACCGTGCCGACCATCAACACGGCCGTGACCACCAGTGCGGAGAGGATCTCACCTACCCCCGAGAAAGCGGCGGACAGTGAGCCGGCCCGCACTGCCGACGACCGATGGTCCTCTATCGCCCCGCCCAGGCGGGCGCGGATGCGATCCTCGATGCCGTAGGCCCGGATAACGGGCGCACCCACTACCACCTCGGCGAGCACGGCCAGCATCCGTCCCACCTTCTGGCGGACGGTCATGAATGCCACCTCCAGCCGGCTCTGGAACCAGCGGATCGTGAGCACGATCAGGGGCACGAGGACGATCACCACCAGGGCGAGGGGCAACGAGTACACGATCATCACCACCAGCGCCAACAGGGCCTGGCCGCCGTTGATGATCAACATCAACCCGGCCCACTGCATGAACCGGCTGATCTGATCCACGTCCGAGGTCACCCGGGAGACCAGGACCCCGCGCTGTTCGGAAGCCTGATGCAGCATGGAGAGGTCGTGGATGTGACGGAAGGCCCTGATCCGAAGGCCCGACAGCGCGGTTTCGGAAACCTGCGCCAACCGCATGTGCATCCACCCCGTTGCCCCGGCAGTGACCGCCACCGCCCCAAGGGCAGCCGCCGTCATCCGGAGCACGAATCCCATGTTCACGCCACCCTCGATCAACCCGCCGTCGATGATCTGCTGAACGGCCACCGGGACGATGACCCGACCGGCGGTGGCGAACAGTGCCAGCACGAGGGTCCCGGTGAGGCCGCGCCGTAACTCAGGAGAGAGCCCGAGGCCTCGTCGAATCGTGTCACCGGCTCCCACAGTGCGGGCGGTGTCTGCGACAGCCTTCACACCGTCTCCTCCCGGTCGTAGGCGTCGATCAGGGACCGGTAGGCAGACAGCGACCGATACAGATCGCAGTGCGGGCCGCGTCCCGCCACCCGGCCCCCCTCTATGAAGATGACCTCGTCGGCGAGGACGATCGAAGAGCGGCGGTAAGCGACGATCACGACGGTGGTGTCGAGGGTGGCGAGTCCGGCCAGAATCGCCGCCTCTAGCGCCGAGTCGACCGCCGAGGTGGCATCGTCGAGCACCAACAATCGGGGACGGCGGATGAGCGCCCGAGCGAGAGCGATTCGCTGCCGCTGGCCACCGGACAGGGACGCTCCCCGTTCGCCGACCAGCGTGTGATAGCCCTCCGGGAGGTCGACTATGAAGTCGTGAGCCTGGGCTAGTTTGGCGGCTTTGATGACGGCTGCTTCGTCGTAGTCCCCGCCCAGCGTGATGTTCATGTAGACGGGCTCGTCGAACAAGAACGTTTCCTGGAAGACCAGGCCTACTGAACCGGCCAAGATGTCCCGGTCCAGGTCGATCAGGCCGCGGCCGTCGAGGCTGATCTCACCTCGGTCGGGATCGAAGAGCCGGGCCAGCAGGTGGGCGAATGTGGACTTGCCGGACCCGGTGCGGCCCACCAACGCCACGGTCTTGCCGGGCGGAACGCTCAACGTGATCGACTCGATGCCGCGCCGGTCGTTGGCATCGTCCGCCTGGTCGGGGCCCGTGTCGGCGAAGGTGAGGTCGGCGGTCCGGGTCTCGGGATAGAGGTAACCAACCTCTTTGGCCTGGGCCGCCGCCCCGCCCGCCTCGGCGAGTTGAGCACGACCGTAGGTGACCCTGTCTCGCTGGGTGATGACACTCTCGATCCGCTCCAGGCCGACTACCGAGCGGGGAAGTTCGCCCAGCAGCCAGCCGAACACCCGCATGGGCAAGGCCACCAGGCGAAACAGGTAGGCGAATGTGACCAGCGTGCCGGCCGTCAGGACGCCCTGATCGACCCGCCAAGCTCCGACCGCCAGAACGGCCAGAATTCCGATGTTGGGTAGCGCTTCCATGAGGGGGTCGAAGGCGGCCCGCAGTCGGCCCACCTCCACCATCCGGTCGCGCAGCGCGTCCGAGCTGGCCCCGAACCGCCCCACCTCGATGTCTTCCCGTCCCAGAGTCTTGACGACCAAAGCGGCGTCGAACGACTCGTGGGCGATCTCGGCGACTTCAGCGCGCAGCCGCTGGGCCGAGGCGGCTACCGCCCGCATGCGGCGCTGAAAGACCATGTTCGACATCATGATGGCCGGGCCGACCGCGAAGCCGATCACCGCCAGGAACGGGTCGGTGATCACCAGCAAAACGGCCGTGACCGTCAGCATGACCAGCACTCCGAGCGCCATGGGTAGCGGAGCGGCAACGAAGGATGCGGCTTCCACGTCTTCGTTGACGTTGGACAAGAGCTGGCCGGTTGGATGCCGACGATGCCACTCGATGGGGAGATCGAGGTAGCGGTTGGTCACGTCAATCCGGTCGCGGGCCTGGAGCTGGTATTGGGCGGCATAGGCGCCGAGCCGCCGACCGGTGATGCCGATCCCGCGTAGGATGGCCACTCCCAACACCGCCGCTCCTGCCCCGACCAGGGTTGCCTTGCCGACCTGGCCGGCGGCGACGGACGGGAGCAGTACGTCGTCGGTCACCCAGCCGACCACCAGCGACGACACGACGGTCATCGCCGCGAACAGGAGCGTCCCGGCACCGCCAACGGCGAACTGTTTCGGGGCGCGGCGCAGTTGGCGGGCGATCAGAGCCCGGCCGCGTCCGAGGAGGGCGCGCTCGGTCCGGCGGGTAGCGGTGTTTCCAGATGACATCGAAGGTCCAGGCTACGACGTGGCCGGACCGAACCCGAAACGGCCTCGGATGGGACTCAGACGTCTGCCCGGGAGACAGCGCCCCCGGCCGACGAGGTGGCGGCGGCCGGCAAGGACAGCTCGAAGGTACTACGTCCGGTCTCGAACCTGTAGCAGAGATCGCCTCCCATCAGCCTGGCGAGCTTGCGGGACACGGTGAGGCCGAGACCGACGGAATTGGGCTGCCCGGAGGCCGGACCAACGCTCTGATACGGCTCGAAGATCGTCTCCCGGTGCTCGAGCGGAATACCCTCGCCATTGTCGGTGATCGCCAGGTGCACCGACCCATTGACGAGCCGGGCCGCCACCTCGACCTTTCCACCTCCGTACCGAAAGGCGTTGGTCATCAGATTGCGGACGATCTGTCGCAGACGGACCGGATCCGCCATCAAGGTCAGGTTTCCGACCTCTACGGTGACCTGTGCGTTTCGGTCACCCGGCAGCGACACCAGCACCCGGTCGATCTCTGCAACCAACTGCAACTCGCGGGGGAAGACGGTGAGCCGCCCGATGTCGGCCCGGGCCGCCACGAGCAGGTCCTCGACCAAACCGGCGACCTCGGAGCTCTGCTCGGCGATCAAGCCGATGAGATCCTCCAGTTCTGTGACCGGAAACTCGTGCAATGATCCCTGCAGTTCGTGCGCCAATCCGTGGACGACCGTGAGTGGAGTCCGCAACTCATGGCTTACGCTGGCAACAAACTCGTCCTTCGCTTTCACAAGGCTCTCCAGAGCCTCCTCGGCCTGTTTCCGGTCGGAGATGTCGATCAGGTGCGCGATCAGATAGGAGATGGCCCCCAGGTGATCCCGGACGGGAGCGATGGTGAGAATCGCCCAGATAGGTTGTGGTCCGGTGCCCATGATCCGCAGTTCGGTCTGGGTCGAGGTGAGCGACTCTGTGGCCAGGGCTTCGATCGCTTCTGATACGAACACCAGGTCGTCGGGATGCACGATCTGATGCCATTGCACGGCGATCAGGTCATCGGGATGCCTTCCGAGTAGCCGGCCGAGGGCGTTGTTGGCCTGCAAGATCGGACCGTCGGGTCGGGCCAGACCCATCCCGATGGGAGCCTCCTGGAAAGCGACCCGGAACCGCTCGTTGCTGATGCCGAGGGCTTCCTCGGCGGCCCGTTTGTCGGTGATGTCCTCCAAGACACCGTCGTAGAACAACACTTCTCCCCGATCATCAACGAGAGTCCGGGCCCGGTCGCGTACCCAGATAGTTCCACCGTCGAAACGCTGTAGCTTGATCTCCTGCCAGTATCCGGGCTCCTCCGCCAAACGCTCGATGAACCCGACCCGACTGGCCGGATCCGGGTAGAGATCGTTGACATTGGCGGTGAGCATTGTTTCCCGATCCGGGAATCCGAGGATTTCGACCAGCCGGGAATTGCCGTCCAGCAGCTTGCCCTCTGGAGTGGTCCGATAGAGCCCGACCGGCAGCCCGTCCGACAGCGTACGGAGGCGTTGCTGCGCTCGAGTCAGGTCGGACAGGACCAACTCCCGCTGCTGTGCCTCGGCCGCCAGCCGCCCGACGATGACCCGTAGCTGTCCGGTCAACCAACCAACCCCGACCAGGGCAACGGAACCAAGCACGACGCCTGCCAGAATCGGCTTGCCGATATCAAAGCCGTCGACGGCCTGGAATAGGAGGAGGGTGATCGGCAGAGATATCACCCCTACCACGACGCTCACCGTGCTCCCCCATAACCATGCGGTAATGATCATGGGCACCATCGTGAGGATCGAGACCGGCGCTCCCGCCAACGGGTACAACACAAACCAGACCAAGACGTACGCCGTCCAGGCTGCGACGGCGGTCAGGACCCGGGGTGTCGCGGCCATCGTGGCCATGCCAGACATGCGGGCGAGCGCGGAGCGCGGCAGCGAAGGGACGCGGGAGTCCATGAAGGATGTTTCGGCCCCGGCACGACAGTTCTTGATCCCGGTCTTTCCGTTCCCGCGTGAGAGCTGCGGATATCGCGGCGGGAACGTGACCCAGGAGCATTCCATCGATCTTGTAGACGTCATCGCCGAACCTCCGGATGTCTGCCCGGATGGGTGGGGCCGCTTCCGCGGCTGCTGAGCCGGGTGGTACGGTTCGGCTCTCAGTCGCCGGCCACGAAGAAGGCCCAGTCACCGGATTCGGTGATCCCCACCCGGTAGCCGATATAGCCGCCGAACAAATCCCAGCCGGCCAGGGCATCGGCGCCGAAGAGGTCGGCCAGCTCGGAACGCTGTTCCTCGGTGGCCTCATTCCAGTCGTCCAGGGCGGCCACCGCCGGCCACACATAGAAGACGGTGCCTTGTCCGAGGTCCATGGTGCCGGGCGTCAGTTGCAGCACGGCGACCAGGTCGGCCATCGGGGTGGCGCCCCCGGACTCGAGATCACGCCACAACGCCGCCGGTTCGTCATCACCCCCGAACGACACGTTGGTGCCATCGGCAACCGCTATGGCTGCCAAGCCTTCGAGGTCGCAGGAAGCCGCCCCATTCAGGAGGGTGGTCCGGAGACCGGCGACGGCGGGTGGAAGGTCGCCCTGGTCCGCCGGGTGGTCGGTCGGCGCGGTGGCCCCGGAGCAATCGGCGGTGGCGTTCTGGCCGAGATCGTACGGTTGCACCAGGACCGGCTCCAGCAGATCCCAGTCGGCAATCCCGCATCCGTTGGCCCGATCGATCGCTACGTCGATGGTTTGACCGTTGAGGGTTCCGCTGATGTCGGCGATCTCTCCGCCCCCGTAGATCTCGGTGCAGACCCGATCGGGGGCGGGGCCCACCGACAGCAGCAGCCGGGCATCGTCAGAGGTCCGGAGAAAATCACAGACGGCCGGGGCGGTGTCGGCCAGGTAACCGGTACCGTCGGCGCCCGTCCCACAGCGCAAGGTTGCCTCGAACTCGGCCGGTCGGTCGGCGGTGCCGATCGTGATGGTCAATTCAGCCGCCAACTCATTTCCAGTCCCGGGGTCACCGTCCGGCCCGCAGGCCACTGTCAGCAATATCAGAGTCGCCACGACCAGCATCAACCTGGTTAGTTGGGGGCAGTTCACTTGTCTCTCCTTGCGCATCATGTCGCATGGAACACGATGGTGGAATCCAGTTTCCCTTCTGAGACGATCGCGCCGACCCGCAGGTTCCCGGGAGGTCGGCCTTCCAGCTCAGTTTGATGATGGTGCGGCTCGGGGCTCAGGTGGTTGTCGATCCTGCCGGCGGTGAGCCGGGGCCGGTCCGCACCGTTCGTCCCAGACGGAACGCCGCGAGATTGGCATCGAGCAGCTTGTCGCCCCGTCCGCCGAACGCCCGGCGAATCTCGGCCCCGAGGGCTTCTTCGGTGACAGGGAGCAGATGGGCAACGGCTCCCACCATCACCATGTTGGCGGTCTTGACGTTGCCGGCTTGCTTGGCGAGGTCACCGGCTTCCACCAGAATGCTCGATGGTATGGCCCTGATCGCGGCCAGCAGCCCGTCGAGGTCGGGGTAGTCGTCGATGTTGCGGACCGGTTCGACCGCGGTGGCGACCGTCCCGGTGGAGCTGAGGTATTCGAGGTAGCGGAGGCTCTCCATCGGCTCGAGGGACAGAATCAGGTCGGCTCTTCCGCGGGGAATCAAGTCGCTGTAGACCGGACCCTCCGCCATTCGCAAGTGAGCGAGCACCGCGCCG
>DATEVB010000161.1:0-6309 GCA_035282865.1 Acidimicrobiia bacterium | reverse complement strand
GCCGTCATCGCCCCCAACACCAGAGGATCCTCGAGGCCCCGAGCCTCGATCTGGTCTTCCACCATAGCCAAGCGTTCCTCCCCCCGATCATCGGCACCAGGGGACGAGGTCGGCCGCGTCACGGTGGCGGACGAGACAACGGTGGTGGTCGGGACCGCCGATGTCGCAGGGCCGGTCCCGACCTGGGTGATCGGTGGCGGCGCTGGCCCGCTCGTACACGAAGCTGCCACCAATCCGACCAATGCGACACAAAGCCAAACCGGCACGTCTCCAGCGTATCGCCCCGATCGCCTCCTCCACTAGGGCCAAGGGCGCAGAACAGGCCCAACCAACCGCGGGCAGGGAGCGGGTCCTGATGCGCTACAGCGACGTTCCGGCGGCCTGAACCATACGACTCTCAGATATCGGCGTTGTCGTGCACGGCGCACCAGATGAGGTGACCGAGGTGGCAGCGGCAATCGGCGCTTTGGCATCGCAACTGTGGCTGATGACGACCGGCGGCATCCTCTCGAGCCGGCCAACCTTGATGACGCAACGGCCGTGCGCACTATGCAGCAGCACCGGACCTCATCGCGCCGGCGGTGCTCCAGCCGGTGATGAAGGCCGCATAGCGCCGCAACCTTCAGTCTGCTGCAAGTCTCCCGGCACCCGCGTCGTTCACCTGCCGATCTTCACATCGACATAGTCCGAGAAGGGGTCGATTGCCGACAAGTCGTGTGACAGATGGGCCACGTTGTCGACACGTTCAACCTCCTTGAACCCGGCCAGTTTGAAGGTCAGGTACATGGCCCGGTTGCGAGGAGTTCGGACAAAATCCGCCCTGACTGTTTTGTCTTCCAAAGCTGCTTGCTGGAGGATGTAGGACAGCAGGACTTTCCCCACACCCCTGGACATCACGCGACACGACATGAGTAGCAATCGCAGAAGCCAGGCTTCGTTCGTTTGCTCGACGAGGGCGATGCCGATCTTTCCGTAGCTCCCATACCGGTCTTCGAGACCGGCGACCAACAAGAGGTGATCCGGTGACTGCCGGAAGGCCTCGAGTTCGGCAAACGAGTAGATGATCCCGGTCGAATTCAGTTGATTGGTGCGGGCGGTCAACTCCTCGACTCGGGCGAGGTCGCTCTCGTCGGCCTCGGTGATCGTCAACACCATTCCCAGAGAGCGCAGGAACTCCTCGGGTGCCATCCCCTCGGCCACTCCTTCTCGACGGATCTCCGCCTGGTACATCGCCCGTCGCTGCCGGGAGTCTTCGGTGATGAAGCGGGGTTGCATTCCGGGCAGATCGGGAAGATCAAGTGCCTCGGTCGCGTCGATACACAACACCCCCGGTACTCCAGCCGCCACCTCGTCTCGTTCGAACTGGTCGTCGTCGATGAAGGCCAGCGTATCGGTGGCGATGTTCAAGCTCTTGGCGATATTGGCAACTGAAGCCGACTTTGCGCCCCAGGTGATCTGAGGGAAGAGGAAGTAATCGTCGAGTCCGAATTCGACCAACTTCTCCATCGCTTTGTCATGGTCGTTACGGCTGGCCACTGAATGGAGAATCCCGCGTTGGTCTAAGGTCCTGATGACATCAACGATCCCGGAGCGAAGCGATACCTGGTCGCCCTCCAACAGCACGCCGTCCCACAACGTATTGTCGAGGTCCCACACGACGCATTTCACGGTCTTCGATCGTCCCGTCACTCCCGCCTCCCACCGTTGGTTCTCATGTGGTGCCTTGTGATCTAATCTGCGTACGCCTGTCGACCGTATTTCGGGATCGTTATCTGCTGAATCTCGGTGCTGCCTTCGATGATCTCCATCAGTCGGGCATCCCGGAAGTAACGCTCCACGGGCTGTTCGGCACTCCCACCGCTTGCACCGTGGAGTTGCACGGCGTCACCGGCGACGCGGGTAGCCATCCGCGACGAGAAATACTTGGCGATCAGAGTGGCCTCAACCGTGCCGGGTTTGCGGTCCTGGGCGAGGTATCCCGCCTCATAACAGAGGAGTCGAGCGGCTCGAACGTCGGTGAGCATGTTGGTGAGCATCCGGCGGATCAACTGGTGCTTGGAGATAGGGACCCCGAATTGCTCACGCGTTTCGCTGTACCGAAAGGACGCTTCGAGACATGCCTCTCCTATCCCGACACAACCCCATGCGACGCTGTAGCGACCCAACTGGAGGGCGGTAGCAACCACGAGGCCGGACGGCATCTTGGCCGGTCCTACCCGCGCCGAGGATGGGACAGGACAAGCTGTCAAATCCAGTTCGCCCAGCATCGATGCCCGAAGCCCCAACATGCCGGTAATGGGGGTGACGGTCAGGCCGGGAGCATCGGCGGGAACCAGAAAGCCGCCGATAGGACCTCCTCGACCAACTCGGGCCACGACCAGAAAGACATCGGCAAGTTGCGCAAAGCTGATCCATTTCTTACGGCCGTTGAGAACGTAATCATCTCCGTCCTGCGTTGCCGTGGTCTGTAGGCTGCCGGCGTCGCTGCCCACTTCGGGTTCGGTCAGCGCAAAAGCGCCGATCTTTTTGCCAGAAGCCAGAACCGGAAGCCAAGCCTGGCGCAGCTGGGCATTACCCAACCTGAGGATTGCCTCGCAGACCATGTCGTGCACCGTGAGCAGAGAACGGGTGGACGAACAGGCCCGACCCAAAGCCTCGTGGAGGAGCCCATAGGAGATCATGTCGAATCCCCGTCCGCCGTGCTCCGTCGGAAGATGTGATCCGAGTAGTCCGTTACGCGCCACAAGCTCTACCACTTCGTCGGTGATCGCCTCCTGGCGGTCGAAATCTCCTGCCACTGGAGCGATGTGGGTATCGGCAAACAACCGGAAGCGGTCCTTCCGCTGTTGTTGGCGTACGGTGAGCTCAATCTTCATCTCGTTCTGCCCGGTTCGGATATCACGACACTCGGAGCTTCCGTTCGATCATCTTGCCCATGGCGTCGATCGTCGCGAAGTTATCTCGCTCTAAGTCTTCGTCTTCAAGGGGGATTCCCAGCTTCTCTTCTATGAAAAGCACCAACTCCATCGAATACAGTGAGGTCGCTTCACCTACCTCGAAGATATTGTCGCTGCCGGTCAGGCTCGGTTTTCCCAGCGATCGGACAACGAAATCCTCCAATCGCGTCCGCGCCTCACTCGCGTCCATGTACATCCCCTTGTCCATCGGTCTGTGGCTGTTGATATGAGTAGAACCCTCTTCCGCTCTTGCGGCCCAGCTCTCCCGCGTTCACCATTGTCCTGAGAAGCGGGCACGGCCTGTACTTACTGTCCTCGAATTCGCTTCTCAGCATCTCGATGGACCGGAGGATCGTATCGACTCCGATCAGATCGGCCGTTTCGAGTGGTCCCATCGCATGTCCGAAGCATTCTCTGAAGATGGCGTCCACTTTCTGAGCGGTGGCAATGCCCTCGTACAACACGAATGCAGCCTCGTTGATCGTCAGCATCAGTACCCGATTCGAGACAAACCCTGGTGAATCGTTGACCAAGATTGCCGATTTGTTCATCTGAGACAGGAGCTGAGTCGCCGTTTCAACGGTCTCGTCCGAAGTGTGGTAGCCGCGAATCACCTCGACTGCCGGTTTGAGCGGAACGGGGTTCATGAAATGCATGCCGATCACGCGCGGGGCCCGGTTGGTGGCCGCCGCGATCTTGGTGATCGGGATGACGGAGGTGTTAGCGGCGAACACACAGGAAGGGTCGCTGATCCGATCGATCTGCTCGTACACATGTCGTTTGGCGTCCCAGTCCTCCGTGACATTCTCGATAATGAACTGCCGGTCTTTCAGCAGATTGAGATCGGTGGTGAAGCTGATATGACCCAAAACGTCTGCCACGCTGAGTGGCTGACCGGTGCCGGCGGTCAGGTGATGGACTCGGATCCTGCGACGCAGGTCATGTTGGGCGCGTTCCAGGACCGCCTCATCAATATCGATTGCGAGCACGTTGTGACTGTTCTGTGCTAGATCCTGAACGACACCGACGCCGATGACGCCGACTCCGATAACGCCCACCCGTTTCAGCTTCATTTCGCCTCCCAGGGTGAAAGAATACCACTTTGAGTGGTCACAATTCCACTCGGATTCTCCGGACGAATCTGAACCAGCCGGGCCGAGAACTGCAACGACTCTGCGTGGCCCGAGCCCCAGTAGGTGAAACCCCGTTCGTTCTAGCCGATGAACCAACCGGGCAGCTGGATCAGACCACCTCACGTCATCTCCCGCCCTGCTCGCGGTCCGCCCGGTCGCCACCACCGTGGTGGTCGCCACCCATGATGCTGAGGTAACTAGCGCCCCCAGTGACATGACGGTGCTCCAGACTGAGGCGGTTGCCCACCATCCGATCGGGATCACCTTCGATGGAGCGCCTCGCCGCGTATGGGTGGCCAACTACTCGGGGTCATCACCGTCTTCGACGAGCGGTGAGCGAACGGCCGGGTTCGGCGACGGATACCACCCAGCCCCGCTAGGGTCACCTGAACCCCCATGGAGAGGCACCCATGCCACGTATCAGCTATCCGGACCTCGATTCGTTAGCACCGGAGGATCGCGAGATCATTGAGCACGGCCGCTTGCACAGCACTCCTCGCCCCGAGAGCCAGACGATCCGATCTCATGTCCCGGCTGTTCTCCATGCCTTCACCAACGCGTGGCGCGCCACGTTCCTCGACGGGGTGGTCGACCACTCGCTGAAGGAGCTGTGCAGGGTTTATGTCTCCAAATCGATCGAATGCAAATACTGAGGTGTTCAACGGTCCGTCCAGGCTGGACGGCAAGGGCTCACCGAAGCCGACTACGACGAACTCCTACGCTTCGAGGACTCGGACCATTTCACCGATCGGGAGAAAGTGGCTTTGCGGTATACAAGCGCCATCCTGTGGGACTCAGACCTCGCCGACGACACGCTGTGGGGAGACCTGCACCGATACTTCACCGAGCCGGAACTGGTCGAGCTGGGTTTCTTCATTGCCCTAACCAGCGGGCAGCAGCGGTGGATCAAGACCCTCGGCATAGGTCATCGTGAGGTACTGGGAGACACAGAAGTCGGACTAGCGTCGGACTCGGTCGTCTAATCGACCACCGAATCTGAGTTTCCGACCTGGAAGAGGTGGATTCGGAAACGGATCGCCAAGCGCGACCGCGAACTGGAGAGCTACCGCAGCATCGTCCGCAGCGAACCCGAAACAGGAGCAACCGTGGGATTTTGGATCATTGAGACCGCCCAGGAACGCCGGCGCCTCGAAACATTCCTCGGCAACGAATTACGGTTCAGAGTTCGAGTAGAAAACGAATTATCCGCCCGATCTCGAAGATCACATGAGGGCCGACCTGCCCGAGACGGGTGATCAGCCGCTGCTCGGAAACCGACTTGAGGTCCTCGCATTTGGCATAGCTCACGACGTCTAGGCCCGAATCTCCAGAATCGATCTCGATGTGTGACGGAAGGGCTCGACGGGTGGTCGTGCAGGGAACGACCATAATCACACCGGCTGGACTCTCATTGAGCGCATCTGCCGAAATCACCACGGCCGGGCGACGGCCGGATTGTTCCCGTCCGATCGGCTCACCGAAGTCAACCAGCCAGATCTCGCCTCGCCGCGGTGTCATCAAGACCGATCACTGGCAGCACCGTGTTCAACTGCACGCTCCGCTTCGATAGCGGCCCAGGCCGCCGCATCGTGACGAAGTACGCTGAACCGCTCATTCATCTCGTCGAAGAAGAGGCGACGCTCCAGTGCATCGGCTGCCTCATCCAACAGCTGGGTCATCGGACGTCCGGTGGAATCCGCCAGCCGTGCAAACCGATCGCGGGTGCTCTCGCTCACCCTGATGGTGGTACTCATAGGTCGAGTATACCTGATAGTAGACCAATACGTCTACGTCTCCCCCGTCGGACAGCTCAGAAGCAGGATGCGACCTCTGTGCGATCCGCAGGCTCAACCGGTCTGTACCACCGGTCAGAGGATCACGTGGCGGCAGGGACATCCCAGGTACTTGGGGTTCATGTCGGAGGGGCAAGTGCAACCCCAGGTACAAGGAAGAATCAGATTCCCCCCTACCCCCGCGATCATCGCGGGTGACAAGGAGACTTGACAGGTCCTGGCTGACAAGCTAACTTTACAGGGGTGAGGAACCACATCCGAAGCCTGCGCGAGGATGCCGGGCTATCACAAGGGCAGCTGGCCGAGGTGATCGGAGTGTCGCGACAGACGATCAATTCGATCGAAACGGAGCGATATACACCTTCCCTTCCTCTGGCAATGGGACTCGCCAGGTACTTCGGGCGACCAGTTGAGGAGGTGTTTGAT
>DATEVB010000160.1:0-32492 GCA_035282865.1 Acidimicrobiia bacterium | reverse complement strand
CACGCCGCCACCCGATCTCGAACCGCCCCCGGCGGCGCCGTCTGATCGGGTACCGGATGTCGGACCGGACCAGGAGCTCATGGAGGCGGTCCTTCGGGGCGAGAAGCCGCCTGGAGCGGCGCTGGCCGATGACGTGGAGCTGCTGGGCGAGGAACGCTTCTCGGGTACCGCGCATGCAGACGAGGGCGGGTGGTCACCCGAGGCGATCGGGCGAGAAGAGAGATTCTGGAACTCCGATGGGTCATTGATTTCCGGTCCAGGCGGCGTCGATGTCGAGCCGCCCCCGAAAGGGTTCATCATCCAGGTCAACCCCCGCACGCGGACGGCGACCCCAAAGCTCGGCACCGCCCTCACTCACACCGAGAGGACCAGACTGCTGCAACCCGGCGGACCGGTCGAAGAAGTGATTCGGCGAATCAACCAGAATCTCGACAATCCGGGGAGCTCACCATGATCGCGAACCTATCCGATATACCTAATCCGGCCTCGCCGTCTGCCCGGCGAAGGCTCGGACTCCGGCTGGCAGGAGGGCCACTACCCGACGGCAACGCGGCCGCCGAGACACGCACGGTGATCCCCATTTCGCAAAGCGGGAGGTGACCCGCCGTGAGCAGTGACCACCACACCGCGACTCTGACGGACGGAGAGGTGGCGTGGCTGCTGCAGGCCGGGGGCCGGGCCGTCCAACCGGGATCACCGTTCCTCCCGTTTGTCGAGGTCGCGCCCGACGCCGACCAGGCGTCGCTCCAGGAGCGGGGGGTTACCGACCCCGCCTGGGGAACGGCTCTTGCGGTGCTCACGGCCCCGGACCGCCAGATCAGGATGATCATCCCCGGGCCGGCCGAGACGCTCATACAGGTGTACTACGGAAGCCGATCGCACCCCCAAGCGCGACTCGTGGGCTGCTGGCTCGAGGGGAATCACCTTCGAGTCTCCTTCCCGTGGGAGGAGGAGGATGTCGCCGCGATCACCTCGCGGGTCGTGCTGGCAACGCCGCCGCCCTTGGCCGATCCGCACGAGGTCTCCCTCAGCGTCGGTGGGCTCCAGGCACTGGCCGGCGCAGTGGACGCGGTCCGGGGCCGGCTCTTCTCATCGCTCGGCCAACGCCAACCCGTCGTGGCGTACCGCTTCGCTCACGACGATGTTCGGCATCAACTCGCGGCCGGCGTACAACACGATGATGCTCGCTGGCTGGTCACTCTCCTGCGGATCCTGTCTCCGCTCCATGTGAACGTGGCTGCCGGGGCCGCAGAAGCCGGGTTCGACGAGCTGGCCGAGGCGGGAATCATCCGAAACGAGAACGGGCAATGGACGCCGGAAGCGCCGCTGCTCGCCTATGCGTCACAGTGGCGTAGCCCGCTGCCGGCCGTCGCTCACGAGATCATCGAGATGGCCAACGGCGAGTTGCGGCGCTACGAACACCGCATCACGATCCGCGGGGACGGTCCGCTGACGCTGGTCGACTATCAAGGCCTTCTTGCCGGGCAGCCCATCGTTTCGATCAAGAGTGTCGACGCCATTGAGTACCTCGACGGACTGATCGACCTTCTGCAGCCTGGACCGGATGGTCACCAGGGTGCTTGGGTCCATGTTCTCGAGCGGGTTCAAGTGCAGGGATTGCACGACACGTCAGCGGTGATCGGAATCCTGGAACCGGGTATCTGGTACCTGCTCGTGAGCGAGGAAGGGGGCTGGGCGCGGATCGCCGATCCCGACGGGCACCTCGAGGGCTGGGCGCCGGCGGCGCAAATTCACCACCGGTCGGATCCCGTTGATCCGGAACCGACTCCGTTGCCCGGGGCAGCCGAACCGGCATGGGCACCGAGCCACACCGTCCCTCGTGAGGGTCTCGAGGCGTGGGCAGCACCCGACCCCGCCGGGCAGGTGATCGCCACGCTGGCGGGCGGCATCGAGCTCCTGGTCGTTGAGCGGCGCGCCGACTGGGCGCAGGTGCGGGCGGAGAACGGGTGGGAGGCCTGGTTGGACGGCCGCAGACTTCAGGTGTTGTAGGCGGACCGACGACAAATGCGCGCCTTTCGCCGCTCCCGGCTCGAGCCCCTGGTAGCCGAAGCCGCAGCGTCGGCTCACTCCCGTCGTCGACGATGCGCACGAGCTCGAGCCGGTGGGTGAGAGCGCCCGTTTCCTCGCGGTCCTCTGCCGTTACGCCCCGTCCCGGCTTCACGTGGTGACGGCCTCGCGTGTTTCGTTTGGTGGTCCAGTCGATCTGTCCGGCCCTTGCTGCATGAACGCGCCGTCCTCGGCCAGCTCTTCGATCTGGGCCCTCGCCCTGGAGCCTCACCGGTCGGAGCCGGGTTGAGAGCCATTCACCGCGGACTGCTGCGGACGGGCTAGCGACGGAGATGGTCCGCATCTGTTCGGCCAGGGCCTGGTTCCGTCGTAGTGTGCCGCTCCGGCGAGCGCCCCGTTTCCCGCCGGGCGGCCAGCAGCGCCCCGCCGATGACGAGTACCACCCCGGCCAGTGAGATGACCGTTACCCGGTCGTTGCGAAACACAACCCCGAGCACGAGGGCCACAACCGGGAGCATGTAGGTAATGAACGACGATCTCGTTGATCCGACCCGGCTGACCAGTGAGCCCATGATCACGAAGGCAAGTCCGGTGCCTACCGCTCCCGCAACGGCAATGGCAAGAAACGAGTCCCACGCGAAGGTCGATTGCAGGAGTCCGGTGACGCCCAGCGGTGTCGTCCAGAGCGTGGCGTAGGCGAGCATCTGCGCATTGACCGCCAGCGAACCGTATTGCTGGGTGATCGGTGCGGCGATGTTGACGGCCAGGCCGTAGGAGGCCGTGGCGAGGAGCACCAGCACCACCCCAAGTGCCTCCGCGGAGCCTCCCGACCCCGACGAAAGGCTGATGGCCGCTACCCCGACGAATCCGAGCATGAGACCGACAAGGACCGCTCCATGGGGGAGCTTCTGCAACATGAGGGTGGCGATCACAGCGGCGAAGATCGGCATGGCCCCGTTGAGCATCCCGGCGACGGCCGAGTTGATGTACTGCTGTGCAATAGGGAACAGGGTGAAAGGGATCGCCACCCAGACCAAGGAGAGGGCGATCAACCGGGGCCTGTCAAAGGGCTTGATGCGTCGGCGGGCATTCGGCACGAGAGCGAGCACCGTCGCGCCCAGGCCCACCCGCATCCAGGTGATCAAACCGGGTTTGAATGCCTCCAGGCCGATGTCTATCAGCAGAAAGGAGGAACCCCAGATCAAACCGATGGAGACGAACAGGGTCCAGTCGAGCGGAGTGAATGCCTCCCGATTGGTGCCGGCCGTGGTGCTGAGAATTCGCGAGCCCACTCATCGCTCCATCTTCGGATGCGCCAGCCTACGCTCGACGGCAGGTTTGCGCATGGAGGGTGTCCGCTCGGCGGAGCATCCGGTCGAAATAGACGTCTTCGGCAGCCGGTACCGGGGCCGATGGGCCGTCGTGCTCACAGATATGATTCCTCTGGTCGCGGCCTGGTGAGACTTCGGTTGGAGCCAAACCGTTGGCTGGGGCAGGTCCCTGAACCCGATGGAGAGGTTCGAGTCCCGTGCCATTCGCCTCGCCCGTTCCATATCCTCTGGCCTAGCCTGGATCAGCAACCCCGGGGGATACCGGCAGGAGGTAGATGTGGCTTTGCCCAATTTCATGCTTATCGGTGCCGGGAAGGCCGGGTCGACCTCGCTTTGGCACTATGTCGTGCAGCACCCCGACGTTTTCCCCCCCAAGCAGAAGGAACCGAGTTACTTCTGGACCGACAAGCATTCGCGACCCGGAAAAGCTGAAACGCTGGAGGCTTATCAATCGCTATTCGAGGGTTCGGAATCGTATAAGGCGGTCGGCGACGCCTCTCCAACCTACCTCGTCGACGAGAACGCGCCTCACGAGATTCGAAAGATGATTCCGGACGTCAAGCTCATCGCCATTCTCAGAGACCCGTGTGCACGAGCCTTCTCGGAATTCATGATGCATCGGATGAGACAGGACGAACCGGAGAGACGTTTTCTCGATGCGGTAGCCGCCGATCCGAGTCGCCCGATCGATCACCGGCTCAACTACATCGAAACCGGCCTCTACCACAAACATCTGTCCCGCTACCTTTCCGTGTTTCCAGCGGGGCAACTCAAGGTCGTGCTGAACGATGACCTCAAGGGCGAACCGAAGGAAGTAATGAAAGATGTTTTCGAGTTTCTCGGGCTCGACGCTG
The DNA here is from genome assembly GCA_035282865.1 of Acidimicrobiia bacterium. Classification (GTDB taxonomy): domain Bacteria; phylum Actinomycetota; class Acidimicrobiia; order Spongiisociales; family UBA4744; genus UBA4744. Next base: position 28,279 of record DATEVB010000160.1, on the reverse strand, counting down.
ATGTAGCCATCGACACGGATGTGGAGTTCAACGTTTCCGGGGTGCCAAAGATCAAGGCGCTGCACTGGCTGCTCACCAAGAACCACTCGATCAAGAGGGGTCTCTTGCCGCTGTTACCGAAAGGGTTGATCAAGTCGCTCCGTCGGGCCAAGAACGCCAATCTGGAGCGGCAATTCATGACGCCGCAGGAGCGAGCTGCTCTGCTCCCCTCCTTCGAGGCGGACATTCTCGAATTAGAGAAGCTCCTCGGCAGGGACCTCAGTCACTGGCGCACGGTCTGACCGGTTGCGGGTCGCGACCTTCGGCGTGCAGAACCGCTCGGGCGGCGTGATAGCCGGACATGCCGTGAACTCCGGGCCCGGGCGGGGTGGCCGAAGAGCACAGGTAGAGGCCGGGACCGACGGTGTAGGGGTCGAGGCTGAGCCTGGGGCGGAACAGCATGCGGAGCCGGTCGGTGCGCCCCCCGGCGATGTCGCCGCCAACCAGATTGGGGTTCCCATCCTCGAGTTCGCCAGGACCAACCGAATGCCGGTCGAGGATCAGGTCACAGAAACCCGGGGCGAACCGTTCGATCTGTCGTTCGATGGCCCCGGTCATGTCGACCGATGAGCCTGACGGTACGTGACAGTACGTCCACAGTACGTGCTTGCCTTCCGGAGCTCGACTCGGGTCGACCACAGTCGGCTGTGATGCGATCACGAACGGGCGACTGGACGCACGGCCTTGCCAGACTGCTTGTTCCGCCTCGGCGATCTCCTCCGCGTTGCCGCCGATGTGCAGGGTCCCTGCCTTTCGGCAGGCAGCGGCACTCCACGGGACGGGTCCGTCGAGCGCGAAGTCAACCTTGAAGACGCCTGGTCCGTGGCGATAGAGACGGTACGAACGCCTCCTGAGGACGGGGAGCCGTGTTCCGGTGATGGCCGCCATGGCACGTGGGCCGGTGTCGAAGAGCACGGCCCCGGTCGGCGGTATCTCTTCAAGGTGGTCTATCTGCCTGCCCGTTTCTATGGTGCCGCCGAGTCCCTCGAGGACCGCTGCTAATGCATCGGCGATCGCTTGTGACCCACCCCGGGCTACCGGCCAGCCGCTCACATGGGCGAGGGCGGCGAGGACCAAGGCCACGGCTGTATTGCCCGGTTTGCTCAAGGGCATCGGCGTGTGAGCGGCCAGCCCGGCCAGCAACGCTCGGCCCTGCTCCGTTCGCAGCGGTCGCTGAGTCATGCTGGCCGGTGGGAGGCCCCGCAACGCCAAGCCCGCCAGGATCATCGGGTGATTCGGGACCCGAAGCACGGGACCGAACACGGCGTCGGCGAGAAGGTCCCACCGTCGGGCGATTCCGCCCACGACCCGCTGGTAGCAAGGGCCGTCCTGATCGAGATGGTCGGCCGTAACGGTCACGGAGTGATCCAGGGTCGCAGCTCGACCACCATCCAGGGGATGGGCCAGCGGGACCTCGGCGCGCAGCCATGTGAGGCCATGCTGCTCCAGCGGCAGCGACTGGAACAATGGGGAAGCGGCGCCGAACGGGTGGACGGCCGAGCCGACGTCGTGGCGGAAGCCCGGCAGGGTCAGTTCACCGGTGGACGCCGCACCCCCTACGGTGTCCGAGCGCTCGTACACGACCACCGATCGTCCCGCCTGCTGGAGGACGATGGCGGCCGCGAGACCGTTGGGTCCCGATCCGATGACGGCAACGTCGGTCACATCCGCCATTCTGGTCCGATCCGGGAGACGGGCGCGTCGTGAGCCGAAAGTCGCCGATCACCGACTCAGCCGTCCTTGCTGGTCAGCCGATCCTCGTACTCCACGCGGGACCGTACCGCGATCGGCGACCCCAGGGCGCGTTGGATCTGTTCAAGCGTGATGGTCGATGCGTAGAAATGCTGCACCATCTCCCCAACGGGATGTTGGCGCCTGCACCGCGAATCCATTCGAGCGGATCACCGGGGTGAACCGCACCCGGTTCGAGGACTCTGCAATAAAAGCGGTTCGTCCGGCGTCGCGAATCCGGCGGATCCTGTTCGGCTCACCCATTCGGGCGGCTGAGGTCGCACAGGGGATGCGAGGTGCCGATACCTCCATGAGCACATCACCGGCTCGGATTCGGTCACCTGCTCGAACGAGGTCCGGGACATTGGAGACCGTCAGGTCTTCTCCGAATATCCCCGGCGGGAGGGCACCGCCGTCACGCATCATCTCGCCGGAGTAACGTTTCCGGTTGGAGAGGGAGGACGGTATGAGTGCTCGGATCGGGCCACTTTTCCACTCGGCGTTCCTACGCAGGGTCTTGTGGCACGTTCGACGGGTAGGTAGACAGGTCGACCGTCGTTTTTTTCTGGCGTTGCTGGCCGGCCTGGCGGCGGTGGTTTCACTGGCAGCCCTCGCCGTTACCGTGGTCGAGAAAGACCTTACCCTGGCGGCATTCGGTGAGTCGTTCTACTGGGGGATCACTACCGTCCTCGGCCAGGGAGACGCCTCACACGTCACCAGCCCGTTCGGTTGGGTAGTGAGCTGGTTGCTGGCTCTCTTCGGTGTCGGGATCCTCGCCACCATCACCGGAGCCTTGGTGGGGTTCGTTATCGATTTCTTGTTGAAGGAAGGACAGGGCATGGGTGCAGCAGGCCACAGAGGACACATCGTCGTGTGCGGTTGGAACTCCACCGCCCGCGACTTGATCGATGAGCTCCGCTCAGACGAGTACGAGGCCAGAGTCGTGGTTGTTCACGAAGCCGAAAAGAGCCCGGCCGGGGACGATGCGTACTTCGTACGTGGGGATACCACCAACGCCGACGACCTCAAACGAGCGGGTATCGAAGAGGCCGCCGCGGCCATCATCTGTCCGACCGATGCCTCCAACGAAGCGGACATGCGATCGATTCTCACCGTATTGGCCATAGAAGACCTGGCGCCAAAGGTGCGCACTGTGGTCGAGGTCAACAACCCCAAGCACGTCGTTCATTTCCGGCGCGCCAATGTCGACGAGGTATTGGTCAGCTCGCGGTTGGCGGCCCGTCTGCTGGCCCGCACGGCCATGTATCCAGGACTCTCGGAAGTCGTTGCCGACATGGTTGCCGGCGGAGAGGGGGCCGAGCTTTACCGTGTAGAGCTCCCGGACGGCTATCTCGGTGTTTCCATCGATGAGTTGTCGGCGCGGATGCGCCATGATCATCAGGCGACGGTTCTGGCCGTGAGCCGCAACGGATCTTCCTTTGTCAACCCGCCCAGCGATTTCCGCCTCGCGCCGGGAGATGACGCCGTGGTGTTGGCCGAGTCGCTGGGGACTCTGTCACCCCTCAAAACCGCCAAGCCAAGGGATTCAGATCTGGTCATCGATCTCGATGAACGGCAACCAAGCACTCATTCCTGACAATCAGGCCAGCACCTCCAAACCCTCGGTCAGGGTGAAGGCGCCCTCGTAGAGGGCCCTTCCGACGATCACCCCTTCGAGCGGGAGTGAGCGCAATCGTCGGAGATCGCCGAGGTTGCCTACTCCGCCGGACGCAATGATGCCGATCGCCGGGACCCGATGCGCGCAGTGGTGGAAAAGGTCGATTGCAGGGCCGGACAGCATCCCGTCTCCGGCGATCCCCGTCACCAAAGCACGAGTGACTCCCGCTCCCGCCAACTCATCGAGCATCTGGTCAAGCGGCCGTCCGCCATCGGTCCACCCGGTTCCCACGGCCCGTCCGTCGCGCACGTCGACCGCAGCCACGACTCTGTCGGGCCCAAGTATCTCGACGATGGATGCCAGGAGGGTTGGGTTCCACACCGCCGTCGACCCCAGCACGACCCGGTCGGCGCCGCCCTCGACGGTCTCAATTGCCGCCTCGATAGAACGGATGCCGCCGCCTGCCTGGAAGCAGACGCCCGTCTCGCCCAGCTCCCGCCACAGAAACCCGTTCCAGGTCCCTTCAATGGCTCCCGACAAATCGACGACGTGCACCAGCGACGCTCCCTGAGCTTTCCAAGCTCGAACCTGGGCGGCAGGATCACTGCCGTAGACCGTCACGTCGTCTTCCCGGCCTTGGCGAAGCCTCACCACCTTGCCGTTCAACACATCTACTGCCGGGATCAGGTCCATCGATGTTCCTTGCTTTCTAAACTGTTGTAACATGCTAACGTGCTATCACACTAAGACATACCTCTGAATCGGAGACCCGATGACAAGTCCAGGAGACGACTGGCGTAGCCCGGAAACGGCTCCGCTCCTCGAAGCGATCGTTGCGCTCCGCACGGTGGATGAAGCGGCGGCGTTCTTGCGAGATCTCTGCACACTCCGGGAGTTGGAGGAAATGGCGCAGCGGTGGGCGGTGGTGCGACTGCTGTCTGAAGGGCTTTCCTATCGGGACATTGCCGACCGCACCGGGGCATCAACTGCCACGGTGACGCGTATCAACCAGTGGTTCCAGCACGGAATGGGTGGATACCAGAAGATGCTCGAGCGGCTCGCCGGAGCGAAGTCATGACGGCGCTACTTCGATTGGCCGTTCCCAACAAGGGACGACTGCAGAGTCCAACCGCAGATTTGCTCTCTCAGGCGGGGCTCATCTACGAGCGGACCGAGCGAGCCCTGTCTGCTCCGGTCGCCAATGTCGACATGGAGCTGCTCTTCGTGCGGGCGGAGGATGTCTGCGAGATGGTGGCCGACGGCGTCGCCGCACTTGGTGTTACCGGTCTCGACCTCCTCCAGGAAAGCGGCTCGGACCTGGAGGTGGTGGCTGAGTTGGGGTTCGGTACTTGCCGGTTGACGGCGGCCGTTCCCAATGCTTCGCCGATGCAGGACCTGGGCGAACTCGAGCACATGCGGGTAGCTACCGCCCATCCCCGGGTGACCGGAGAGTTCTTCGCCAAGCAAGGCATTGAGGTCATCCTCATCCCGTTGCGGGGATCCGTCGAAGTGGCCCCGAAACTCGATGTTGCCGACGCCATCGTCGATCTCGTGTCGAGCGGCAGCACGATGATGGTCAACGGCCTGCGACCGATTGCCACGTTGCTCGAGTCGCAGGCAGTGCTGGTGGCCCGCCGCTCCGTTGACGGGCTGGCGGAAGGTCAACAACAGGTGGTGACGATGCTGCAGGCGGCGGTGGCGGCGCGGCGGAAACGTTATGTGGTGATGAATGCCCCCAAGGAAGCGCTGGAAGCAATCGAAGCGATCATTCCGGGGATCGAAGCGCCATCCGTGGTACCCCTGGCACACAACGGCAAGGTGGCCATCCACTCGGTGGTCGACGCCAAAGACGTATGGCAGGTTCTGCCCCGCCTGAAGGATGCCGGCGCCACAGGCATCCTGGTGTTTCCCATCGAGTCGCTGATCAGCTGATGGACATTCGTCGGATAGACCTCGCCAAGCTGAGCGGGACAGAAAGGTCCGCACTATTGAGGCGCTCTGCCGTTCCCGACGAGACAATCCGGGTGGAGGCGGCCACCATCGCCCGCCGGGTTGCCGTAGGGGGTGACACCGCCGTGCGGGAATCCGGCCGGGACTACGGCGGTGGACTTGCGGACGGAACGCTGCGAGTCCCGCCCGATCGGATCGCCAAGGCGCTCGCCAATCTGCCGCCCGAGACCGTGCATGCTCTCGAGAGGGCCGCCGCCCACATCCGGTCGGTTCACGAGCAGCAGAGACCCCGGGACCACATCGTGACGCCAACGCCGGGTGTGCAAGTCGCACGGGTGTGGACCCCTTTGCGGCGGGTGGGCGTCTACGCACCGGGCGGAAGAGCCGCCTATCCGTCGTCGGTGCTGATGGGGGTCGTTCCGGCCCAAGTGGCAGGCGTTGAGAGCATTGTTGTGGTGAGCCCGGCGGGACCGGACGGCCTGCTCAACGAAGCAACCCTGGGCGCCGCGGCCCTGCTCGAGATCGATGAGGTGTACGCCATGGGGGGCGCTCAGGCGGTGGCGGCTCTTGCCTACGGGACCGAGACGATTTCACCGGTCGACAAGATCGTCGGACCGGGCAACGACTGGGTGACGGCGGCCAAACTGGCGGTGTTCGGTGTGTGCGGGATCGACCTTCCAGCCGGGCCCAGCGAAGCACTGGTACTCACCGACGGCTCGGCTAACTCCCGCATCATTGCCGCGGATTTGCTTTGTCAAGCCGAACATGGCGCCGAGTCGCCGGTCGTGCTCCTCACCACGGCTCCTGACCAGGTTGAGGGAATCCTGGCCGCCGCCGAGGTGATGCTTTCGGGGTTGGGGCGTGCGGCGATCATCCGCGCCGCTTTGGAGAGCCACGGCCTTGTCGCAATTGCTCCCGACCTCGAAACCGCCATCGCCTTCTCCAACGACTTCGCGCCGGAACACCTGAGCGTGCACACCGAAGAAGCCCCTTCGGTGGCGAAACAACTGACGTCGGCCGGATCGGTGTTTGTCGGGGAGTGGGCGCCGGAGTCGGCCGGTGACTACGCCACGGGCGCCAACCACGTGCTGCCAACCGGCGGACTGGCCAAGTCGTACGGACCCCTGTCGGTGGAGGACTTCGGCTCGTGGCGCCAGTTGCAGGAACTGACCCGGGAAGGGCTGACCACCTTGCGGCCGGTCATCGAAGAGTTGGCAGACGTTGAGGGACTCACGGCCCACCGCTTGGCCGTCGAGGTTCGGTTTGAGGAGGGTCGATGAGCTTTCCGAAGTACCAGTGGCAACCGAGCTCGGCGGAGATTGCCGAGGCGGCCGGTTTGAATCCCGATCAAGTCGAGCGATTCGACCACAACACCTCACCACATCCGGCCGACTGGGCTGCCGACGCTGTCATCAAAGGGAGCCGGAGCCTCAATGAGTATCCGGCGGCCAGCTACCTGGAGCTCCGCCAAGCAGTGGCCAAGCGCACCGGACTCGACCCCGACTACGTGGTCCCGGGTGCAGGCGCGGATGAGCTGATCCTGCTGGCTGCCCGTGCCTTCCTAGCGCCGGGGCAGAACGCAGTCATGGTTGTCCCCACCTACCCGCTCTATAGGATCGCTACCGCCCAGGTTCGCGGTGAGGTGATCGGGATCGAGGCCAAGCCCCCGGATTTCGCCTTCCCGGTCGACGAGGTGATTGGCGCAGCTCGCCACGCGGAGATCGTGTGGCTGTGCGTCCCTTCCAACCCACTCGGGAACCGCCCAACCGATGAAGAGATTGCTTCGGTCATCGCCGCCGCCGGCGGTCGGGTCGTCCTCGACGCCGCCTACGCCGAGTTCAGCGGCGATACCTGGGCGCCTTGGGTCGACCGGTACCACAACTTGTTGGTGCTCCACACGATGTCGAAGGCCTACGGGATGGCCGGGGCTCGGGTGGGGTATGCCCTCGGGCATCCCGACCTGGTAGCCGCCCTCGACGGGGTACGACCTCCCGGCAGTATTTCGAGCCTTTCGGTAGACCTGGCCGTCGCCGCCCTCGACGCGCCCAGCCGCATGGAATCCGTGGTCATGTCGATCACCGAAGCGCGCAGGCGCTTGTCCGGTCATCTGGAAGATATCGGGTTGCGGGTGCTCCCTTCCGAAGCCAACTTCTTGCTTTGCGAGGTTGGGCCACGGGCCCGCCCGCTGGCCGACGCGCTCATGAAAGAGGGGTTGGTGGTGAGGACCTTCCCGGACGACGGTCCGTTGGCTTTCTACCTGCGTTTCACCGTGCGATCGCCCCAGGCCCACGACCGGTTGCTGTCCGCTCTGCGAAGGAGACTGTCATGAGGCGCGCCGCCCACGTCGAACGTACCACGCGGGAGACCCAGGTCGACATTCGTCTGGAATTGGACGGGCGGGGCGACGCCGACGTAGCGACCGGAGTGGGATTCTTCGATCACCTGCTCGCCTCGTTGGCCCACCACGGGCTCTTCGATCTGCAGGTAACAACCAACGGCGACCTCGAGATCGACGAGCACCACACTGTCGAGGACACTGCCCTGGTGCTCGGCCAGGCGTTTGCCGCGGCGCTGGGAGACCGGGCAGGGATCATGCGGTACGGGGATGCCACCGTCCCGATGGACGAAGCGCTGGCGACTGCGGTGGTCGACGTGGGTGGCCGTTCCTACGCGGTGGTCGACCTCGAATTCGCGGCCGACCGGATTGGTGCGCTCGGCACCCAGATGATTCCCCATGCGCTGGAAGCGTTGGCGCGGACGGCCGGCTTCACAATCCACCTGACTGCTCGGGGGCGGAACGATCATCACGTGGCGGAGGCGACCTTCAAAGCCCTGGCCCGGGCGTTGCGGAACGCAATTGCCCATGATCCCCGCCGGGACGGCATCCCCTCAACCAAGGGCAGCACGTGACCAGGATCGCCATCATCGATCATGGGGCGGGGAACCTCGTCTCTATCGCTCAGGGCCTCCAGGACCGGGGAGCGCAGGTCGTGGTGGCCACCGGACCGGGTGATCTGGCCGGAGTGGCGGGCATCGTCCTTCCCGGGGTGGGGGCGACCGGGGCGGCGATGCACAGGATCCGGGCAGCCGGTTTGGCAGAGCCTCTGACGGAGTGGCGCGGCCCTCTGTTCGGTATCTGTGTGGGTCTGCAACTCTTCTTCACCACCTCCGAAGAGGACGGCGGGCAGGCCCTCGGATTGATTCCCGGGCGAGTTCGCCGCCTGGAGTCGGCACCACGTCTCCCGCATATCGGGTGGAACGACGTCCGCATGAAGCCGGATCCGCTTTTCAGCGGAATCCCTAATGGATCGACCTTCTACTTCGTGCACAGCTTTGCCCCGGTGGCAGAGGACTCTGCCACGGTGATCGCCACCAGCACCTATGGCGGTGAGTTCGTTTCGGCAGTCCGGTCGGTCAACCGGGTGGGTGTGCAATTTCACCCGGAACGGAGCGGGCCGGTCGGATTGCGCGTCCTTGGCAACTTCGTGCACGAGTGCAGGCAGGCCGCCGATGCTGCGTAGGAGGGTCATCCCCTGTCTCGATGTTCATGCCGGCCGGGTGGTGAAGGGGGTGCAGTTCGTCGATCTCGTGGATGAGGGTGATCCGATCGAGCTGGCGGCCCGATACGTTGCCGAGGGGGCCGATGAGATCTGCTTCCTCGATATCACGGCGTCGCACGAAGGCCGGGACACCATGCTGGATGTGGTGCGTCGCACCGCAGAGCAGGTGTTCGTACCGCTCACGGTCGGTGGTGGGGTGAGAACGGTCGAGGACATGCGGGCAACACTGCGGGCCGGGGCGGACCGGGTGACGGTCAACACCGCTGCCGTCGAGAGGCCCGCCCTGATTGCTGAATGTGCCGAAGCCTTTGGAGCACAGTGCGTGGTGCTCGCCGTCGACGCCAAGTCTCGACCCGGCGGAGGTTGGGAGGTCTACACCAACGGGGGCCGCACACCAACCGGTCTCGATGCGGTTGCCTGGGCGGCAGAAGGTGCCCGGTTGGGGGCGGGGGAGATCCTGCTCACCTCGATAGACCGGGACGGCACCCAGGACGGGTACGACCTCGAACTGCTGGAGGCGGTGCGGTCGGCGGTGCCTGTTCCGGTAATCGCCTCAGGGGGAGCAGGGACCATCGAGCATTGCGTTATGGCCTTGGCCGTGAACCGGGCCGATGCGGTTCTGGCGGCTTCGATCTTTCATCGCCGCCAGATCGGCATCGCCGACCTGAAACGCGGCCTGGCCGCCGCCGGGATCCCGGTTCGCCCCATCGAGGTGGCCCCGTGACGCCGGTTCGTTTCGGCGACGACGGCTTGGTGCCCGGGATCGTGCAGGATGCACGGACCGGGCGAGTGCTGATGGCCGCCTACCTCAATGCGGAGAGCCTTCGGCTCACCGAAGAGACCGGAGAGGTGCATTTTTGGAGCCGTTCTCGCCGGGAGATCTGGCGCAAGGGTGCCACCAGCGGCAACACGATGGCGGTCGCCGGGCTCAGCGCCGACTGCGACGGCGACGCGCTGCTCATTGAGGTTGTACCGGCCGGACCGGCCTGCCATACCGGAGCCGAGAGCTGCTTCGACGGTGGGGGGGTGCGATCGGAAGCACTGGTGCCGCCCGCATTGTGGCCGGTCATCGTTGCTCGATCGACCGACCGACCGGCGGGTTCCTACACCGCTTCGCTGCTCGAGGGTGGGGTCGACGCGGTGGGCCGAAAGCTCATCGAGGAGGCCACCGAGGTGCTGCTGGCCGCCAAGGACCACGCCGCCGGCACCGGGTCCTACGACCGGGTGGCAGAAGAGGCCGCCGACCTGGTGTATCACCTGCTGGTGCTGCTGGCCGAGCGCGGGTTGTCACCGAGCGACGTGGCGGCGGTGCTGATGAAGCGGCGCTGATTGCCAATTGGCAACCATCCTGCCAACCCGGCTGCCAACCCATACCCCAACTTCGAGCCTCCGACCACTTCCTACCATCTCTCCCATTCGAGGGTGTCGATCAGATGCGGGGCGAACAACTCGGGTTCGAGGAGAAACGAATCGTGGCCTTTGTCTGAGTGGACCGTGATTCGCCGCACCGGGACTCTCGCTCGTTTGAGGGCTGCCGCCATTTCCTCCTGCTCTTCCGGGTAATAGCAAACGTCCGAGTTGATGGTGAACAGCATGAAGCGCTGGTTGGTGCAAGCACGGAGGACTGAGTCCACGTCCGAGCCATCTGCCTGTTCCACCAGGTCGAACGTTTGCCACAACTCCATGATCCGGAGGTAGCTGTTGGCGTCGAATCGCGCCACGAACTTGCTGCCCTGGTGCCACATGTACGACTCGATCGGGTTGACGATCTGGATGTGACCACCCGTCTCGTGTCGGTCGACGACCTCATCCCTGGCCCGCTCCTCTATCGCCTTCAGCGATACGAAACTCTTGTGCCCGATCATGCGAGCCAGGGCGAGTCCGCGATCCGGAGTGGGACCGCCGTAGTAGTCGCCACCGGCGAAGTGCGGATCGTTCTCGATCGCATTGCATTGTTCGAAGATATGGATGCGTTGGAGGGCGGTGACGCCTAATCCGGCCGCGATCGGGATCACGTTTTTCACTCGCTCGGGGTACCGCGTCGCCAGGTTGACGCTCATCATGCCGCCTACGGAGCCTCCGATGGTCGCGTGCAGAGCCTCGATTCCGAGATGGTCCAGCAACGCCATTTGCGAGTCGACCACGTCGGTGATGGAGATTCTCGGGAAGCTGGATCCGTAGGGCCGTCCGATGGCCGGATCGATCGAAGCCGGTCCGGTCGACCCGTAACATCCGCCCAGGTAATTGGCACAGATCACCATGAAGCGATCGGTGTTGAGGGCCTTGCCGGGTCCGATGAACTCGTCCCACCACCCGGTGTGAATCTCGTCGACCCACAACGGCTGCACGGCCGCTACGGACGGGTTGAAACCGGCGGCGTGCTGGCTGCCGGTCAACGCATGGAACAGCAGGATGGCGTTGTCCTTGGCCTCGTTCAGCTCACCGTACGTCTCATAAGCCAGGGTGACCGGCTGCAGCACTTCCCCGCTGTGCAGCCGGAAGGGCTCTTCGACGGTGAAGAACCGCGTGCCGACGGCGCCGATGGAAGCGGTCAGCGCCGTCATGCGGCACTCACCGCCCCGGTTTGCCGGAGCGCCTGATCGAAGTCGGCACTGATGTCGTCGATGTGCTCGATACCCACCGACACCCGCACGAGATCTGGCGTCACTCCCGCCGCGGCCCGCTCTTCCACCGTCAGCTGCTGATGAGTCGTCGAAGCCGGGTGGATGACCAGCGTTTTGGCGTCCCCGACGTTGGCAAGATGGCTGGCCAGCTTCACCGAGTCGATGAACCGGCGGGCGGACTCGTACCCGCCGGTGACTCCGAAGCTGAGAACGGCTCCGAACCCGTTGGTGAGGTATTGCTTGGCCCGTTCGTGGGACGGGTGTGACTCGAGCCCCGGGTACTTGACCCACGCTACCCGGGGATGCGCGTCGAGCCATCGCGCCAGCTGCAGGGTATTGTCGACGTGCCGCTGGACACGCAGCGAAAGGGTCTCGAGTCCCTGCAATAGCAGGAACGCATTGAACGGGCTGAGCGCCGCCCCGAGATCCCGCAGGCCTTCGACCCGGGCCCGGATAGCGAAGGCGATGTTCCCGAAGGAACCGTCGGGTCCGAACACCTCGGCGAACACGAGGCCGTGATAGCCGGGAGCCGGATCGGTGAAGAGCGGGAACTTGCCGTTTCGCCAATCGAAGTTCCCGGAGTCGACGATCACCCCGCCGATCGAGGTTCCGTGGCCGCCGATCCACTTGGTGGCGGAGGCCACAACGATGTCGGCGCCGTGTTCGATGGGACGAACCAGGTAACCGGCGCAGCCGAATGTGTTGTCGACGATGAGCGGAATGCCGTGCCGGTGGGCAACGTCGGCGAGACGCCGCAGGTCGGGAACCGAGTATTCGGGGTTGGCGATGGATTCGACGAAGAGAGCCTTGGTGCGGTCGGTGATCGCCTTCTCCAAGTCGTCCGGGTCATCTCCTTGCACGATCGACACGTCGATTCCCATTCGCGGCAAAGCCACCTTGAACTGGTTATGGGTTCCGCCGTAGAGGTAACTGGAGGCGACGATGTGGTCACCGGCCTGGGCGAGCGAGGTGATTGCCAGCAGCTGGGCTGCTTGACCCGAGGAAGTCGCAACGGCGGCCGTCCCGCCCTCCAGTGCGGCGATGCGCTGTTCGAACACATCGGTGGTCGGGTTCATCATCCGTGTGTAGATGTTCCCGAACTGTTCCAGGCCGAATAGCCGGGCGGCATGGTCGGTGTCGTCGAAGGTGAACGACGTCGTCTGGTAGATGGGCACCGCTCGAGCGTTGGTTCCGGGGGCCGGCTGCTGGCCGGCGTGCACCTGCAAGGTCTCGAAGTGAAGTGTCGAACTCATAGCTCCCTCTCCGTTCGTTGTTGTGGCCACACCGGAGGCAGAGGGGTTCTGACAAAGAAACCGCCTGCATCCAGTTGTGGAGAGGCGGTCACGACGTTGGTCGCGTTCGTCCTCATCTCCCCCGTCTACGCGACGGGCAGGAATTGGCACCGTTCTCATGGTCGAGATGGTTGCCAAGGTTTCGTAGGGCCTGTTCCCTCCACCTTTCTGGATGAATACGTGTCGTCGGGTTCGTCGTGGCTTGAGCGAGATCCTTCCGTCTTGCTTGAAGGTTGTTTCTAGGTGGTGGGTGCGCCAATGTCAAGGGGTTTATAGGCGATCGGCGCGGCGCAGCATGGTCGCCCGCTCCGGCTCCGAGGACCAAGCCGAAGCCGGACAGAAGAGAATCCCGTCACCCGACGTCCGTGATCAGCAGGTCCTCGTAGGTTTCCCGGCGAACCACCAGGCGGGCGTTGCCGTCACTGCAGAACACCACCGCCGGTCGCAGCACCTTGTTGTAGTTGGAGCCCATCGAGTGGCCGTAAGCGCCGGTCACCGGCGTTGCCAGCACATCGCCGACGGCCAGGTCGTGGGGCACCCAGGCCTCCCGGACCAGCACGTCGCCTGATTCGCAGTGTTTACCGACGATCCGCGCCGCCCGGGTGCGGGGCGCGTCGGCGGCGCGGGGAAGAAAAGCCTCGTAGCCGCTGCCGTACAGCACCGGTCGCGGGTTGTCACTCATCCCCCCATCCACCGCCACGTAGGTTCGGATTTCCGGGATTTCCTTGACGGTGCCCGCCGTGTAGAGGGTCACCGCCGCGGCAGCCACGATGGCCCGTCCCGGTTCGGCCGTTACCCTGCCGGTGACGCCTTCGTCCCGGCAGGCCGCGATGATGGCCTGCCCCCATTCCGCGATCGACGGGGAGGTCTCGCCTTCGACATATGGCACGCCCAGACCGCCTCCCAGCGACAACTCCGACAGGTCGTAGGGTGCGGCCACCCGGGCCACCACCCGGGCGGCTTCTTCGAAGGAGGCCAGACGGAAGACCTGGCTGCCGATGTGAGCATGCAATCCCACCAGTTCCAGCACCGGCGACGACCTCGCCCGGTCGATGGCCCGTTCGGCGGCTCCGGTCGAAACGGTAAACCCGAATTTGGTGTCGTCTTGGCCGGTGGACACGAATTCGTGGGTGTGGGCCTCGACCCCCGGCGTGATGCGGATCAGCACCCGGACCGGCTGTCGACGACCGGCCGCCAGGCCCTCCAGACGGTGCAGTTCGTCGAAAGAATCCACCACGATCCTGCCGACGCCCGCCTCGAGCGCCATGGCCAGCTCGACCGGCGATTTGTTGTTGCCATGCAACACCAGGCTTGGCGCCGGAACCCCGGCCTCGAGTGCTATCCACAGCTCGCCGCCGGTGGCAACGTCGAGGTGCATGCCCTCCCGGTGGGCCAGGCGGGCCATGGCTTTACAGAGAAACGCCTTGGTGGCGTAGGCGACCCCGTCGCCGAACGTTGCCACCGCCTCCCGACAGCGAGCCCGGAGATGCTCTTCGTCGTAAACGAACAGCGGAGTGCCGAACTGAGCGGCCAGCCCCAGGGTGTCGCACCCCCCGATCGACAGGCGGCCGTCATCGATGACACTGTTGTCTGGCAGGAGAAGGCGGGGCAGTGGGGCGGCCATGGCAAGATAGCGTACCGGGAGACCAGGCCCCCCGGTGGGATAGGTTGGGGGAGTCGGGCTTCTAGTACCGTTGCCGCCGGAGGAACCGATGAGCGAACTGCGACCAAAGACGAACCAAGTGCGAGGCGGCCTGGAACGGTCCTCCTTCGGCGAAACAGCCGAGGCGCTCTACCTGACCTCCGGCTATGTGTACGAGACTGCCGAAGAGGCTGCCGCAACCTTCAAGGGCGATATCGACGGCTATATCTACAGTCGCTACGGGAATCCCACGGTTTCGGTATTCGAGGAGCGATTGCGGTTGCTGGACGGGGCGGAGGCTTGCCGGGCGACGGCCAGCGGGATGGCGGCGGTGTTTGCCGCGCTGGCCTGCAACCTGGAGGCCGGGGACCGGGTCGTCGCGTCGCGTTCGCTGTTTGGATCCACTCTGGCGGTGTTGGGCACGCTGCTGCCACGCTGGGGTATCGATACCGAACTGGTCGACGGGCGCGATCTCGACGCCTGGGAAGCCGCCCTGACGACTCCAACCAAGATGGTGTTTCTCGAGACCCCCTCGAATCCTTTGTTGGAGATCGTCGATATCGCGGCGGTGGTTGAGAGGGCCCGCGCCGCACGAGCATTGGTCGTTGCCGACAATGTGTTTGCGACGCCGGTCCTCCAGCGGCCCATTGAGCTCGGTGCCGACGTGGTCGTTTACTCGACGACCAAGCACCTGGACGGGCAAGGTCGGACCATGGGCGGAGCGGTCCTCGGATCGGCACAGTACATCGATGGGCCGTTCAAGGAATTTCAGCGCCATACCGGTCCAACCATGAGCCCTTTCACCGCCTGGATCCTCGCCAAGAGCCTCGAGACCCTCGATCTGAGGGTCGCCCAGCAATCGCGAACCGCAGCCGAGCTGGCCGCTTTTCTACAGAGTCGGCCGGGAGTACTCGAGACGCGTTATCCGACCGCGGACGGACATCCACAGGTCGAGCTGGCCCGCCGGCAGATGTCCGGTGGAGGTTCCATGGTGGCGGTCGAGATCGACGGTGGCCGGGCGGCCGCCTTCCGGTTCATGAACGCCCTCCGGTTCTTCGACATCTCCAACAACCTAGGTGATGCCAAGAGTCTCGCAACCCACCCTGCGACTACAACGCACTCGCGGTTGACCCCGGAGGAGCGGGCCGCGGTAGGTATCTCGGACGGGTTTGTCCGGCTGTCGATCGGGCTGGAGGACGTCGAGGACCTGAAAGAGGACCTCGCTCAGGCTCTGGGCGCCTGAGTCAGCCGGTCACGGCTTCGGGCCGGACTCCCGCCATCATCAACCCGATCTCCTCGCGGGTAACGGCTCCCGGGTCGACGATCCCCATGATCTGTCCCTCGTAGATCACGGCAATCCGATCCGAGAGGCCGAAGATCTCGTCGAGGTCTTCGGAGATCATCAGGATGGCGGTGTTCTCAGCCCGCTGTTCGACGAGCCGTTCGTGGATGTACTCGGCGGCGCCGATGTCGACACCGCGGGCGGGTTGGGATGCCACCAGCACCTTGGGAGTACCGGAGATCTCCCGGGCCAGGATCAACTTCTGGATGTTTCCGCCCGACAGGCTGCGGGCGGTGGTATCCAGCGTCGGCGTCTTGACGGCGTACTGCTTGACCAACTGGGCGGCGTGCTCCTTGATGGCCCCGAAATCGAACAGGCCCCGCTTGACGAATCTCCGATCCTTGTGATCGACCAGGAGGAGATTCTCCGCAACCGTGAACTCACCGATGCAGCCGTTCTTCATGCGACCCTCCGGCACGTAGGACAGACCGGCCGCCCGGACCTCGGCCGGGACCTTTCCGGCCACATCCGTGTCGTCGATGAAGATGGCTCCACCCGTCGGCTCCCGCAGGCCACCGATGGTTTCCGCCAATTCGCGCTGGCCGTTGCCGGACACGCCGGCAATGCCGAGGATTTCTCCGCCCCGGACTTCGAGATCGAGGCTGCGAATGGCTTCGTCGCCCCGGTCGCCGGTCACCGTCAGGCCCTTGATGCGGAGTCGTGGTTGGCCCGGAGCAACGGTGGGCTTGTCCGGGGCCAGCTTCACCTCGCGTCCCACCATCATCCGGGCCAGGCCTTCCCGGGTGGCTCCTTCCACCGGCACCTGCCCTGTGATGCGACCTTGTCTGAGTACCGTGATCCGGTCACTGAGCGCCAGCACCTCGTGCAGTTTGTGGGAGATGAAGATCAAGCCCCGGCCGTCGTCGGTCATCTGGCGCAGGGTCACAAACAACTGGTCCACCTCCTGTGGGGTGAGCACCGCGGTCGGTTCATCGAGGATGAGCAGATTGGCATTGCGGAAGAGTGCCTTGATGATCTCCACTCGCTGCTTCTGACCTACGGAGAGCTGCCAGACGATTGCCTCGGGGTCGATACGGAGACCGTATCTCCGGCCGAGTTCGGTGATGCGTTCGGAAACGGCGTCGAGATCGGTGCGGAACCCCCGGTTCGAAGGCAAGCCCAGAGCAACATTCTCAGCCACGGTCAGCGTCTCGACCATCATGAAGTGCTGGTGGATCATTCCGATGTTGTGTTCGATGGCCTGCGTGGGACTGTGGATCTCGATAACGGCGCCGTTGAGAAGGATCTCACCCTCATCAGGTTGGTAGAGCCCGTAGAGGATCTTCATCAGCGTGCTCTTGCCGGCACCGTTCTCACCGAGCAATGTGTGGACCTCGCCCGCCTTCAGGTCGAAGTCCACCGCATCGTTGGCCAGGACACCGGGGAAGCGCTTGGTGATCCCCCGCATTTCCAGCATCGGGACATCGGTCACGGTGTCACCTCGTCGGGGATCCGGGGGACGGTCGGGTCCCCCGGCTCCGGCTCATGCTCAGGCGGAGGGAAACTCGAGCCATGCTCGCCCCGGGGCGAGTTGGTCGCGAGAAGCGGCGGTACCAAGTGCGAAACACCTGGTACTATTTCCCTCACCAGCTCTCTTCCTTCCTGATGGTTGCCCGATTCTCCTAGCTGCCGGTTGTGATCGAGCCGTCTTTGATGCCGGCGATCGCATCCTCACCCAGTTGCCGTACATCGGCGGGAAGGTCGAAGCCATCGTTGTACTCGATGACCTCTCCTCCGTTGGCGAGATCGATCTTGAAATACTCGCCGCCCGGCGTCCCTGCTTCGATCTTGGCGATGATGTCGCGCAGCACCACTTCCCAGTGATAGACCTGGGAGGCCACCACGATGTTGGGAGCCAGGCTGGTTTGGTTGGCCTGGGTGCCGAACCAGAGGATCCCCTGATCACTGGCCACCGTGACCGCTCCGACCACCATCTGGGCAGTTCCCGACATGACGTCTGCTCCGTTGGCGGCCTGGGCTTGGGCTGCTTCGGAAGCCAGCGCCACGTCGCTGAAGGAGTCGGTGTAGTTCACCAGTACCTCCGCATCGGGGTTCTGAGCCAGCACGCCGGCCTTGAAACCGTCGACGTAGAGCTTGGCGTCACCAACCTCGACCGGTCCGACAATGCCGATCACGTTGCTCTCGCTCAGCGCGGCACCCATGACACCCATGACATAGCCGCCTTCGTCTGAAGCAGCTTCATAAGCGAACACATTGGACAAACCAAAGGTGTCCGCCGCGGTGCCCCAGGCGAACGAAGTGTCGGGGAAGTCGGGAGCGATCTCCTGTAGCGAGCCGCCGTACTGGGATCCGTGGGCGATCACCAGATCTACTCCGCTGTCCGCGTAAGCGCGGATGGCGGCGGCGGCATCTTCAACCACGAAAGTGCCGTCGGTTACCTGCAAGTCGACATTGCCCATTTCGCTTTTGATCACGTTGACCGCATCGACGATCGACTGGGTGAACGCCAGGTCGTTGGACGCTGACGGCGCCACGATGGCAATGCGGAACGGCTCGGCTTCGGCGGCCGTCGTCGTTGTTGCTTCGGCCTCGCCGGCCGTTGTTGTTGTTTCGGCCTCGCCGGCCGTCGTCGTTGTATCGACGTCTCCGCAGGCAGCAGCCACCAGGGCCAATGCCAGCACGACGATCAGTTTGGTCAATCTGTGCTTCTTCAACGTTCCTCCTTCATCGTGGACCGCATGGTCCTGGTTCATTCTCCTCGTGAATACGGCTTAGTGAGAGCCGCCGGTGCCTTGAAGCGACGCGCGACGATCACCAGCGCCAGAATCGTGATGATGGCCGGGGCCATGGCGGCGAAGTTCGACTGGTCGGGCGGGATGATGGCCAGCGTCTTGAGCTGCAGCACGATGGCGTTGACGAATCCGTACAGCAACGATCCCAGCATCACGCCGACCGGCCGCCAGGCGCCGAAGTAGACCAGGGCGATGGCGATGAACCCCTGAGCGTTGGTGAGGTTCTGCTGGAAGATACCCAGGTCGATGGCTAAGGACGCTCCGGCCACGCCGGCCAGCGTGCCGCCGATGATGACGGTTGCGTAGCGGATCCGGCTGACGCTGACCCCCAGGCTATCGGCGGCTTCCGGGTTCTCGCCCACCGCCCGGATGTTCATCCCGAAGGTCGTCTTGTTGATTATGTACATGCCGACCGGTACGGCCAGGAAGGCGAGGTAGACGACGATGCTGTGCTGGAACAGCAGCTCACCGATGACCGGGATGTCGCTGAGGCGGGGGATGTTGAGTTTGGGGAACTTGGTGATCGGCAGCGGGGTGCCGACCAGCTTCTGAAACAGCAGGTCGCTCATTCCCAGGCCGAAGAGGTAGATGCCGATACCGCTGATCCCCTGCTCGGCCCGCAGCGTGACCGAGATCACAGCCGAAACCACGCCCAGCAGCAAACCAACCACGATGCCGATGAGCAACCCCAGCCACACGTTTCCCGTTTTCAGCACCGCGTAATACCCGCCGAACGCTCCGAGCAGCATGACGCCGTCGACGCCGAGGTTCAACACCCCGCTTCGTTGCCCGAACGTTTCGCCAAGGGACGCAAAGAGCAGTGGAACGGCCAAGCGGACACCGGAGGCCGCAGTTGCTACCAGCACGGCGGTGGTGAAGAAGTCGCTCACGAGGTGTCTCCCTCACCGGACGGTGCCGGCCCGTCCGTCGGCCGCCAACCAAACGCAGGTGCGAGTGGTTCAGGCGCGTCGACCCGGACATCCCTCGCCAGCATGCGCTTGCGATACCGATCGGTTGCCACCACAAACACGACCACGAGTCCGTTCAAGGCGAGGATCAACGCGGAGGGCACTTGCACGGCCCGCTGCATGGCGTTGCCACCTACCAACAGGCCTCCGAAGAGGAATGACGCCGGAATGGTCCAGATCGGATGAAGCCCGCCGAACAGGGCGGCCACGATCCCGTTGAAGCCGGCACTCCCGGTGAAGCCTGCCGTTGACCCGTCGGTTACCATGCGGTGACTCTCGCTGCCAAATACCAGGACCGCTCCGGCCAGCCCGGCCATCGCACCACTGAAGGTCAAAGCCAGCACGATGGTTCGCTTGACCGGGATGCCCGCGTACTTGGATGCGTCGGGGTTCAATCCGACCGCCCGCAGCCGGTATCCGAGCGGGGTGCGCCAGAGGAGGACGTACGCCGCCACGGCGGCCAGGATGGCCACGAGAGGACCGATATGGAAGCGGCCGTCGCCAAACAACAGCGGCAGATCGGCGCCTCCCTGCAGGCGTTCTGTCTGAGGGATGCGAGTCCCCCGTTCGATCTCACCCGGATCGATCAATGGTCCGCGCAGCAAGTAGTTCATCAACTGCACGGCGACCACATTCAGCATGATCGTGCTGAGAATCTCGTTGACCCCGAAGTAGGCCTTCAGCGCGCCGGGAACGGCTCCCCAGAGGGCTCCTCCGGCGAGGCCGGCGATCAGGACGGCGGGCAGCATGATCCACGCCGGGAGATCCGGCAGCGAGAGTGCGGTGATCGTGGCCAAGAGGGCGCCCGCCACCATCTGACCTTCTCCACCGATGTTGATCACATTGGCGCGAAAAGCGATCGTGATCCCCACCCCGACGAACAGCAAGGGGGTGGCCTTCAATGCGGTTGAGATGAGTGCGTCTTTGCTGCCGAAGGCTCCCTTGATCAACTCCCGGAACCCTTCCAGCGGATTGGCGCCGAGAGCGACCAGCATGATCGCCCCGATCAGCAGGGCGGCGACGACCGCGGCTACCGGGATCAGGAAGGCTAGGTATCTCGATTGCGTCCGACGCTTAGTCACGGCGCTCGTCACAGCGAGGTGGCTCCCTCCGGCCGGCGCCGGCCCCGAACCGACGCTACGTCGGTAGCGTCGTCTTTAGCTAACAAAATGTCAACTCGCTCGAGAAAGGAGCCCGAGCCCCTCGGGGGAACGTCTGCTAGTCGCCCCTTATCGCATTCAGGTAGTTGTAGATCGTGATGCGACTCACGCCCATCATGGCGGCGATGTCCTCGATTGCCTTTCGGAGTTGGAACGCTCCCCGCTCATCGAGCATGCGTATGGCCGCTTGTTTCCGTTGGCGCGGCAGGTCCATCAGCCTCCCGCCGAGTTCGTCCTCGATGTGGGTCACGAGCCGATCGAGGGCATTCGAGAGCGACTCCAGGCGAACACCACCGATTTCTTCTCCCTCCCAGGAGATGGGTACGTCGCCCGCCTGCAATTCAGCCGATTCGATGACGCTACCGCCAATCACATCCAGCAGCGGTTGGATGGCAGCGAAGACCGGGTGGTCGGCGGCGTCGGTCATGGTTCGTCCAGTTCCATCTGCAGGGATATCCGGGATGCGCCCGCCCGGTATGCGGTGTCGAGCATGTCCTGCAACGCCGCAATCACGGTGGCCGGATCCCCGTGTATCGACGTCCCGAATGGACCCATCTCAGGTTCGAAGCCATGAGACCGGACGGCTTCGATGGCGGCCATCACATGCGGTCCCGGCGCGCCTTCCTCGAATGGTTCGATCATGAACTCGGCTCGACAGGACACCCCTCGCTCCTCCGCCGGTTGTCCGGACTCTACCGTTGTCACCACCACCGCCGGCCCGAGTTCCACGCTCGCCTCCTTGACAGATTGTTAAGCTAGGTTCAAGATGACGGAACCGGCGAGAACCCTACGGTTGCGCGAACGGTCTGCCGGGGGATGCCGTTGCGTAGATCGGCGGCCACCAGCGCCACATGCACGGGTCCCCGGAGAACGCCGCCAGTGTCATGCATGGTCGCCACGATGCATGGCTGGTAGTCATCGGCGGTTTACAGGGTTGGTTGTTGAGAGGGTATGAAATGACGCTGACGGCATCGCGGGTTTGCTCCTTCATAGTGAACGGTCACCAGGTGTCGGTTTCGGCCGATCACCTGCATCTGCTGTCAGCCCTGCGTGAGGAGCTGGCCATTACTTCGCCCAAGGACGGATGTTCCCCTACCGGCCAGTGTGGGGCATGCACCGTGCTGCTGGACGGCAAGGCGATTCAGAGCTGCCTGGTCACGCTCGAGAAAGCCGAAGGCAGGACGGTCACTACCCTCGAGGGCTTTGACCCGGCCGAGCGGGCCAAGCTGTCAACAGCCTTCGCCGCCGCCGGTGCCTTGCAGTGTGGCTTCTGTACGCCCGGAATCCTCGTCCGCACCAAGGCGCTGCTTGATCAGAAGGGAAGCGACCTGACGCGCCAAACGGCCGCCGGTCGGCTCGGGGCCCATCTGTGCCGTTGCACGGGTTACACCAAGATCTTCGAAGCGATTGAGATGTTGCGCGACGATGCGATTCCCGAACTCGAACCGCTCGGCGGGCTCGGGTCGGGGGGCGTCAGGTACGAGGCGATTGAACTGGCGCTCGGCGACCGCGGCTACGTCGACGACATGAGGGTCGAGGGGATGCTGCACGCGGCGTTGCGGCTGGCCGACCATGCCCGCGCCGACGTGGTCGGCATCAACACGGCGCCGGCGCTGGCCATGGACGGAGTGGTGGCCGTCTTCACGGCGGCCGACGTACCAGGCGATCTCAAGGTGGGGATCATCGACCGTGACTGGCCGGTGTTCATCCCGGAGGGTGGACGCACCTCGTACCTCGGTGACGTCCTGGCCGTCGTGGTCGCCGGCTCGGTTGCCGTGGCGAGGGCGGCGGCCGAGAAGGTCGAGATCGAGTACACGGTTCACTCGCCGTTCGTGGATCCCGATTCGGCGCTTGGGTCGGAAGAAGATGCCGTCTGGGGTTTGGACGGTAATGTGCTGTCGCGCACGGTCTACGCTCGCGGCGATGTGGATGCCGCCCTGGCCGCCTCCGCCCATACCGTCGCGGAGACCTTCCACACCCAACGGGTCGAGCATGCTTTTCTTGAGCCGGAGTCGACCCTGGCCGTGCCGCGGGACGGCGGACCGCTGATGGTGTATTCGGGTGGTCAGGGTGTGTGGGACGACCGCAATCAGATCGCCCGGGTGCTTGCCATCTCCAACGACGATGTGGTGGTCGAGCTGATATCGAACGGCGGCGCCTTTGGCGGCAAAGAGGATATCTCCAATCAGGCTCAGACGGCGCTTGCCGCCCACCTGTTGAGCCGACCGGTCAAGTGCACGCTGACCCGCTGGCAATCGCTGCTGATGCATGCCAAGCGGCATCCCATCCGCATCGAGGCAACCGCCGGTTGTGACGCCGATGGCAAACTCACCGCGTTGCGGGCCAGGATGGTAGGCGATAGCGGTCCGTACGGCTCGGTTGGCATGAAGGTGCTGGAAAGGGCGGCTGGTCACGCCAGCGGTCCCTACGTGTTTCCCAATATCGATGTTGAAGCGACCGCGGTGCGCACCAACAATCCGGTGTGTGGGGCTTTCCGCGGGTTTGGAGCCAATCAGGCGCAGTTCGCCACCGAGGGCCTGCTGGATCGTCTGGCCGAGCGGGTGGGGATCAGCGGCTGGGAGATGCGGTCCCGCAACGTGGTGGAGCCGGGAGATGTATGGGGTCCCGGACAGATCATGGACGACGGCAGCCTCGGAGCCCGCCAGTGTCTGGACTTCATCAAAGATGCCTACGAAGCCGCCCGCGCCGCCGGCAAGGCGGTCGGGCTTGGAATGGGGATCAAGAACTCCGGTCTCGGTAACGGCTTCGAAGAGATCTCCGGAGCCGTCGTGCGGTTTGAAGAGGACGGCACGGTCGAAGTCCGCCACTGCTGGACGGAGATGGGCCAGGGTATCCACACGGTGGCGCGGCAGGTGGCCGTCGAGGAATTGGGGATCGAACCCGAGCGGGTGCGGGTCGTGGTCGACACCACTCGCGAGCTCGGCGCCGGCCAGACGACCGGGTCCCGCGGCACGCTCATGGGGGCAGGAGGTATCAAGGCTGCCTGCCACGTTGCGCTGGAAAACGAATGCCGGCCCGGCATTGACTACTACGGTGAGTACCGGGTCGATTGGACCAACTCCCTCGAAGAAGGGCTCGACAACCCGATCATTCACTCGACCTTCGGGTTCGCAGCTCAGCTGGTGATCGCCGATCCCGCCACGGGTGACATCGAGAAGGTGGTAGCGGTCCATGACGTTGGCAGGGTGGTCAACCCGATCTTGTGCGAAGGACAGGTACAAGGGGCTGTTCACATGGGCCTCGGGTATGCGCTTTCGGAGGAGTTCCCAACCGACGAGGCGGGGATGCCGACCAACATGACGTTGCGCAGCCTGGGGATCCTGCGCCCCAAGGACATCCCGGAGATCGAGGTGCACCTGGTAGAGGCCCCCCAACCCGGCGCCCCGTACGGGATCAAAGGTGTCGGTGAGATCGGGCTCGTGCCCACCGCCGGCGCAGTGGCCGCGGCCCTCCACGAAGTTGACGGCAAGTGGCGCAACCGCCTGCCTATGAAGACCGGTTTTTGCGCCTAAGTTCCTTGTTATACCGGCAACTTAAGCGCAAAAACGGGTTTGGGATATTGGGGGTAGGTTGAGATAGCGACCCATCGGGAGGAGATTATGTCCGCCACGACCCCGGGCCTGGTGTGCGCTCACCACCATCTCTACTCGGCGCTGGCGCGCGGCATGCCGCTGCCCCCCAAGACCCCTGCCAACTTCCAGGAGATCCTCGAGCAGATCTGGTGGCGTTTGGACACCGCGCTCGACCTGGAGATGATCAGATGGTCGGCCATGCTGGGAGCGCTTGAAGCGCTCGAGGCCGGGACCACCGCCATCGTCGATCATCACGAATCGCCAAATGCCATCGAGGGAAGCCTCAGTATCATTGCCGAGGCTTGTGCCGAGGTGGGGGTCCGGGTGTTGCCCGCCTACGGCATCACCGACCGGCACGGGGCCGAAGGTGCCCGCCGGGGCCTGGAGGAGAACGAGCGCTTCATCAAGGAGGGCAACCAAGCCTTGGTCGGGATCCACGCTGCTTTCACCTGCACCGACGAGTCGCTGGAAGCCGCCGCCGCCCTCGCCGACCAACTCGGGGTGGGGGTTCATATCCATGTCGCTGAGGGCATCGGCGACGTCGACGCCCCACAAAGGCTCGACGGGTTGACCCGGGACAACTGGCTGCTGAGCCACTGCGTGCACCTGCGGACCGACCACACCCTGCGGGGGACGATCCTCCACAACCCGCGCTCGAACTTGAACAACGCGGTCGGCTATGCCAACCCGGCACGTTTCAGCAATCCGGTCGCCCTGGGAACCGACGGCATCGGCGCCAACATGATCGAGTCGTTCCGTCTCGCCTATGTGCTGCAGCGCAGCGTCGATGTGACCTGCGGACCGGACACAGCCTGGTCCTGGTTGGAGTCCGGCTGGGATCTGATGCCGGAAGCCCGCACCGATCAAGTCACCTGGTCGTACGACCCGATGGACCCCTGGCATCTGGCGTTTACCCCCGGTGTCCGTCCCCTGGAGGTGAAGGTGGACGGCGAAGTGGTGTTCGCCGACGGCCGACCCACCCGGGTCGATGCCACCGAGGTTCGCGCCAAAGCTGCCGAGCAGGCTGCCCGCCTACACGCCCGCTTGTGAGCATCTGAAAACCAACGAGGAGCGAGGACATGTCCGATCGATTCCACCCGATCTCCATGGAGCAGTTGACCGACTGGGTCTTCGACGAACTGGAGCAGAAGGCCTCGCTGTTCGGCGTGCCCCGGTCCGCGATGTTCATTCCGAAGGAGACCGATCGTTTCCGTCTGCAGAAGTACGGTCAGTTGCTCGAGACGCCCTTCGGGGTGGCGGCCGGTCCGCACACGCAAATGGCGCAGAACATCGTCGTCTCGTGGCTGGTCGGTGCTCGTTTCATCGAGTTGAAGACCGTGCAAACCCTCGACGAGCTGGACGTCAACAAGCCGTGCATCGACCTCGAGGACGAGGGGTACAACGTCGAGTGGTCCCAGGAACTCAAGGTCTACGAGTCGTTCGACGAGTATCTGCGGGCCTGGGTGCTGATCCACGCCCTCCATCACAAATTCGGGTTCCCCGGCGCTCGGCCCGGGATGATCTTCAACATGAGTGTCGGATACAACCTGGAGGGGATTCTCAAGCCCAACGTGCAGTGGTTCCTCGACGCCATGTTCGACGCCTCCGACTATCTGCCCGCTTATGTCGACATCGTTGCCCGCCGCTATCCCGCGGTACGTGACCTCGACATCCCGGCGCTGATCTCCGATACGATCACGCTGTCGACCATGCACGGATGCCCGCCCGACGAAATCGAGCGGATCACCCGCTACCTCCTGGAAGAGCGAAAACTGCACACTTCGGTGAAGTGCAATCCCACTCTGCTGGGCGCCGACCTGGTCCGCAAGATCATCAACGACGACCTGGCCTTCGTGGACGTCCCGGTTCCCGACGAAGCCTTCGGGCACGACCTCATGTATGTCGATGCCGTGCCGATGTTCCACAACTTGCGTCGGATCGCCGCCGAGCACCACCTGACGTTTGGCCTCAAACTCAGCAACACGCTGGAGGTCGACAACTGGCGGACGGTGTTCGACCGGGACGAGATGATGTACCTGTCCGGCCGGGCTCTCCATCCGGTCACCACCAACCTCGCCTCCAAGATCAGCGAGGAGTTCCGCGGTGATCTCATGCTCTCCTTCGCCGGTGGGGCGGACTGCTTCAACGTCGCCGACCTCCTGGCGGGCGGCATGAAGACGGTGACGGTGTGTTCCGACCTGCTCAAGACCGGCGGCTACCTGCGCATGCTGCAGTACATGGAGAATCTCGACGCCGCCATGGATGAGGCGGGGGCGGTCGATCTGACCGACTTCATCGCCCGGACGGCGATCTCCCGGGAGGGGTTCGATGAGTTCGCGCCCCTGTTGCGTTGGTCCGCTCTGACCGACAGCGGGCTGGCACTTGACGGAGAAGATTGCCGGTCGCTGGCGCAGACGCTGGCGGGTGCCGACGGGGCGGCCGTCGACCGGGTCGGTGTCTGGGCAGGCTCGCACGGCTTCGACGAGGCACGTACGGGGGAGCTGATCGAGCTGGTCCTCAAGGTTCTGTCCCGGCTCAATCTGCGCCACTACGCGGAGAAGGTCCGTAGTGAATGGCGCTACGAGAAAAGGTCCTTCCGCACCGACCGGTCCAAGACGCTCCGCGAGCTGGGCTTCTTCGACTGTATCGAAGCACCCTGTCTCGACGAATGCCCCGTTGATCAGAAGGTGCCGCAGTACATGAACGCGGTCAGGAACGGTGATTTTCTGGAGGCCGTCAAGCTCACCAGGGAAGACAATCCTTTGCCGTCGATTCTTGGTCGGGTGTGCGATCACCTTTGCGAGAACACCTGTATTCGAACCCACCTCGATCAGCCGCTGGCCATCCGGCACATGAAGCGGTTCATCATGGAGCACGAGCAGCAACCGGTGATGTTCCGGAAGAAGGCCGGAACCGGGCCGAAGGTGGCCGTCATCGGCGCAGGACCGGCCGGGTTGTCTGCCGCCCAGGCGCTCGGATACGCCGGATTCGGGGTGACGATCTTCGAGGCGCATCCCTACGCCGGGGGCATGGTCGGTGGCGCCATTCCCGCCTACCGGCTGCCTCAGGCAGAGATCGATCAAGACATTGCCATTCTGGAGGAGCTGGGCGTGGAGATTCGCTACGGCCAGACAGCCGGGGTGGACTTCACTCTGGATGGCCTTCGCGCCGACGGGTTCGAATCGATCTTCGTTGCGGTGGGAGCACAGCTTGCCAAGCGCCTCAATCTGGAGGGCGAGGACTCGGAAGGCATCATGGATGCCCTCCTGTTCCTGCGCAGCGTGCGGGAAGGTCATCCAGTTTCGCTCGGTGCCCGAGTGGGGGTAATCGGGGCCGGCGACACGGCTATGGATGCAGTTCGCTCTGCCCGCCGGGTGGGCGCCGCCGACGCCTCGTTGATTTACCGGCGCACCATCGACCAGATGCCTGCCGACCCGGAGGAGATCCGCGCTTGCAGGGACGAGGGCATAGGGATCATCGAACTCGCCACGCCGCACGCCCTCCACATCGAGAACGGCAAACTGGCCGGACTGATCTGCACCAAGACGGAATACCGGGGCGACCGTGACGAATCGGGCCGCAAGATCCCTCACGATGTCCCGGACTCGCAGTTCGAGATCCCGCTCGACACGCTCATCCTGGCCATCAGCCAGCACTCGGTGGTCGACTTCTTCGGTGACGAGCCCCCCGCCCTGACCACGCGCGGCTACATCGAAGTCGACCCGTTCACCTTCGAGTCGTCTATTGCCGGCGTCTACGCCGGCGGAGATGTGGCAGGCGCCGGCCCGTCGTCCATCGTCAAGGCTGCCGCCGACGGCAAGACAGTGGCGGCTGCCATCATCGCCGCCTACGGACAAGCTTCTCCCGCGCCGGGAGAAGAGCCGGTGCGCGTCGATCTTCATGAGATGACCGTCAGGCGAGCCCGCCGCGAGTACCGGGTTCCTATCGAGTTCTCGCCCCTGGATGAGCGAGACGGTTTCGACGAGACCGTGTTGGGGTATACCGCC
>DATEVB010000159.1:0-4676 GCA_035282865.1 Acidimicrobiia bacterium | reverse complement strand
GTCGGCGAGGCCGTAGTGGACGTTGGCTGGGGTGTTGAGGCCGATACCCGAGTGGCGGTGTTCGTTGTTGTAGTGCTCGAAGAACCCCTCGCAGAACGATCGAGCCGCAACGATGTTGGCGAACCGCTTGGGGAAGGTGGGCGAGTACTTGAGGGTCTTGAACTGCGACTCGGAGTAGGGGTTGTCGTTGGACTGGTGCGGCCGGGAGTGGCTTTGGAGCACGCCGAGGTCGGCGAGGAGCTGACTGACCGTCCGCGACGTCATCGAGCTGCCCCGATCCGCATGGAGAGTCAGCTGGTCTTCGTCGACGCCGTTGGTATAGATGGCATCGGCGATGAGCTGCTCGGCGAGCTTGGCCGACTCTCTCGGGGCGACCAGCCACCCAACGACGTAGCGGGAGTAGATGTCGAGGATCGTGTAGAGCTGGAACCAGGTCCACTTGTAAGGCCCGGCGAGTTTGGTGATGTCCCAGCTCCAGACCTCATTGGGGGCAACGGCGACCAGCTCGGGTTTGATCAGCGCTGGACGACGGGCCTGGGCTCGACGTTCCCTGACCTGGTGACGTTCGCGCAGTAGCCGATACATGGTCGATACCGACGCCAGGTAGGTGCCCTCGTCCAACAGCGTGGCCCACACCTGGGCCGGCGCCTTGTCACAGAACCGCTCTTCGTTCAAGGTCTCGATCACCGTTTCGGCTTCAGCGGCCGACAGCGCCCGAGGCGAACGCCGCGGTGCCGGGGGTCCTTGACGGGGGCCTTGTCGCTGACGGTAGTGACTGGCACGAGAACGCCCGAGAGCGTCACAGGCTCGCTTGCGCCCGACGATTGGAGTGAGCTCGTCGATTGCGGCGTCCAAGATGGCGGTCACGACTCCTCGGTGTCCGCGCTCTTCGAGATCTCCTCCAAGAGCGCGTGCACTTTTCCCTGGACTTGGATCACCACCTCGGCCTGGGCCAGCTTGGTCTTCAGTCGCTCGTTCTCGGCCCGCAGCTTGGCCACCTCTGACAGGCTCGGACCGCCCCGACCGCCGTCGGCTCGCCCCACCGCGGCCTTCAACAGACCCTGGCGATGCTGTCGACGCCAGTCGGTGACCAGGCTCGAGTAAAGCCCTTCCCTACGCAAGATGGCGCCCTTCTCGCCCGACTCCGACGCCCCGTCGTACTCAGCGAGGATCGACAGCTTGTACTCGGCGCTGAACGACCGACGGACCGGGTTCCTCAGCGGCCGTCCGCTCCCGTCAGTAGCAACATCATCATCCACATGCCAAGTATCGGCGCTATAGATTGCTGCACGCTTGTTTCCCATGGTGTTCACCTTCCATGCCCTCACACTCACAACGTAGATCGAAAGGTGTCTCACTCATCATGGACATGGAGGGGGGTGCCCGGATAGGGTCGGGGAGGTCAGCCCCCTGCCCAAGATCTGGACAACCGACCGTGCGACGCCGCCACCACCACCGTCCTCTGATCAAAGTCCCCCCGAACCTTTGACGGGCTAGCGGAGAGGGCGCTGGAACGGCACCAGAAAACCTCCGACCAGTTCGGTGACCTCGATCTGGCGCTGGGACAGCCGGTCGGCCCAGTGCTCGGCGATGCGGCGATCTGGACACAGCAGGGCGGTACGAGAAGTGGACACAAGTGGCATGACGGAGTCGAGGTCAGGACCGATGCGGCGATAGCCAAGACCGCTGGTGGTCACCCATCGTCGCACCGGGTCGAGATCGGAGCTTCGCAGATCGAGAACGGTCTGCACCCCGTGGGATGCGAGTTGCTCCACCGTGTCTACTGCAGCCCCGACCACTACCACGACGGTCATGCCACCACCACTGTCATGTGAGATTGTGCCAGCACTGCGAAGTGCCCCTGCGGTGCCTACTGGCTGGCGGCTACCGGGAGAAACGCCGGGCAGATGTCGTTGAACGAGCACCAATCGCACAATCGCCCGGGACGAGGGGGGAACTGCTGACGCTCCATCGCCCGATTGATGGCCGCCCACAGGGCACGTAGCTGTCGCTCCATGGCATCGAGTTGGAAATCATCCACCGCCAACCGGTAGAGGGTGGGACCGTTCAAGTAGATCAGCCGGATTTCGGCAGGCGTACGTCCGAGCTGGCGTCTGATAAGCAATGCGTAGATCTTCAGGGCGAAGAAGGCAGGCAGGGCGTAGAGCTCTGGGGGCGCCGACCCCGTCTTGTAATCGGTGATGATCAGGCGCCCGTCGGGTAACTCGTCGATGCGGTCCAGGATGCCCTTGATGACGATGCCGTCTAGGTCCTGGAGCATCTCCAATTCACGGTCGAGGGGGATTACCTGGGTGGGATCCTCGAGACCGAAGTAGTTCGAGAGTAGTGCCATGCTCTCCAACCCCCAGGAGCGTTCATCAACGAGGGAGGAGAACAATTCGGAATACTCCTCCGTCCCCCGCATTTCCGTCCACACCGTCCGGAAGAGCTCGTGGAGGGTTTCGGCGGAGCGCTGCTCGGAGGGAAGGTCGAAGAGACGTTGAAGGGCCAGATGGGCGGCGGTCCCTCGCGCCTGCTGGACCGACACCGGCTCCGGCAATCGGTCGATAGCCCTGAATTTGTAGAGCTGCGGACAGGACTTGAAGTCGGCAGCCCGGCTGGGGGAGAGGGTCTCCAACATGACTCTGACTATACGCCGAGCGAATGACAGGTTTGGGATTCGGTGGCTCAGGGAACGAACCTGATACACCCGAAGGCTGTCAGGTCGCGAATATTTTCTCCGTTGCGCGAAATCCGGCGACGCCATTCGGCGTCGACGGGCAACTTGTGCTCGGTAACTTTGCATCGTCCGCATCGAGGGAAACCTTGGAGCGGTGCCACCGGGTCGAGAGGCTCGGACCGGTAAGTCTCCCGTAAGAACGGGCCCGCACGGGTTCGGAGTTGTGGGAGACGAAGAGCCCCGAGGGGGCCGCGGCTTCGGCCAAGGCTTTCTCGGGGTTTCTTCGTTTCCGGTAGATTCGGCCAAGTCGCCGTCGCTTGAGTGTCGCGACGTGGGTGACGGGGGCCGCGCGAAACCTTTCCTCTCGTCGCGAAAAACGCCCAGGCAAAACCGCCCAAAACCCCCGGATCTCGGTGTACGGTCTTCTCAGCCGCGGGGGAGACCTCGCAGCGAAACCGGACAGCGCGCGAGTGTCCGGAGTCGTCCACTGAGCATCCCGACGTACGGGAGCAGCCACCGTAAGGTGATGCCGGCCTTTTCGAGGGGCCGGTCGGATGGAACGGCAACCGTCGCATGTCGGTAACGGTGAGCGGCGGCGGCGGGACCGGAAACGGTCCTGCCATTCCTCTGGACGCAGGGGAAGCGCCGGGCGACCCGCCTCGTGTGGGCGCACCAGCGCAGGTTGAGGTTCGCAAGGACCCCAACCATGCTGATTCGGTCATCGAACGGATCGGCAGCCACCGCCACGTGTGTGGTGCCCGAAAGGGCCCGCTCGCGGAGCGGGGTCCGGGAAGCCCCGAGAGGGCAGAGGCGCAAGCCGAAGCTCCCTCGGGGTTTTCTCGTTGAGGCGTCCTCGCCGGTTCGAATTTCGGTGCCGGACGCGACCGTCATCGATGCCAGCTGGTCCTTAGAATCGCGACCATGGCCTATCCCGAGAAGTTGCTCAGCCCCGGCGAGACCGTCGTCACGGAATTCCGGCCCCATTTCCAGGTGCTGATCACGCCAATCCTTTTGACGTTGGTGGCGATTGCATTGGTGGTCGTCGCGGTCGGCCAACTCGATGGCATCGGTCTCCTGATCGCCATCGGTGCCGTCGTCATCGCCTGGTTGGTGTTGACCGCCCGACGTCTGGTCGACTGGTGGTTTACCCATTATGTGATCACCAACGAACGCGTGATCTTTCGGGCCGGAATCATCTCCCGCCGCGCCAAGGAGATCCCGCTGGAGGTGATCAACGACGTCGAGTTCAAACAGTCCCTGTTTGAACGTCTGGTGGGCAGCGGTGACCTGGTGATGGAGTCGGCCGGTGAGTTTGGACAGAGCCGTTTCACGGATATCCCCGATCCGGAGGCGATGCAGTCCCTCATCTACCAGGTGCGGGAAAGGCGGAAGGTCTCCCTGGAAGGGGGCGGGCGCTCGGTAGCCCAGGAGATCGAAACGCTGGCTCGGCTACGGGACCAGGGTGTGATCTCGGCTACGGAATTCGACGCTCAGAAGAAGAAGTTGCTTGAGTCCTGATCCGCTTCTCGGTGGGGGTGTGCAGCCTCCGGGGTGAAAACCCGAAGAACGATTCTCCACTGAAGGGTGCCGAACGGCGGTCGTGGCATTACGCTGTAGGCATGTTTGAGGCTGTGGAGCACGTTGAACTGAGGGACGAACTCGGGGCACCCGTCCAGGAGAGCATTCTCGGTTCCTTCGACGACGAGAAGGAAGCGCTCGAGGTGGCCAGGGCGGCGCGGCGCCGGTTCCTCGAACAGGCCCGCGATGACTACGCCTGGTGGACGGTGCGAAGCCCAGGCGCCCGGCTCGCCCGTTGGATAGCCGATTCCCAGTCCGATCGCGAATTCGCTCTCGACCTCACAACCGGTCAGCTGGTCGAGGTCCAATAGCAGACCCGCCACATTTGGGGCGGGGACCCGGTGCCCTCGCCGGATGTTCCCGATCATCTACGATCGAGTCGTGACTCTTCGAGCGTTGCTGGCCGAGCACGGAGTCC
>DATEVB010000158.1:0-9143 GCA_035282865.1 Acidimicrobiia bacterium | reverse complement strand
TTGGGACGTCGACCACCGTCCAGCCGAAGATTCCTGCATAGAAGGTCTTGGCGCCGTCCGGATCGGTGGTGGCCAGGTCGATCCAGGAGGGCGTGCCGGGAGCGTACGAGGTGAACTCGCTCATGGGATCCTCCTTCCTTTCACCATCAAGCTACTCGGGAGCTCGCCGGCGTTTTTGTCGCACCCGGCCGTCACACTGGAGAACATGACGATGACATCAGAGCAGTGCCTGCACCGACCGGTCAAGGTGGCCGGCATCCAGGTGGTGGCGTGCGACGCATGCGCGACCGTGGAGTGGTTGGGACCGACGCGCTCTCTGGACCCGACCGAGGGAATGGCGAAACTGTTTGGCAACTTCAGCCTGGTCGGGCGATTGCCGGCGGTTCGGGCCCCCGGGCAGGAGGTGCTCCTGTACCGGGCGCCGGGTCGGGAGGCGTGGGCCAACCTCGACGCCTTCCCACCGCATGTCTGGTTGCAGGTCGACGCCAACCTGTGGCTCTCTCACGACGGAGAGCATCTGCTGTTGGTGCCAACCACACCGCTCCTGATGGACAACCTCACCCGGGGGGCCTGAAAGAGCCACCGAGACCGGCTCAACCCAGGGCCGGTGTGCTTCTCACCCCCGTTGCCGGAGTCGAGTGGGTGAGATTCGGTGGGCACGGTTCAAGCTTCGCCACGAACTTCGGTTCGACAAATCGGCAGTTTCGGTAAGAATGACGGATCCCTACACACGGGATCATGAAGGTCATCGATCATCTCCAGGAAGCAAAGCGGCCGCTCGTCAGCTTCGAGATCATTCCGCCGCTGCGCGGTGGCGACCTCGCCAGCCTCCTCAATCTCATCGCCACCCTGGCGAGGTACCGGCCGCCTTTCATCGATATCACCAGCCACGCCGCCGAAGTGGTCTACGACGAAACGCCGACCGGCTACCAGAAACGCATCAAACGGAAACGGCCCGGAACTCTCGGAGTCTGCGCGCTGATCCAGAGGAAGTTCGAGATCGACGCGGTACCGCACCTGCTGTGCGAGGGGTTCACCAGACAGGAGACCGAAGACTTTCTGATCGAACTCCATTACCTGGGAATCGACAACGTTCTGGCCATCCGCGGAGACGGCAACGGCTATCAAAAGCCGCTCGAGCACGGGCGTACCCGCAACGAGCACGCTACCGACCTGATCGCCCAAATTCAGGCCATGAACCGGGGCATCTACCTCGAAGACCTCCTCGATGCCTACCCGACCGACTTCTGCATCGGCGGCGCCGGCTACCCGGAGAAGCATTTCGAGGCTCCCAACCTCACCTCCGATATCGCCTGGGTCAAGCGCAAGGTCGAATCGGGAGCCGAGTACATCGTGACCCAGATGTTCTTCGACAACCGCCACTACTTCTCGTTCGTTGACGAGTGCCGCCGCCAAGGTATCGACGTCCCGATCATTCCCGGGATCAAGATCCTGACCACCCGCAAACAGCTCACCTCGCTTCCCCGCACCTTCCACTGCGAGATCCCTCCCGGTCTGGCGGAAGCCGTTGAACGAGCCGGAGAAGGTGCGGTGACCGAGGCGGGTGTCAACTGGACGCTGCAACAGATGCGCGACCTCATGGAAGCAGGCGTCCCCGCCATCCACATCTACGTGATGCAACGGTCGCAGGCGATTCAGATGCTGATGGACCGTCTCGACATCCCCGACGGCTTCTGAAGCGAGTCCAAGGACGACCCACCGAACCGACCCTCGCTCAGCGGGGAGTACCCTGATCCGGTTGGAACGGCCGGCCGTGGCCGGGCACGATCAGGATGGCCAGGTCCAGCACCCGAACCCGGCCGGCGTGGAGTGCCTCGGCATTGGTGGCCAATGGGTCCTCGGCCGGTCCCGACTCGTTCCACCACAGGTGAGTGCAGGCCAGCACCCCGGCGTCGGTCTCTATCAAAGTGGTGATGTCCTGCGGGGTGTGACCGGGTGTTTCGATCAGCCTCACATGGGGGGAAACCTGAAAACCCTCGGCGGGTCGCGAGTCCCATACGTCCCCGCGGTAGATCGCCCAGTAGTCGTGGAACCGGGCCATGGGGAACAAGGCGGCGTTGAGAGTGTGGTCTGGATGGTGGTGCGAGAACACCACGTCGGTGACGTCGGCCGGGGCCATCCCCAGGTCCTCGAGAGGGTCGAGCAAGGCGGCCGGATCGGCCACCATGCCCGGATCGATGATCACGATCTGCTCGCCGTCGACGGCCACCGAAACCGTCGATGCCACTCGTTCGCCGACGTAGCCGACAGTCAAGACGTGAAAGGACGCCGCCATCAGACTTCCACCTGTTCGGTGTGGAACTGGGTCTCGTACAGACCGGCATAGAGCCCGCCCAGCGCCAGCAACTCGGAATGGCTGCCCGACTCGACCAGCCGACCCTGGTCGAGAACCAGGATCACGTCGGCAGCCAGGATGGTGGACAACCGATGGGCGATCACCAACGAGGTACGACCCTCCATCACCCGCTCCAAAGCCTCCTGGATGAGCGCTTCGGAGTGAGAGTCGAGATGCGAGGTCGCCTCATCGAGGATGAGGATGCGAGGATCTTTCAGGATCACCCGGGCAATGGCCACCCTCTGCTTCTCTCCTCCGGAGAGCCGGTACCCCCGCTCTCCCACCATCGTTTGATAGCCGTCCGGCAGGGAGGCAATGAGATCGTGGATGTTGGCCGCACGACTGGCTGCCTCCAGCTCCGCCTGCGTAGCGTCGGGTTTGGCGTAGCGGAGGTTGGCGGCGATCGTGTCGTGGAACAGGTAAGACTCCTGGGTCACCACCCCGATACCCTCCCCGAGGGTGCCGAGCGATAGATCCTTCACATCGTGGCCGTCGATCCGGACCGCGCCTTCGCTCACGTCATAGAGCCGCGGTACCAGATAGCTGATGGTGGTCTTGCCGGCACCGCTGGGACCCACCAGCGCCGCCAGCTGACCCGGCCGGATCGTGAAGGAGGCATCTTCCAGGGCCCACTCGCGGGTCGAGACCTGCGCCACCTCGGGTCCGCCCTGGTCCACCGCCCGCCCCCAGTGCATTCGTTTCACCTCACGCAAGCCGGGCAGGGCCTCGTCGGTGACGTACTTGAATGAGACCCGGTCGAAGCTGACCTCACCGGCCATGTCGGCCAGGCGGACGGCGCCCTCCCGTTCGTCGATGTCGTGGGGCAGGTCCAGGACCTCGAACACCCGCTCGAACGACACCATCGAGGTGGCAAACTCAACCCGGGCGTTGGAGAGGGCGGTGAGCGGTGCGTACAGCTGACCCAACAGGGTGGAGAACATCACGATGGTACCGATCGTGAACGACCCATTGATCACGAGCACACCACCAACCCAGAACACGGCGGCGGTGCCAAGGGCGCTAACGACGCCCAACGCCGCAAAGAACCAGCGGCCGATCACCGCTCTCCGTACTCCGAGGTCCCGGACCAGCGCAGCTTCGTCGGTGAACCGCTCCGTTTCGTCGTCGGCCCGGTTGAACAGCTTGACCAGCAGAGCCCCGCTCACGTTGAAGGTCTCGGTGAGGATCGAAGACATGTTGGCGTTGTGCTCCATCTGCTCTTGGGAGACTCGTCGCAAGATCTTGCCGACCCGCCGGGCCGGGTAGATGAACAACGGCAGCGCGGCCACCGCCAGGAGAGTGAGGCGCCACTCGGTACGCACCATGATGATGAGAATCGCAGTGACGGTGACAATGTTGGAGGCGATGGTGATGAAGGTGCCGGTGATGGCGTTCTGGGCACCGACCACGTCGTTGTTCAGTCGTGACACCAGCTCACCGGTACGGGTCGAAGTGAAGAACCGCAAGGACATGCGCTGCAGATGCCGGTAGAGCTGCCGGCGGAGGTCGAAGATGATGCCTTCCCCGGCCCGGGCCGACATCCACCGTTGCAGCGTCCCGACCAGAGTGTTGACGATCGGAACCGCCACCATGCCGAGACCCAGGTACGTCAGCAGTCGAACGTTCTTTGCGGGGATGGCACGGTCGATGAGCTCACGTATGAGGATGGGCGGAACGAGGGTCAGGAGAGAGATGATCAGGATCGTGATCAGCACCACGATCAGGTCGCCACGGTAGGGCCGGCCGTATGCCAGAACTCTCCTCAACAGGGCGCGATCAACGTGAGGACGATCCTGCTCTTCGTCGTAGCGCAGGTAAGCAAACCAGTTACCACCGTGAAAGATTCGAGTTCCTCCCGGAGCGAAAGCTCAGCCTATCGCCGGGAGGCGACAATCTCAGGAGCCGGCGGTTTCGAGCGGCGCATCGGATTCATCCACAGCCGGCGTACCTTCGAGGCGGTCCGCCCCGACCGGCGCCGGGATCATGGCCATCTCATCACAGGAACCGGCCATGCGAGCCAGAAGGTCGGCTTGGCCGGCGTGGCGGACAAACAGGTCGTACCGGTAACCGCCCGCAGACCATACGAGCCGCCAGCCGTCGGTCACGTCCAGCGACCAGGCCGGGCACCCGTCATCGAGGATCACTCTCCTGCAATCTTCAACCGTGCTTCCTGCCAGTTCTTCACACCCAATGTCTTCGTGGAGATCCTCAGGCACACCGATCGTATCGACCACCACGGGCTCGCCAGGCGCCGCGTCGATGGCCACGATGAGGACGGCCAGCTGAGCGACGCTGCGGGCCTTGGTGTACGGCTTGGCCGACCAGAACCCGAAGGCGGCCGCAGGATCCGAGGCCAGCTTCCCGGTCGTTGAGTCGAAGACCAGCTGGCTGGTGATGAAGGCGGAACGCTCCGGGATGAGCTCGGGGAACTCGAGGCCCGGCAACGCGACGGCGATCTCCGCCCGGCTGGCCTGAACGTACCCGTCCTGCTTGTTGCTGCGGGACCACACCATGGCGACTGTGTCCTCCGGTGACGCCACCGGCGGATCTCCCAGCTCATCATTCACCCAGGCAACGATCTGTTCGCCATGGGTCGTCTGCAACCCGACCGGTGCCGGAGCGACGGGCGAAGCGGTAGTTGTCGTCGGATCGGGAGCGGCCGCGATCCAACGCTCCGTCATGTGCCCCAGGCCGGAGAGCGACGCATCATTGCAGCCCGCCACAACCGCTCCGAACAGCAGCAGCCCGGTCATGGTGCCCCATCGAGCCCGGCTCAACCCGACCCCCTTGTCACAGCATCCAACCTGTCCCACCTGTGAGACGTCATGAGCCTCCGTGGAGTTCCAGGTTCTTACCTGTAGTTCGGAGCAGGGCGAGGAGTTTGGGATACTGAGCACCATGACCATTCGACTCTTGACCGAGCAGTACCCGGAGCGGCCGGGATTCGACACCGCGATTTCCCACGCACTTCTGCGTGCTGCCGCCGACGGAGAAGCCGCCCAGACCTTGCGGCTCCACCAGCCGGGTTCCATGGTCGCCTTCGGCCGGCAAGACGTGACCAGCCCCGGCTACCGACCGGCGGTCGAGGCGAGCAGAGCGGCAGGCTACGAGGCGATCGAGCGGCTGGCAGGGGGGAGAGCGGCCGTCTTCCACCCGGGGACTATTGCCTTTGCCTGGACGGTTCCCACTCCGACGCCACGCGAGACCATCAAACCACGATTCGAAGCGCTGGCATCCACCCTGCTGGCGGCGTTTCGGGCCCTCGGTGCCGATGCCCGGGTCGGTGAGGTTCCCGGCGAATACTGCCCGGGCGCCTACAGCATCAACGTGTCGGGACACCACAAGGTGATGGGAGCGGGCCAGCGCATCATCGGCCGGGCCGCCCACGTGGGTGGGGTCGTCGTCGTTGACGGCGGCGATCGGATCGCCGAGGTGCTGATTCCCGTATACGAGGCACTCGAACTGCAGTGGGACCCGACCACCTCCGGAGATTTGGCCGGCGCCGCGCCCGGAGTCACCCGCCAGGACGTGATGGCTGCCATCGTCACGGAGTTCGATCGGCGCTACGGGTTGGAAGACGGCCGGATCGACGAAGCCACGCTCGCCATGGCCGCAGAGCTCGAAGCCACCCATCTATCTCCCGGCGGGTAGATCCCATCACGGCGAGATTGGTGAGCTCTTTGTGCACTCACCGGCCGGCCGGACAACGCCATGATTCCATTCCATCGTTAGGAGGATTGGCGGTGGCTCGATAGCCTTACGCAATGCAGCCGCCCGCCCGTGTCCTGGTCGTCAACGGACCCAACCTCAATCTGCTCGGCACCCGCCGGCCCGACATCTACGGGTCGACGACCCTCGCCGACCTCGAAGCCGCCTGCCGTTCCTGGGGCACCGAGCTGGGCGTCACGGTGGACACCTTCCAATCCAACCACGAGGGAGCCATCATCGATCGCCTCCACCTGGCCCGGGAGGACGCAGACGCCATCATCATCAACCCGGGCGCCTTCACCCATTACTCGTACGCCATCTACGACGCGCTCGAGGCAGTTGAGCTCCCCACGGTCGAGGTCCACATCTCCGATGTCACCCGCCGCGAGGCCTGGCGGCAACAGTCGGTCATCGGCCCGGCCTGCGTTGCCACTATCTTCGGCAGAGGTATCGACGGTTACCGCGCTGCGCTGCGCCACCTGATCTATCGGGCGGCGATGCCGCTCACCACGCTTCGCTACGGCTCCCACCCCGACCAGGTAGGAGATCTACGGGTCCCTCACGGCCCCGGTCCATATCCTGTGGTGGTCCTGATCCACGGCGGATTCTGGCGGCGGCCGTGGCGGCGTGACCTGATGGATGGCCTGGCCGTCGATCTGACCGATCGTGGTGTCGCTACCTGGAACATCGAGTACCGGCGGGGTCCCGATAGCTGGCGGGAGGCCCTCTCCGATACCGTGGCCGCCGTCGACCATCTGGCGAGCCTGGCCGGGGGTCACCAGCTCGATCTGGACCGGGTGGCGCTGGTCGGCCATTCGGCCGGTGGCCAGCTCGCTCTCTGGGCGGCCGCCCGCGCCCGGCTCGCCGCCGACTCGCCATTGACCTCGCCGATCATCACCCCCCGGTTGGCCGTAGCCTTGGCAGGAGTGGTCGACCTGGCGGAGGCAACTAGCGACCACCTCGGCGATGACGCAGTCGAGGAGTTCTTCGGGGGCCTGCCCGATGACACCGCCTCACCTCGCCATATGGTGCCGCTCGGCCTGCCACAGGTGATCGCCCACGGAACGGCCGACGATCGGGTACCGGTCGCATACAGCCGTGCCTATGTCGAAGAGGCGCGCGCCGCCGGAGATGCGATCGACTTTCTCGAGTTCGAAGCTGCCGATCATCGCGTGTTGATTGATCAACGGTCGGAAGAATGGGGCAAGATCGCCACGATGACGATAGAACGCCTCACCGAATCCTGATCGTGGCCTGGTGGTTCGTGGCGCTGACTGCCGCCGGCCTGGCTGCAAGCCTGATGGGCGAGCGCCGTGACCTGCCGCTGCGGTTCATTGCCAAACCCATCGCCTCGGCCGGATTCCTCGGACAAGCACTGACCCTCGGAGCGACCGACTCACGATACGGGCGGTGGATCCTGATCGCTCTCCTCTTCGGGTGGATCGGCGACGTGGCTCTGCTGGGGAGGGGCCGATCCTGGTTTCTGACCGGTCTGGTGGCCTTCCTGATAGGCCACCTCCTGTATGTGGTCGCCTTCCTGGTAGCCGGTTTGTCGGCCGGCTTCACCGTCGCGGCTGCAGGCGCAGCCACCGTGGCCGCCGGAGTGGTTTTCCGATGGCTACGCCCCCACCTTCCGCCGGAGATGATCGCCCCGGTACTTGCCTACGTGGTGATCATCTCCGCCATGGTGGCCACTGCGGTCGGGGCAACTGCGGGCGGGGCCACCCCGCTGATCGTGATCGGTGCAACGGCGTTCTACATGTCCGACCTGGCGGTCGCTCGCGACCGATTCGTCGCTCCAGGGTTTGTAAATCGGATCTGGGGATTGCCGCTCTACTACCTCGGACAGGTGCTGCTGGCCTGGTCGGTTGCCTGAGTACCACGACCCACACGAACGATGGGCTCGTGTCGCCCCGGCATTACCAAGCATGCACCAGCGCGACACAACCCGAAGCGGGCCGACTACTCGCCGGCAGATACCCGGGTGCCCAGTTCGCGGTCGAGAAGCAGCAGCGCCGCGCCGTTATCGCCGGCCATGGAGATCTGCTCGACCAACTCTGACATCGTTGCCTCTTCTTCAACCTGCTCGTTGATGAACCAATGCAGCAGGGGCAGGCTCTGATAGTCCTTCTCGTCCGTTGCCTGCGCGTACAAGTCGTGAATCGACCTGGTAATCATCTGCTCATGGGCGAGGGAGGCTACAAACACCGACAGCGGCGAGGTGTAGTCGGCAGACGGGGCGGGAATCGAGCGCAGCTCCACCTGGTTATCGCGGTCGAGCACGAAATCGAAGAACTTCATGGCATGGGCCCGTTCCTCCTCTGCTTGCTGCCGCATCCAGTTGCCGAAGCCGGGAAGATTGCCGTCATCGAAGAACGCGGCCATCTGCAGGTACGCGTAGGAGGAGGCGAATTCGAGAGCTATCTGGTGGTTGTAGGCGTCCTGGAGGTCGGCGCTCATCGTCACGGTGCTTCCTTTCGTTGCTCTTCATGCACCATGTTATCGGGCTCGGTCACCACCGAAATATGGTGCGCTCGTTCCGCAACCCGATCGACCGGACCTGACTTCTGCCATTGTTTCCCAGGTTCCCGCTTGGGATGGACTTGCCGGGCCGTTAGCCTGGTGGGACGCCGCGGGTGCTGGGTCCGGGGCACAAACGAAGGCGGAGTATTCCGACATGAAAAATGTGCGGCCGGTCCTTCTTGGGCTGGCAACACTCATCATTCTCTTGACGTTCGGCGGCTTTGCAGTGTTCTCGACCGGCGACGGCGACCGGCGCCCGGGAGTCTCCCCCGACCCGGCCCCGGAAGCGATGACGATCGCCGCAGATGCCGGGTCGACGACCGGTCGGGTCACCGCCTTTGTGTTCGCCAATCAGATGCTATCGGCGCCGCATCCGGAGGCGAGCCCGGTGGTAGGAGTGTTCGAGGACCCCGGGCTGGATCCCGTACCCACTCTGACTCGCTCCAACCTTCGCCCTTCAACGACCACGACTTCCCCAACCACAACCACAGCCACGACCACCAAGGCTGCGCCTACCACCACCACCACATCGCCTGCGCCTACCACCACCACCACA
>DATEVB010000157.1:0-4144 GCA_035282865.1 Acidimicrobiia bacterium | reverse complement strand
CTCCGGCGCCTTATCAATCTCATCAAACGACGTAAACGCCACCGCAGCATTCGACTCATGCAAAACCTTCGTAATCGCCGCCGTCAACGTCGTCTTCCCATGATCAATATGACCCATCGTCCCAACATTCACATGCGGCTTCGTCCGCTCAAACTTCGCCTTCGCCATGGCGCTTCCTTCCTGTTCCGTCCCGTCTGTACCTGTCGTAGCGGCGGGCAGACTTGAACTGCCGACCTCTCGATTATGAGTCGAGCGCTCTTACCGACTGAGCTACGCCGCCGCCTGAAGCTTTGCTTCAGGTTGGACGAAGCGCCTCCGGCGCTTCGTCTCCCTTGGCCAAAGCCCTCTGTTCCCGGCCGGCACCACCAGCCGGTTGGAGCCCCCTTCCGGATTTGAACCGGAGACCTCCGCCTTACCATGGCGGCGCTCTGCCAGCTGAGCTAAGGGGGCATAGGTTGGCCGCTGCCCTGGGGGCCTCGGCACCGTGCCGGGAGAAGGATTTGAACCTCCGAAGGCATTGCCGGCAGATTTACAGTCTGCTCCCTTTGGCCGCTCGGGCATCCCGGCATACCCGAAGCACGCTTCGGGCGGCAGGTAGATTAGCGCCGTCGGCGCACTCCCCAAATGCCGATGCATCCAACCGGTCCTGCGGCGAACCGTACCTCTTCATGTTTCAGGGTACTCCCCCATGGCGGCGACCGGCCGGCGGTGGAAGGATGAAGATGAACAAGAATCATCGACACTGGAGGACAACCCCGTG
This sequence comes from Acidimicrobiia bacterium, assembly GCA_035282865.1. Lineage (GTDB taxonomy): Bacteria > Actinomycetota > Acidimicrobiia > Spongiisociales > UBA4744 > UBA4744. The sequence goes on along the minus strand of DATEVB010000157.1, from coordinate 3,384 downwards.
AAAGACCTGGCTACCAGCCTCCGGGATTGGGTCGCCGAAGGGCTGATCGACGAAGCCCAAGCGCGAGCGATCCGTTCCCATGAGACGGCCCCAACCGAGGATCGTCGCGTGCCGTTGGTTGCCGAGGTACTCGGCTACCTGGGCGGGTCGCTGGCGTTGATCGCAGCCTTCATCCTGGTCGGCGAATTCTGGGCCGATCTCCAAGCGTGGGCGCGCCTCCTGCTGGTCGGTGCCGGCACCACCGCCTTTCTGGCGGCCGGTTGGTTCACCAAGAGCGTCGACAACGAGGCCATCGATCGCTTGTCGAGCTTCTTGTGGGCCCTCGGCACAGCGGGCGTCGCGTTCTGGTTTGGCCTGCTGGCCAACGACGTTCTCGAAACCGAACCGGAAACGACCGCTCTCATAGCCTCGGCGGCCGGACTACTCGTCGGGTATGCGGTATACCGCCTGTCGCCCCGCAGCTTGCAGCAAATCCTGCTGGGTGGGGCGGCAGTAGCCACCCCCTTGTCCTTGCTGGCCCATCTCGACCAGCCCCCCGAGGAGTTTTACGGCCTGGCCATTTGGGCAATCGGCGTCGCCTGGCTGCTGCTGGCCTGGGGTCGCCATCTGCGACCGCCCACAACGGCCTACGCGCTCGGGTCGGTCGGAGTGTTGCTCGGTCCGCAGGTGATGCGCTTCAACGACGTCACCTGGCCGATGCTGTTGGGCCTGGTGACCGCCGGTGTGTTGCTGACCTTCAGTGTGACCTTGCGCAACACGATCCTCCTCGGCTTCGGAGCGGCCGGGATCTTCATCTTCGTGCCGCAGATCATCTTCGAGTACTTCGGCGACACGATCGGCGTTCCGCTGGCCCTCTTCTTGACCGGTGTAGTGCTGCTGGGCGGGGCGCTGCTGGTGGCCAAGTTGCGAACCGAAGTGGTCTCGGAACCAAGGGTGGAGGAACAGATATGAAAGCGGAGCAACGCGCCATCGTCTCGATCGTGGCGGCGGTGTCGGTGCTGGTCGTTGTCACGGTGATCATCTTCGTGTTTGGGGTGATCCCGCTGCCCGACTTCCCGTCCCTGGCCGACCGGCCGGACCCGTCGATCCCGGGCACAATCGCGTACGTGATCCATGCTCGTGAATCCTGTATCCACACGGTGCCTGCCTCGGGTGGAACGGCCACCGAGGTGTGGTGCGGTCAGTACGCAGACCTACCCGGCTGGACCCCCGACGGACTCCTGGTTGTGACCGACTACTTCGCCGAGCCCGTATACGTTCTCATCGACCCGGCCACCGGCACCGAGATCGACCGGGTTCGGATCGGGACCGGTTCTGATGGAGGCCCGGAGCCTTATCCGTACGATCGGCGCCGGCAGCGCCCGGATGGAGCCGTCGTCTTCACCGACTGGAAGGGTGACGGCGCGGCAACGGTTCGAGTCCGACTCGCCGACGGGACGGAGCGAACGATCCTCTCCGTGGAGGACGCACCCCGCGATTACAACTTCTCCGACGCCCAGTGGTCACCCGACGGGAACAGGCTGCTGATCTCCGACTCGGCCGGACGACTGATCATCGCCAACCTCGAGGGAACGGCCAACCCCAGGGTGGTGGTCGAAGGTCTCGAAACCTGGGCCGGCAACGCCGCCTGGTACATCCCCGGCAACGACACCTACACGGTGGATGTGGCGGGAGGGTAGGAAGTTGACCGTCTGCGGTAGGCAGTTGGCAGTTGGCGGTTGGCGGTCCGCCTTCAGGCATCGTCCCCCGGCGACTCAACCGGGGGAGGTGGTTCCAGGCTCGTAGAGCCCGGAGAGGGCAATTCACCCACAGCAGCCAGTTCCTCCGCCTGCTTCCGGACCCGGAACCCCGGCACCAGTAGCACGGCCGCCAACGCCAGATCGAACAGCGCCGGCCACCCTCGCCGGGTGTAATCGAAGATGGAGATGAGCACGATGACCGCCCCGCCGATCAGCAACCAGCGCGATGCCCGGGCGAGAATGACAGATTGGCGGCCGGGTGGGATCGGCTCGAAGGTGCCGGCGGCCCTCACCTTCTCCAGGCTCTTCGAAACGCTACGGGCCATCCAGGCGATGATGCCGGTGACGTAGACGAGGCTCACCCCTACCCATCCGGGCGACACCAGCACCATCACAGCAATACTCGCAACTACCAGGGCCAGCATGACCGGGTACGACTTTTCGAGATGGTCGAGCGCCCATTGCGGTCCTCGAGTAGCAGCCCGGGCGCTGATCAGTCCTCCCCACAGGCCTCCCAGCACGCCGGAGAAAGCGGCGATCATCGCCCCGGTTTCGAGGGAGACCTCGAAGAGCGCCATCAGACCTTGTACTGCATCTCTTCGAGACGCCGCACCCGGTCCTCAATGGGTGGATGGGTGGAGAACATGCGGCTCATCCCCCCACCCCCACGGTTACCGAACGCCTTGAGCGGGTCGGCGATGAAGAGTTGGCTCACCGCCGGGTTGACGTTCATCGGGATGCGGGCGGTGCCCATTTCGAGTTTGCGAAGGGCACTGGCCAGGTTGAGCGGCTGCCCGGTGATGGTCGCCCCTGAGGCATCGGCCTGGTATTCGCGGGCCCGGGAAATCGCCAGGCGGATCAGCATGGCGGCAATCGGGGCGAGGATCAGGCTGAGTATGGCGACGATACCGCTCAGGGCATCGTTGCCCCGCCGCCGTCCCATGCCACCCCAGAACGCCATCCGGGCGAAGATCGACAGGGCGGCGGCCAGCATGGCCGCAATCGAGGAGATGAGGATGTCACGGTTGCGAACGTGGGAGATCTCATGGGCGAGCACCCCCGCCAATTCCTGCTGATTCAGGACCTCGAGGATTCCGGTGGTGACCGCCACTGCGGCGTGGCTCGGGTTGCGGCCGGTGGCGAAGGCGTTCGGCTGCGGCGAGTCGATCACGTAGATGCGCGGCATCGGCATCCCGGTCTGGGCGGTCAGGTTGCGCACGATGGCGTACACCTGGGGCAGTTCGTGCTCCTCGGCCGGGCGGGCCCGGCTGGCGGCCAGCGCCATCTTGTCGGAGAAGAAGTAGACGACGAAGTTCAGCAACACGGCAAAGCCGAACCCGAAGTAGAAACCCCCGTTCGGGAACAGCGCCCAGCCGATGTACCAGACCAGGGCGCTCATGAAGCCGAGCAGGGCGACGGTTTTGAGGTTGTTCATGGTGTTGGTGATGGTACCGCGGTGGTCGGGGTTAGTGGGATAGACGGCGGCCGGCGGCCGAGTGTGAGCTTCTCGCGGGCGGGATCACCGGCGGGCATAGAGCCGCAATACGCAAGCTGTCGCTCAGGAACACCATCGAAGAGCCGAGGACCCGACCCGTTCCGACCCTCGCCGCCGCGACCAGAATCGGCGGCGGCCAATCTCGACCCC
>DATEVB010000156.1:0-6301 GCA_035282865.1 Acidimicrobiia bacterium | reverse complement strand
CGCCTCGACACCCGGCTGACGGACCCCCACCAGCTCGAGGGATTCGAGGCCGTCATCCACCTCGCCGATCTCTCCAACGACCCGGTCGGCGAACTCGATCCCGAACTGACGTTCAGGATCAACCACCGGGCAACCGTCCGTCTCGCTGAGATGGCCAAACAGGCGGGTGTCGAAAGGTTCGTATACGCCTCCTCGTGCAGCGTGTACGGCGCCAGTGGAGGCGAGCGCGACGAACTCAGCAGTGAGGAGTCTGTGACCGCGCCCATCACGGCGTACGCCAAATGCAAGGTGCTCGTCGAGAACGACCTCAGGCCGATGGCCGACGATTCCTTTACCCCGGTGTTCTTGCGCAACGCCACGGCGTTCGGGGCCAGTCCCCGGATGCGATTTGACCTGGTCGTCAACGAACTGACGGCGATGGCTTACCTGGACCGTAGATTGGTACTGGAAAGCGACGGAACGCCGTGGCGGCCCTTCGTCCACATCCGCGACATCTCCAAGGCAATGATCTGTGCGATGGAAGCGCCCGCCGGCGTGGTCGGCGGCGAGGCATTCAACGTCGGCGACTCGCGGGCCAATTATCAGGTGCGCGACATCTGCACCATCATCGGCGAGGAGATCCCCGGTTGTGAAGTCGTCATCGGCGAGCTGGGGGGAGACACCCGCAATTACCGGGTCGACTTCACCAAGATCAACACCCGGTTGCCCGGTTTCTCTTGCGACTGGGACGTCCGCAAGGGAGTGGCCGAGTTGCGGGAGATCTTCGACCGGATCGAGTTCGACGCTTCGATCCTCCACTCCCGGCGCCACCGTCGTCTCAAGCAGATTCAATACCTGCTCGAGACCGGCCAGATCGACGAGCAGTTCTTCTGGAAGGTATGAGATGAAATTCATTCCCACGGAGGTTGAGGGCTGCCGGATGGTCGAGCTGGAACCATTCACCGACGAGCGCGGCTATTTCGCCCGCGCCTGGTGCGCAGATGAGATGGCCGCCGAAGGTCTCGAGCATCATATTGCCCAGATCAACATGTCCCGTTCGGTGCAAGCGGGAATGATCCGCGGGTTGCATTGGCGGCCCGATCCCTACCCGGAGGCCAAATTCGTCCGCTGCATCGCCGGACGGATCTTCGACGTCTGCGTCGACGTTCGGCCGGGCTCGCAGACCTTCCTGCGCTGGGTGGGCGTTGAGCTGACCCCCGACAACCGGCTGGCCCTGGCGGTACCGGCCGGATGCGCGCACGCCTATCAGGCGCTCGATGCGAACAGCGAGGTGCTGTACACCGCATCGGCGCCATTCGAACCGGGCGTGGAAATCGGTGCCCGCTGGAACGACCCCTCTTTTGGAATCGAGTGGCCGATATCAGAGGGTGTGATCGTTTCCGAAAAGGACCAGAGTTGGCCGGACTTCGACGTCGCGGCAGTGAGGAGCACGAAATCATGATCATCGTCGACGAAGCACTGCGACTGCGGGAGGCCGAGGGCAACCCGGTGCGTGTCGCCTTGAGCGGGGCCGGATTCGCCGCGCAGGGCCTGATTCTCCAGTTGAAGCGGCCCACACCCGGTCTCCGCCTGTCCGTCGTGGCTAATCGCACCATGGCCACTATCGAGCAGGTACTCGCCAACCTGGAAATCACCGATTACGTCGTGGTCGAAGATGAGGAGGCATTGCGAGGCGCCATCGCTGCCGATCGGCTGGCCGTTACCACCGATCCGGTGCTGGCGGCGTCTACTCCCGGCACCGACGTGCTGGTCGACGCCACCGGCGAGGTGGAGTACGCCGCCCGGGTGGTGCTGGCCGGCATCGGAGCCCGCAAGCACATCGTGCTGGTCAATGCGGAGTTGGACGCCACCCTCGGGCCGATCCTCAAGACCAAGGCCGATGCGGCGGGCGTCGTCTTGACCGACATGGACGGTGACCAACCGGCCGTACTGATGAACCTGATGCGGCAGGTCAAGACTCTGGGCTTCCGACCGGTACTCTTGGGCAACATCAAGTCGTTGCTCGACTACTACCGCACTCCGGAAACCCAGGCGGAGTTCGCCCGCAACGTGTGGCAGCGCCCCAAGATGATCACCAGCTTCGCCGACGGCTCGAAGATCGCCTTCGAGATGGCTACCCTCGCCAACGGCACCGGTTTCGGAGTCATGACCAGGGGCATGTACGGACCCCGTTGCAGTCGGGTCGAAGAGGCGCTGGACGTGTTCGATCACGATCAGTTGATCAACGGTCCCGGCTACGTCGACTACATCCTCGGGGCAGAGCCCAGCTTCGGCGTGTTCGTGTTGGGCTACAACGACGAGAAGTGGATGCAGCGGTACATGAAGGTGTACAAGATGGGCCAGGGCCCGCTCTACACCTTCTACGTGCCATCGCATCTCGGGCCGCTGGAGACTCCGGTCACCATCGCCCGGGCCGCCCTGTTCGGCGACGCGGCCATGACCCCCCTGGGCGCTCCGGTGACGGATGTGGTGGCTTACGCCAAGAAGGGCCTTCAACCAGGCGACACCCTCGACGGGATCGGCGGCTTTACCGTTTATGGAATCATGGAGAACAGCCCGCAAGCCAGGACCGAGGAGCTCGTGCCGGAAGGACTAACGGACCAGTGCACAGTGGTTCGGCCGGTGGCCAAGGACCAACCGCTGACCATGGCGGATATCGAGATCCCGGCCGAGTCGGTCGGGTGGCGACTGTGGTGGGAACAGTGCCAATACCCGGAGTGGAGGTAGGCCTCATGAAGGTGGTCATCTTCTGTGGAGGAGAAGGAACCCGGCTCCGCGAATACTCGGAGACGATTCCCAAGCCGATGGTTCCCGTGGGGTACCGGCCCATCCTCTGGCACCTGATGAAGTACTACGCCTTCTTCGGTCATAAGGACTTCATTCTGGCGCTCGGATACCGGGCCGACGCCATCAAGAGCTTCTTCCTCAACTACGACGAGACCGTCTCCAACGACTTCGTGTTCTCAGAGGGTGGCAAAAAGGTCGACCTGGCCAACAGCGACATTCTCGACTGGAGGATCACATTCGTCGACACCGGGGCCAAGTCGAACATCGGTGAGCGGCTCGTCCGGTTGCGCCCGCATCTCGAAGACGAGGAAATGTTCATGGCCAACTACAGCGACGGAGTCACCGACCTTCATCTACCCGGCTACATCGATGAGTTCAAGGCCTCCGGAAAGGTGGCCGGGTTCGTGGCCGTGCCCCCGCCCGGAAGTTATCACACGGTTGAAATCGACGACGATGGCAAGGTAACGGGCACCGATCAGATCAGCAAGGCCGGGTCTTGGATCAACGGCGGATATTTCGTGCTGAAGCAAGAGATCTTCAACTTCATCGAGAAGGGCGAGGAATTGGTCGAGGAGCCGTTCGAGCGGTTGATCGCGGCGGACGAGCTGTTTGCGTACCGGCACACCGGCTTCTGGGCTCCGATGGACACGTTCAAGGACAAGCAACGCCTCGATCAGCTACACGCCACCGGTGACGCACCCTGGCAGGTGTGGAACCGCAACCACCGTGGATGAGACGGGCATGAGAGGACTGTGGCTCGGCAACCAAGCCCCTTCGATCCTGTGCCTCGGCGCCCACAGCGACGACATCGAGATCGGCGCCGGCGCCACCCTCTTGCACCTCCTCGACAGCCTGCCGGAGGCATCGGTGCACTGGAGGGTGTTCAGTTCCGCCGGGATCCGGGAGGCCGAAGCTCGACGCAGCGCATCGTTGTTCGCAGGCGACCGGTTGTCCTCGATCGAGGTATTCGACTTCCAGGACGGATTCTTCCCCGGTGCGTTCGGGGAGATCAAGGAACGGTTCCGTGAGCTACCGTCCACGATCGACCCGGATGTGATCTTCACCCATTGGCGTAGCGACCTCCACCAGGACCACCGGTTGATCGCCGAGCTGACCGAACAGACGTTTCGTGACCACCTCATTCTCCAGTACGAGATCCTCAAGTACGACGGCGATCTTGGTGCGCCAAACGTGTACGTCCCGGTCGGGCGAGAAGCCGTCGACCGCAAGGTCGACTACCTGCTCGAGACCTTCGCTACCCAGCACGACAAGTACTGGTTCACCGGTGATACGTTCCGGGCGCTCATGAGGGTTCGGGGAGTCGAATCACGGTCGGCCAGCGGATTCGCTGAGGCGTTCTACGGCCACAAGATCGTGTTCGGTGGGGTTGATCCGGGGTAATCCGGTTCGTCGGGTGATCACCGGCTCGATGGTGAAGGCTTCTTGAGGAGTTCTTGCAGCACCCTGGTGTAGAAACGGCGGGCCCCAAGTACCTCCCGCAGGTGGCGCGGACGACCCCGGACGCGGATTCCGCCGTTGGACACGGCTCTCAGAATGCGGACCGGTGATCGAGACCGCAGAGCTTCGATACCGTCACGTCGAAGCCGCACCCTGACCTCGTGCGAAGCCGGTTGCGCGCCCGACAATGCGACGCGGCCGCCTCGGATCTCCACCCAGAGGGGCGGTGCGCCTTCGATCTCCATGCGCATCGTGTGATCGCCCCCCGCCACTCCCCGGTTCTGGCCGGCATCGTCGAGGAGCCCTGAGGAACTGAGGTTCGCAATCCGGTTATCCCAGCCGACGATCTTCGACCAGCGCCTCGTCGAAGACGGCACCGGCACGGTTCCAACCAGTGGGCGCGTCAGATGATCGGCGAGGCCCGGCCAGGTGAAAGCCGCGTAGGCGGCCACCTCGGGATTCCGTTGGATGCTCAGGTCGAGAGCACCGGCCGCCAGGCGCCGCGCCACATGGTGTCCTCGATGCTCGGGACGCACCAGCAGGTCACCGCCTATCAACACCGGCACCTCGAGACCTGCTTCGAGCCGTAGGTCGAACACCAGGCTATGACGGCACCCGACCACTTCGCCTCCGGATTCGGCCACAAACACGAGCGGGTGGCGCGCGTCACCATGGAACTTCCAATCCCAGTAACTTGGACCGAGAGCCCCACCAAAGGCACTTCCAATCAAGTCGCGCACAGTTTGGCGAGCGGGATCGGATTCATCGTCGATCGCCCGGTACGAGTAACTCATATCACATCGGCTGCGGTGAAGAAGAAGGGGTCTCGGAGACGCAAAGCGCGGAGAATCTTGAGGCCGGTGGCGGTTTTGGATAGTGGGGTAATACGAACCCGACCACTGGCAACCGCCCGACTCAGACTCTCCGAACCGACCATGACCCCTACGAGTGCCTCAACACTCGTGTTGATAACAATCGAGGGCAAACGTCTTTGCGTCGAAGCCGACGTTTCATCACTCATCGGCGGGCTGAACCTCTCCGGGTGCCACGCTCGGGGGTTCCGGATGACGAACTCCATGGTTCCCAGGCCACCCGGCAGGACGTCCCGGTGCTTGACCAGAATCTGTTCCACTACGCGGGGGATGTCGATGAAGCTCAGATACTGCTGAATTGGGAGACCTCCGCCGTATCCGGCCATCTGCAGGGCGGCCGCCATGTCCAGATCATCGACCGGAGCGTGCAGCACGATCTCATCTACGCCGCTCCCCATCAGGAATCGCTCCGCTTCAGCAATCAGGATCGTCGCCACCTTCTGTCGTTCCGCATCCGGATCAATGGCGAACTCCCAGATGGTACCGGAGGTTCCCACGACCACGTACCCGATCAAACGGTGCTCGACACCTTCGACAACGATCACGCCCTCTTTCCCAATGTCGGGGCGATCGAGGTAGCGCCAGTGGAAGTCTGCGACGCTCCGCTCGGCGAACCCTGCGTAGCCCGCATAGGCGCGTTCAAAGAGGCCGATCAGTTTCGGCAGGTCTGAGGTCATCATGAGGCGTACGGAAAGGGTCATGGTCGCGAGTCCTTTGGCGGTTCACTTTGCAGAGCGGCGCTGTCGCCGATCTCAACGCACAGGTATCGGTATCGTTCCGTTCGGTGGTCATAACGATGAAACGGGCTTCATCAGAGATCGCTGATTAGACCCCTCACCAAACGCACTCCGTATCGCCACCTGCCGACGACCAGATCGCGAAGCAGTCGAATCCAATTCTGCCGGTACCATCTTGGCGACACTAACCACCTGCCAAACTGGGAGTAGCAGATCAATCGTTCCCTCAACGGCAACTCAGCCCGTTGAACGGCGTTCGCGTACTCCCTGAGACGCCTCCACGTCGGAAGCGTGATCTTGTCGGCTTGGTCGACATCCCACCACGTGATACGGTCGAACCCTTTCTCCTTCCTGGTGTATGCACCGGGATGATCCCGACGATCAAAGAGATACTCGGAGATCCTATGGATTGGCCCGAGGAGGGCCATCTCGGCGAGAAGCGTCCGA
>DATEVB010000155.1:0-7379 GCA_035282865.1 Acidimicrobiia bacterium | reverse complement strand
GTGGAACCTCGTTTGGCGATCTTCTCGGTGACGGTCCGCGCGGATTCGGGGAGGACATGTGCGTAGGTCTTCATCAGCATGTCGGGACTATGCCCGAGAATGTCGGCTGCTGCTCTGATCTCTCCGATGTCTGAGGCGTGGCGGACCATGTGTGTTGCGGCGGTGTGCCGAAGTCCATGCGATGACAGCCGCGGGACATCCGCCTTAGCAACCAGTCGAGCAAAGGTCGTGTCGAAGTTGCGGGGCGACACGACACGGCCAGCCCTTGTCGCTAAGACCAGGTCGTTGTCTTCCCACTGAGGCCCGGCGGCCAGCCGTTCCATCGCCTGGAGCCTTCGATGACTGGTCAGGGCGGCGGCTGTCTCGTCGTCGATCGGGATCGTTCGGCGAGACCGCTCATTCTTGCCGTCGCTCCACTCCGGCCGACCAGCCACGTCGACCACTCCACGTTCAATGCGGACTGCTCCCTTTCTCAGGCTTACCGCAGCCCATCGCAGGCCGAGAAGCTCGCTTCGTCGAAGGCCGTAAAGCACTGCCAACCGGAGAGGCCCTTCCCAGCGGTGTCCCCTGATTGTCTCGAAGAAACGCTGAATCTGGGATTCAGTCCACACCTCAGTGTCTCGTTCGGGAGCAGGTTTGGACACTTGTCGTGGCATTGCCACACGAGCAGCTGGATTGCGACGAAGCTCTCCTATGGCCACCGCGTCGTCGAGGGCAGCTCGCAACACCATTCGGATGATCTGGATGCTGCGACGCGAAAGCCGACCTTCTGCCGCGAGACCCTCAAGCCATCGCGCGATGTCGTCTCTTTCAACTTGGTCGGCACGGATCCCACCCAGGCCGGTCTTGATGTGGCCAGCCGCCCATTGGTACTGCTGCCGTGTCTTGTTCGACACGTCGATCTTGCCGGCTACCCACCGATCTACGAGGCGAGCAACGGTCCCCCGATCAGACGCGATGTCGCCTGACGCCGCGAAAGATGTGGCTGCCGATTGCGCTGCGCGGCGGGACCTGAAGGTGCCGAGCTGTCGTGGTTGACGTCTTCCGGTCTCAGTGTCGATGCCAGGAACGCGCACAACCCATCGTTCGCGCTGCTTCTGGACGGTTGGGTGGCCCGTCTGTTTCCAAGGCATCAGCCGACTTTACATACATTCGACATACATCGCTAGCGCGAAGGCAAGATGACCCCGCTCGAAGCGGGGCCATCTTATGGCATTTCCCCTGGTAGAAGCCAGATCTGCCTAGCACGCCCGAAGGGACTCGAACCCCCAACCTTCTGATCCGTAGTCAGACGCTCTATCCAAATTGAGCTACGGGCGCACAACTCCCGGAAACGGAAGCTTGCCCGCTAAAGGTAGTCGACCCGGCCGTAATGCGAAACCCGGCGCCTTGACCAATGACCCGCCGCCGGTAAGCTTCTCCACACTCATCTTGAGCGGTGGAGGGACAGGCCCGACGAAACCGCGGCAACCGATCCCCCAGGGGATCAAGGTGCCAAGGCCTGATCGATGAGGCGGCGGCTTCGCTCCTCTTCGATCTACCAGAAGGAGCGACATGGAGGACTACGTCAAGGCTGCGACCAACCGGGTCGTCGTGTATGACGGCGCCATGGGAACCTCCTTGCAGCAGGCCGGTCTCACCGCCGACGATTTCGGTGGAGATGACCTCGAAGGATGCAATGAGCTGCTGAGCGTCACCCGTCCAGACGTCATCCGGGCCGTGCATGCCTCCTTTCTCGACGTGGGCGTCGACGTCATCGAAACCAACAGCTTCGGCGGCTTCTCGGTCCCGCTCTCCGAGTACGGCCTGGAGCACCGGGTCCACGAACTCAACGTGGCCGCCGCCCGGATCGCGAGAGAAGTTGTCGATGACTACACCACCGCCGATCACCCCCGCTGGGTGGCGGGTTCGATTGGCCCGGGGACTAAGTTCCCGACCCTGGGACAGATCACCTACCGGGAGCTCCGTGACGCCTTCGAGGAACAAGCGGCCGGATTGCTCGAAGGCGGGGTGGACCTATTCATCATCGAGACCCAGTTTGATCTCCTGGGGCTCAAAGCGGCGCTGAACGGCGCCCGCCGGGCGATGGCCCGCCTAGCGCGGGCCGTCCCCATCCAGGCCCAGGTGACCATCGAAGCCACCGGACGCATGCTGCCCGGCACGGAGATCGGCGCTGCCCTGGCCGCCATCGACCCGATGCGGCCCGACGTGTTCGGGATCAACTGTGCCACCGGTCCGGCCGAAATGACCGAACATCTCCGCTACCTGGCCAACCACTCGCGACTGCCGATCTCAGTGATCCCCAACGCCGGATTACCCGAGATCCGGGAAGGAGCCGTCTGCTACGACCTCTCGCCCATCGAATTGGCCGACCACCACACCCGGTTCATCACCGAGCTCGGCGTCACGGTAGTGGGCGGTTGTTGTGGCACGACCCCCCAACATCTACGCACGGTCGTCGAGGCGGTGCGCAACCTGACCCCGGCTCCCCGAACACCGGACCACCAGTCCGGGGCGGCCTCTACCTACAGTTTCGTGCCCTTCCACCAGGACACCTCTTTTCTGATCGTCGGCGAACGGACCAACGCCAACGGCTCCAAGCAGTTCCGAGAAGCCCTACTGGGTGAGGACTGGGACACCGGCGTGCAGATGGGGCGGGACCAGATACGAGAAGGCGCCCACCTCGTCGATCTCAGCGTCGACTACGTCGGTCGGGACGGTACCCGGGACATGGATCAACTGGCGCGACGGTTCACCGGCCAGGTGGGCGTTCCCGTCGTGCTCGACTCAACAGAGCCGGAAGTCCTCGAGACCGGTCTGCAATGGATCGGCGGTCGGGCCGTTCTCAACTCGGCCAACCTCGAGGACGGCGAGAACGAGGGATCCCGCTTCGACCGGGTCATGTTGTTGGCCCGGGAATACGGAGCGGCGGTGATCTGCCTGCTCATCGATGAAGACGGCCAAGCCCGCGACGTTGCATGGAAGTTGCGGGTGGCACACCGGATCCACCGGTTGGCCGTCGACCGATACGGCCTCGAGCCCGGAGATTTGATCTTCGACCCCCTCACCTTTCCTTTGAGCACCGGCGATGCGGCTCTCCGTGGCGACGGCCTCGCCACCCTCGAGGCCGTCCGCAGGATCAAGGCGGAGCTTCCCGGCGTGCACACCATCCTCGGCGTGTCCAATGTGTCGTTCGGGTTGAAGCCGGCCGCCCGCCACGTCATCAACTCGGTCTTCCTGCACGAAGCGATCGAACATGGACTCGACGCCGCCATCGTCCATGCGGCTCGAATCCAGCCGCTGCATCGCATACCGGCCGAGCAGCGGGAAGCGGCGCTCGATCTCATCCACGACCGCCGCACGGAAACGTACGACCCGCTCGCCAGGATCCTCGAGCTGTTCGCCGACGTGCAAACGGCCGCCATCGAAGCGGAGGACCGGACCGGCTGGCCGCCGGCGCGACGGCTCGAATATCGGATCGTGGAAGGAGACCGGGATGGCCTCACCGACGACCTCGATGAAGCCCTCGCCGGAGGCATGCCCGCCCTCTCGATCATCAACGAGATCCTCCTGGCCGGTATGAGAACCGTGGGGGAATTGTTCGCGTCGGGCGAAATGCAGCTTCCGTTCGTGCTGCAGTCGGCCGAGACGATGAAAGTCGCCGTCTCGCATCTCGAACCGCACATGGAGCGTGCCGACGGCGCCGGGCGGGGATCGATCGTCGTGGCGACCGTCAAAGGAGACGTCCACGACATCGGCAAGAACCTGGTGGACATCATCCTCACCAACAACGGCTACCAGGTCCACAACCTCGGCATCAAGGTCGGCATCGCTGAGATGATCGAAAAGGCGTTGGAGACCAACGCCGACGCCATCGGGATGAGCGGCCTGCTGGTCAAGTCCACCGTGATCATGCGCGACAACCTGGTCGAGTTGATCGATCGGGGGTTGTCGCACCTCCCGGTGATCCTGGGCGGTGCGGCCCTCACCCGCATGTACGTAGAACGCGACCTGCGAGAGGTCTATCCGGGGCCGTTGTTCTACGGAAAGAACGCGTTTGCCGGACTGGCAGTGATGGAACAGATCGCCGCCAACGCCCATCTCGAAGATCCCGAATTCGGCCGCCGCAAGGGTGGCCGCACGCTTCCTCCACGTCGCGAACGCCCCGCGCCGACGACCGCCCAGACGAACCGCTCCCCGGAGGTCGAAGCGAACAACAAGGTGTACCAACCGCCCTTCCTGGGGTCGCGACTGGTCAAAGGCATAGCCATCGACGACATCGCCGCCTATCTCAACGAAACGGCCTTGTTCCGCAACCAGTGGCATTTCCGGCCCGAAGCCGACGAAGACGATCAAGCCTTCAAAACCCGCACCCGGCCCCTGCTCCGTGAACAGCTGAGCCGCACGAAGGAAGACCACCTCCTGGTGCCGCAGGTGGTGTACGGGTACTTCCCGGTCAACTCCGACGGCAACGACCTGATCATCTGGGAGAACGAGAACAGATCACAGGAATCAACCCGCTTCACCTTCCCCCGGCAAGCATCAGCGCCGCACTTCTGCATCGCCGACTTTCATCGGCCTCTCGAAGACGAGGTCGACTACGCCGCCTTCCACATCGTCACGATGGGTGAACGAGCATCTGAACGGGCCGCCGAGTTGTTCACGGGTCACCATTACCGCGACTACCTGTTCCTGCACGGGTTGGCGGTGGAAATGGCCGAAGCCCTCGCCGAGTTCTGGCATCACCGGATCCGTACCGAATGGGGCTTCGCCGACGAGGACGGCCCGTCGCTACAAGGGCTGTTCCGCCAGCAGTACCGGGGGGGACGATACTCGTGGGGATACCCGGCATGTCCCGATCTCGAGGACAACGCCCGGGTGGCCGCCTTGCTCGACGCCGATCGGATCGGCATCGCCATCGGTGAGGAGACCGGCTGGCAGTACCAACCCGAGCAGACCACCTCAGCCATCATCTGCCACCACCCGCAGGCCAAGTACTTCATAGCCAGATAATTCGGCGTGGCGGCCGGGAACGTCCCCGGCGGCGGTGGTGCCAGACTCGACCGTCGCCCTATGAGGAGAACCATGCATCCCGAGCTCGACCGGCTCGCCACCGAACTATGGGAGTTCGGCCTCGAGAACTCACCATCGTCGGCAACCCTGCTGGGTGATCACCGCTTCGACCATCTGATCGAAGACCTCTCGGAGGAACGGGAAGCGGTCCAGCGGACGCAATTGTTCGAATTCGCCAACCGGGCCGAAGCGATCGATCCGGACACCTTGAACCACACCGAACGGGTCACCAGGACGGTGATGATCGGCGACTGCCGGAAGAACGTGGCGGTGATCGACAGCCAGATAACCGAGATGCGCAGCGATCAACTCGTCTCTCCGCACGCCACCATGCTGCATGTCGCCCCGCAGTGGATGTTCCCCGAGCCGGACTACGCCGAGGCCTATATAGAGCGGCTGCATGCCATCCCCGGAGCGCTCGATCAGGCCTTTGATCGGTACCGCTCGGCCATCCGCAAGGGCCGTCCTCCGGCCCGGATCAGGCGCTTGCCTACAAGACCGGGCAGCAGGAGATCGTGCGACTCCGGGATGAGGCACGGACCGCCTTCGGCTCCACCTTCGATCTGCGGGCCTTCCACGATGTCGTGCTCGGAAGTGGCGGTGTGACCCTACCGGTACTGCGCTCGCTGATCGAGGAGTGGATGGCAACGGAGTAGCGTCGGAGCCATGCAGCCCTCCGATCTGGCCCGATCATCCATCGTGGAGCGGTTGCTCCACTCCGACGATGAGGCCGTGGTGTTGAAAACGCGCCGGGATCTGCTGGGCCGGCCGGAGAACACCGTCGCCGGGCTTCGTCGATCCGTGGCCAACAGCGAACGCGCTCGCCGGTTGCTGGCCCACCGCCGCCCGGATGGCACGATTGCCGCCAATCCGTACACCAAGTGGCAAGGGCCACACTGGACCCTGGTGCAGCTGGCCTTGACCGAATACCCGCCTGGTGATGAAGGCCTCCTTCCGCTGCGCGACCAGGTGTACGAGTGGATGCTCTCGCCCCAGCACATGCGGTTCCCGCGCACCGTCTTCTACGACGATCAGCCGGACCGGGTACGGCGTTGCGCCTCGATGGAGGGCAACGCCATCTGGTACTCGCTGGGATTGGGCCTCGAAGACGAGCGCACCCAGATGCTGGTCGATCGACTGGTGGACGTGCAGTGGCCCGACGGCGGCTGGAACTGTGACAAGCGGCCCGCCGCCCGTACCTCCTCGTTCATGGAGACCCTGATTCCGCTGCGTGGATTGCACGCCTACTGGAGGGTCCATGGGTACCAACCGGCCTTCGGAGCGGCGGAACGGTCCGCCCGGTTTCTGCTCGAGCGGCGTCTCCTCTGGCGCAAGAGCGACGGGCGTCTACTCGAGCAGTTCCAGTCGATCCGGTTTCCGATCCGTTTCTACGATCCACTGTTTGCTCTCCAGGTGATGGCCGAGATGGGCAAGATCGATGATCCTCGTTGTGTCGACGCTCTCGAAGTGCTGGAGTCAAAGCGCCTGCCCGACGGAGGTTTCCCGGCAGAGGCGAAAACGGCCCGTGCCGCTGACAGCCTGATAACCCGGGGCAGTTGGGCCGAGTGGGGACCCGGGGGCAAGACCCGCACCAACGAACTGGTCACGGTCGATGCATTGGTAGTACTGCAGGCAGCAGGGAGACCGTAGGCGGGCGAGATGCCGGCCGTCAGTTCTTCCCTATTTCAACGCCGCTTGGCTCTCTACGAGATCGGCGCTCCTCCGGCCCTGGCAGGCCACCTCCTCCCCGGAGGCAATACGGAGCAGAATTCATGTTTGGGCGTAGAGGGAGGGATTTGAACCCTCGAGGGAGCTTTAAAACCCCCTACTCGCTTAGCAGGCGAGCGCCTTCGACCGCTCGGCCACCTCTCCTTGCCGTCCTTTGTCGACCGGCGACTGCTCCAAGTTACAAGTTCCAGGTTGCAAGCTCCAACCGTTGACCGGGGCCGGGTCAGAGGGCTGCAAAGGAAACAACCGCAAACCACCATCGCCAGACTCCCCAAGGTCGGACAGCCCTCATCCGGTACCGCCCAGAGTCGCCGGCCGCTCTCGCTCCGGATGCCGAACGATCGGCCTGCGTCGGGTCCGTAGCGTTCCCGGGTGTCGCCCCATCGACGAACGGCCCGCATCGGACCCGGTCCGCCATGGTCGACAAAGACGACCCGGGATTGCGTTGCCGTCCGCGCGCTCCTCCGTTGTCAGGAGATAGCCTTCCAGCGGGTTGCGGGGTCCTGCCGGTAGAAGACACTGAGCAGGGCATAGAGTTCCGGCTCATCCCGCTGCAGGCGGACCGGCATGTCGAAGAA
>DATEVB010000154.1:0-6650 GCA_035282865.1 Acidimicrobiia bacterium | reverse complement strand
GAAGACATCGTGCGTTGCCTCGAACTCGGTGCCGTCGATTTCATCCGGAAACCCTTCAGCGTCCGTGAGTTGTTGGCACGTGTCAACGTGCATTTGCGAGCCCAGGGGTTCGAGCCAGAGATCTGATCGAAGTGACCGGTGCGCAGTCGGCTGCCGGCAGAAATCCGCATACCGCATACCCTTAGCCCCTCCCGCCCGGCCGGCTGCTCACACGCTTGGCCCCACTTCTCCTGCGCGAACGCATCAATAGCGCCTTGTCTGGTGCCGATGCAATAGCCGAGGAGGAACTGATGCAATGCGCTCCCGATGGGTGGACGCGTCGGCCCGCGGTGCTCGAAGGTCCCGGTGAGGCCGATACGTCGCGTGCGTCCTCCTTGTCCTGTCGGGGTGATCCGTGAGCCCGCCGTTGCTTCTTCTGCTGGCCATCCTCGGCGCCGTCACTGCCGCCGCCGGGTTGACCCTGTTTGTCCACAAACTCATCCGCCATCGGCGTGAGCGATTTGATGAGTTTCGTCGGGCGTCTTATATCGGGGCCTTGAGCGAGATGGCCACCCGATCGGGATATCCCCTCGAGATGCTCCGGCGTTGGTCACCGGACGGCGTGTTCCTCGAGACTCTGCTCGAGTTCTTGAAGTTCTTGCAAGGCGGAGAACGCCAGAACCTGCTCCGGTTGGCCAAGGAGCTGGGCATCGTCGAACGGTTCGTCACCGAGTTGCGAACGTCGAAACGTCGCAACGCGCGGGTGCAAGCTGCCAAAGCTCTGGCGGAGTTTGCCGATCCGGCTTCGGCCGATGCCTTGCTGGAAGCTCTGGCGGATCCGGTCGATGAGGTCCGTTGGCAAGCCGCCGGAGCCTTGGCCAAGATCGGTGATCCCAGGGCTGTGCGGCCTTTGCTCGAGGTGCTGTCGCGGGAGACGGATTGGGGAGCCAGTCGGATGGCCGACACCCTGGTTGCGTTCGGCCCGACGGCGGTTCCCGACCTGGTTCGCTATGCCCTTCTCAGCGACCCGAACCAACCCTCGACTACCGCTCACCTTCCGCTGGTGGTGAGGGTGCTGGGGATCATCGGTGACGTGCGGGCCGAACCGGCCATGTTGTCGACACTCGAGTCCGACGACACGGAGCTGCGGATCCGTGCGGCCGCGGCCCTCGGCACGGTTGGATCGCTGGCCTGTGTTCCCGCGCTGATTCGGGCTCTGCGTGACTCCGAGTGGGAGGTACGGACCCAGGCGGCCGCGGCGCTTGGGCGGCAGATGGACGGAAGGGCTATCGAAGGCCTCCGCAAGTCGATGCGTGACGAGAACTGGTGGGTTCGTCAGAACAGCGCCCAGGCTCTCTCCGAGATACCGGGCGGCGTTGAAGGCCTGATCGGCGGCCTGGAAGATGAAGACCGTTTTGCCCGGGACGCCGCCATCGAGCGGCTCATGGCGATGGGCCTGGTCCGCAAAGCGGTCGACGCCGTCAAAGACGGCTCGGCCGGCGAGCAGGACCGATACGTCGTGCACCAACTGGTGGTGTTGGGCAGGGGCGAATACCTGCGCGACAAAGCAGCGGACCAGACGGTGGCCGGATGAGCTTCATAACGTTGTTCAACTACGTGATCCTGGTCTATTTCATCGTGATGGAACTGCAACTCTTGTTCGTGAGTGTTGTGTCGTTCTTCGCGCTCCGTCGGGATCGGTTCACGTCGATGCACGGTCGTCTTCACGACATGCTGACCTCCGACACCACACCACCCGTGTCGATCATCATTCCCGCCTACAACGAGGCGGTCGGGATTGTCGAGTCGGTGCGATCGACGGCCATGTTGAAGTACACCCGCAAGGAGATCATCGTCGTCAACGACGGCAGCTCGGACGAAACCGTGAAGCGCTTGATCGACGAGTTCCGGATGGAACCGGTCGACGTTCCGTTTCGGCCCAGCCTCGAAACCGAGCCCGTGCATCGCGTCTACAAGTCGAGGCTCCCCCTACCCATCGTCCTGGTCGACAAGGAGAACGGAGGCAAGGGCGACGCCATCAACGCCGGCATCAACATTGCTCGGTATCCGTATGTGATGGCCACCGACGCCGACATGGTGCTGGACGACGAGTGCCTGTTGCGGGCCGTCCGGCATTTCGTCGAGGACCGGTCCCGGACGATTGCGGTCGGGGGCAACGTCCGCCCCCTCAACGGTTGTGAGGTCCGCCGCGGGCGGGTCACCAACGTATCGCTGCCGCGCCGTCCCGTCGAGCTCGCCCAGGTCGTCGAATACATTCGCAGCTTCCTTTCGGCCCGGCCGGGTTGGTCGGCGTTGAATTCACTGCTCATCGTGTCCGGGGCGTTTGGGATCTTCCAGAAACAAGCGATCATCGACGTCGGTGGCTTCCGCCACGGGCACCTCGGCGAGGACATGGAGCTGACCATGCGGCTCCACCGCCAGTACCGCAGGAATCGGATTCCGTATCGCATTGTCTATGCGCCGGATGCGGTTGCCTGGACCGAGGTCCCTCTGTCACGCCGGGTGCTGCGAAGGCAACGGATCCGCTGGCACCGGGGGCTGATGCAGGTCATCTGGCAGTACAAGAGCATGCTGTTCAACCCGCGCTACGGTGTGGTCGGTCTGCTCGGCTGGCCCATATTCGTCGCCTTCGAGTTTCTGGCACCCATTGTTGAGTTCATTGGTTGGTTGGTCGTACCCGCCTCGTTCGCGTTGGGTTTTCTCAACTGGGAAATCGCCATTCCGCTCTTGATGATCTCGCTCGTGTTGGGGGCAGGCAACTCGCTGATCGGCATCTTCCTGGATGAGCGTTTCGGCTACTACAACGCGCCCAGCGATGCGGCGAAGCTGCTGGCCTACTCGCTCGGTGAGCAACTCGGGATGCGCCAGCAGACCGTGTGGTGGCGGGTCAGGGCGATGTTCTGGAACCGCCGCCGGAAAGCCTGGGGAGACATGCAACGCGCCGGGGTCGGCAATCTGGCCTCGGAGAAAGGTTCAGCCTGACGAACCCCGGGTCCGGGCGAAGCGCCTCTGGAGTTCGGTCAGCTCAGGTGAGCCCAGCAGGCGGGCCATTGCCACGTACACGGCGACAACAACAGCCACCCCTATCGTCACCAACCCGAGTGATCCCCAGAAACCGGGTAACTCACCGTCTGAGATCCATTGCACCGCCAGCCAGGCAACGGGAGCGGCGACCCCGGCTGCTAACCCGCTTCGCAGCAGTGATCCCAGAATGGCCGACGCACCCTCCCGGCCGGCCCGCGAGTGCCAGGCAGCCCCCAGGACGACGGTGTAAAGAACCAACGCCAACGTGCTGGCCAGGGCGAATCCCGGTTCTTCATAGCGGCTCAGCCACCAGTACGTGCCAACCGCAGCCACGGTACCGGCCGTGCCGATGAGAACCGGAGTCCACATCAGGCGTCTGGCGTAGAAGGCCCGGGAATAGATCTGGTGGGCCCCCCAGGCGGGGACCGAAAGCCCATAGAACACGAGGGTCGTAGCCGTGAGGATGGTGTCCTGCTGTCCGAATTGGCCCCGCTGGTAGACGACCCGGACGGCCGGTTGCGAGAGGGCCACGATGGCGGCCACCGCCGGAGCGCTGACGAAGATGGTGTACCGGATGGTTCTGGTAACGGTGGCGGCCATCTCCTTCAGTTTCCCTTCTTCGACCAGTCGGGCCAGGAACGGGTAGGCAGCCACGCCGGCGGTCTGGGCGATGACGCCGACCGGCAACATGTTCAAGCGGCGAGCGTACGTGAGGGCGGAGATGCCACCTGCCTGGGTGAGCTGGCCGAACAGCCGCACGAACTGCTCATCGAGCACGGCGATGGATTGACCAAGCATCAAGGGGAGTGCCAACAGCAGGTACTGGCGGAGGGCAGGATGCCGCAGCGGTACACCGCCTACCCACCGTAGGCCGGCCCTTCGAGCTCCGTACCACTGGAGCGCGAAATTGCCGGCGAAGGCGCCGCCGACCGCACCCCAGGCGAAACCGGTCGCGGACGCAGTACCCGTTGCCCAAGAGATGAACCCCCCGGCCAGGATTCCGAGGTTGTAGATCACCGGCGCGACGGCCGGGATGGCGAACCGCTGGTGGGCGTATTGAACGGCCATCCACAACGAACCCAATACGAAGAAGATCTGGGCGGGGAGCACGATGCGGGTCAGCCGGGTCACGTCCCCGGCCTGCAAAGCGTCGAACCGGGGGTATATCAGGTCGGTCAGTGACGGTGCGAAGATCATTGCCAGGACCGTGAGCAGGACCATGACGATCGTTACGGGTCGAAAAACGGCCGCGAAGGCCCGATGGCCCTCCTCCTCGTCGCCGTTCACCATGTGCCGGGTGATGATCGGGATGAAGGTCACCGTGAGATAGCCGCCCGCCATCAGGTAGAAGAGGACATCGGGGATGACGAAGGCAGCCTGAAACGCGTCTCCCTCGGCTGTGTTGCCCAGGAGGCCGGCCAGCGCCACGTTGCGAAGCATGCCCAGCACTCGCGACAGGAGGATCCCGGCCGAAACGACCAGGGCGGCTTTACCGATCCGTCCGGTCGGTCTTCCCGGGTCCTCACCGGGCAGGCTCACCGGGCACCGACCAGGTCGTTGTGTACGCTTCGCAGTTCTTCGAGTACCGAATCGGGAACTTCGAGATCACCCCGACCGGACCCCAGCTCCAGCCCTTCCTTGTAGGAGCCGTGGTAGTCGGACCCGCCTGATGGGATCAGCCCGAACGATCGGGCCGTGGCCGCCAGGTCTTCTCGTTGGTCCGGCGTGTAGTCGCCGTAGTAGGCATCGATCCCGACCAGCCCGGCGGCCGTCAGCCGCCGGTAGGTAACGGCGAATTCTTCGGCGGAGGTGTGGCCGAGTGTGTGGGGATGAGACAGGATCGGCACGCCACCCGAAGCACGCCCCAGGCTGATGGCCTCCTCGGGTTCGAGTCGTAACCGGGGGACATAGGCTGGTGCCCGATTTCCGAGATACTCGGTGAAAGCGGTCGGGATGTCGGCTACCACACCCTTGCGGACCAGGACCGCCGCGAAGTGGGGTCTTCCCACCACCCCGATCGGGGACTCCTCGGCGACCTCCTCCATCGTGATGTCGATGCCCAACCGGCGGAGGCGATCGGCGATGCGGTAGTTCCGCTGGGAGCGACTCGCCTGCAGCTCCGCCAGGCGGTCCTGCAGCGGCCCGCCGGCCGGCTCGAGAAAGAGCACAACGACGTGCATGGCCCCGGGAGCCCATTCGCATGAGATCTCGACTCCGGGAATCAGCTCAACCGGAAGCCCTTGCGCGGCCCGCCGGGCCTCGTCGATGCCCTCCAAGGTGTCGTGGTCGGTGAGCGCAACGGCCGAGAGGTTCTTGGCGGCCGCGGTGCGGACCAACTGGGCCGGCTCGTCCGAGCCGTCGGAGCGATTGCTGTGCGTGTGGAGATCAACGGCCATTACTGAGATGGAGAGTACCGGGATGGGGCGGCCATCTCGTGCAACGGCTAGCTGCTCACCTCGATGATCACGCTATCGATGTACACCGTCTCCAGTGGCAGGCTTTGCTCGGTGTCGGCCGTACCGTCCCGGCCGGTCCGCGCCACCGAGGTGATGCGATCGAGCGCCTCGTCGGAGGCGACCACGTTGCCGAAGGCGGAGTACGTATTGCCCAGGCGGGCGTCTTCGCCGGCGACGATGAAGAACTGGCTGCCCGTCGAATTGGCGCCGCCGTTTGCCATCGCCAGGACACCGCGTCGGTACGTGAAACCTGCCTCAGGGAACTCGTCGGGTACCAGATAGCCCGGGCCGCCGTTGCCGACCGCCGTCGGGTCTCCCCCCTGGATGACGAACCCGGGGAGGATCCGGTGAAAGGCCGAGCCGTCGAAGTAACCCTCCCGGGCCAAGAACACGAACGAGTTGACGGTCTCCGGGGCCAGCAACGGATCGAGCTGGGCGACGATGGTGCCACAGGAGGTGGTGATGGTGGCCGTCACCGTGGCGTTAGGGGCGATGCCCTGATCCTCCGGCGCCGAAAAGGTCATCTCCGTCACCGGCGGCGGCGGTTCCGCGCCGCAGGCGGTCGGTAGGGCGCGGTAACCCTGGTAGTCGAACGGGAGAGCTGCCGGGTCCAGGGTGGTAGGTGGAGCCGTGGTGGTCGTTGTGATCGCTGAGGTGGTGGTCGTCGTTGCGTCGTCCCGGTTGCCGAGGATGGCCGGGAGAATCAACGCCCCGGCTACCAAAAGGGCCAGGACGGTAACCCGGATAGCTCGCTTGCGAAGCTTCCGGTGCCGTTCCAGTTTCTGTTGCTCTGCGCGCTTCTTGGTCCGGTTGTCTCGCTGGCGTTCACGCTTACTGGTGGGCATAGCGACCGGACTATAGGCATTCCGCCGGGGCGGATCGTCGGGGCGGACGCGCGGCGGGAGTACACTCCCGGCGCGATGTCCCTAATAGTCCAAAAGTTCGGCGGCACCTCGGTCGCGGATGCCGAACGAATCAAGCGGGTCGCAACCCGCGTAGCGGCCACCCGCCGAGCAGGCAACGATGTGGTCGTGGTCGTTTCTGCGATGGGTGGGACCACCGATCAGCTGATCGACCTGGCCCGCCAGGTCAGTCCTTCGCCGCCCGGCCGGGAGATGGACATGCTGCTCACGGCGGGTGAGCGGATCGCCATGGCTCTGCTGGCGATTG
>DATEVB010000153.1:0-2945 GCA_035282865.1 Acidimicrobiia bacterium | reverse complement strand
GGAGGAATCCATGGTCGATTTCAACGCAGCGAACGCCACGATGCCCGCTAGCGATATGGAGCGGGCCAAGGCTTGGTACGCCGACAAGTTGGGACTGAAGCCGACGGAGTCGGAGGAAGTAGGTGCCTATTACAGCGTGGGCTCCGGCCGTTTTCTGCTCTACCCGAGCCAATTCGCAGGGACCAACCAAGCCACTGCAATGGCCCTTGAAGTGGACGACCTCGAGTCAGTTGTCGCCGAGTTGAAGACCAAAGGCGTTGTGTTCGAGGACTACGACATTCCGGGCGTGGAGACCAAGAACAACATCGCCACATTCGAGGCGGAGGGTCGCCTGGTAAGCGCCGCTTGGTTCAAAGACAGTGAAGGCAACATTCTGTCGGTGGGAACCGGTTAACCGGATCACCCTGCGACTGAGCCTTCCACGCCGAGCAGTCGGAGGTCGTTTCCCAACTCGGTTGATGACGCGGGAGCACTTTCATCGCCGAATCTGGCCTGGTCCGCCCACAAGCAGCATTCTGCGCTGCGTCGGCGTCAGGTGTTACTTCTGAACCCCCGGCACGAGCGCAGCAAGCGGTATGTCAGCACTTTGGTGTTCGCCTTCAGCCACGTTCATCTAGTCAGCCTATCGGTCACCGGTTTGGACCATCGTGCGGGAGTTGCCCCGACGCTTGTGAGGGCGCGGCCGGACCGTTGTCGATTGGGCCACCCCATAAGAACGCGCCCCGGCAGCCTCGGACAGCGACGCTAGGGCGCACTTCCTGCTTACACGACGAAGCTTGCGAAGCCCAGAGCCAGGCCGAGCGCTATCAGATTCAAGTCGCCTAGCTCCACACCCACCGTGGCTAACACAAATGCCACTACCGCTCCCGCCAGCAGGATCTTGGATACTCCCCATTTCTTGGCCATACTGTCTCCTCCTACGTCTCCGATAACTACGGACACCGGTCGGAGTCGGGTTCGATCTAAGCCAACAAGGCGCTCATCTGAACGCGGTTGCCTTCTCAGATACGACTGTGACCCACACCTCCGGGGTGGAGCTGATCGTGGGGACGCTCAGCTGTATCGCCGACCGCCGGTTGACCCTAGGGCCAGACTTCCGTTTGCTGCGATATGACCTGACTGTACCCGGTGGCCGGCGGACGGGTCGGGCAGTGAGGGCCTGGCCTGTGCACGGACACGGGGTGTTCGACGCCTGTTTTCTCAGTTTGCCCTATTAGGAAGATATCTATGTGGCAAACGTGAGGTTTCCATGTCAGCCCCGGGAGTGCGGGACCTCCCCTCGGCTAAGGTTTGCGGACGACCCGGTTGCGACCACGGTGCCAAACACCCGGCGACGCGCTGGACACGCTGCATGATCGGGTCATCCGGCAACGGGATGGGTCCGCTCTCGACAACTTCGGACTGGAGGACGACATGGGCGACGCCCAAACCAGGTTGTACCACAGGGGCATCCTCGAAGCCGAAGGCTTCTCGGTGGCCGAGGTATCCGAATTCCTCGACCGGCCGGACACCATCGTGTGGGTCGATTTTTGCGCCCCTTCCAAAGAGCAGCTCGACGAGCTGGCCGGCGAGCTCGGCCTCCATGAGCTCGCCGTTGAAGACGCGCTCGGGCCTCACCAGCGCCCTAAGGTTGACCAATACGCTACTCACCTGTTCCTGTCATGCCACGGCGTCCTAATCGACCCGGACCAGGGGCAGCTCGACGTGACCGAGGTCGACGCGTTCATCAGCAGCCGCTGGCTCATCACCGTCCGCAAGGACGAAGGGTTCGCGATTGGACCGGTGCTGGACCGCTGGGACCGCTCCCCCGACCTCACGGCCGAGGGCGTTGGCTTTCTGCTCTACGGCCTGCTCGACCGCGTGATCGACGGTTACTTCGATGCCGTCCAGGGCTTCGACGACTACTACGACAAGGTCAGCGACGGCATCTTCTCGGAGCACCCCCTCAACCCTTCCGATCAGCGGCACTGGTTCCAGATGCGGCGGGCACTGGTGCGCTTCCACCGTCTCGTGGTTCCCATGCGCGAAGTTGTCACCGGGCTCATGCGCCGGGAGAACTCCGCCGTTTCCAAAGACCTGTACCCCTACTACCAGGACCTCTACGACCATCTCCTGCGGGTCTCCGAGGCCACCGATGCGCTGCGCGACCTGACCGGCACCATCGTCGAGACCAACCTCAGCCTGCGTGACTACCACCAGAACCAGATCGTGAAGAAGGTCACCAGCTGGGCTGCCATCATCGCCGTCCCCACACTGATCACCGGTTACTACGGCATGAACCTTCCCTTCCCCGGCTCCGGTCAGACCTCGGGTGTCATCCTGTCCGGCGCCCTCATCGTCATCGTGTCGGGCACCCTCTTCATGCTGTTCCACCGCCGCGATTGGTTGTAAAGCCCGATGACCACGCTCATTGAAACTCCCCAGACCTGCTCACTGAAATTCCCCACCTCCTGAGAGATACCCGTGATCGGGTGGGGTCCTCTCCAAGCTGGCTGTCAGCAACGACAGGCCGGCGAGGAGGGGAGCCCGTCCGGTCGTCGATCTCGCCACGTATCAACGGTTCATCGACCGTAAGCACGATGCATGATGAACAAGGATTCGATCTATGAGCAACTCCGCGGTCACCTCTCCTATCTGAAGTTGGGAGCGGTTGCTGAAGCGTTGCCCGCTGAGCTCGAGGCGGCCCGTGCCGACAAGACGGGTCATACCGAGTTCCTCGAACAGCTGTTACGTATATCGAGGTTGCGGCCACCGAGCAGCGCCGCTGGGACGCCAGGATGCGGTTCGCGGACTTCCCCGCCCCTTGGACCATCAGCGACTTCGACTTCGGAGCCCAACCATCGATCGACCAAGCCCTGATCAGAGAGCTGGCCACCACCAGCTACGTCGATGACGCCACCAACGTCCTGTTCATCGGGCCACCCGGCGTCGGGAAAACCATGCTG
>DATEVB010000152.1:0-3936 GCA_035282865.1 Acidimicrobiia bacterium | reverse complement strand
GCGCCGTGCGCATCAAACCGAAAATCGCAATGCAATTGTGCTGCCGACAGATCAGATCACCGAATCTCGTGTGCGCGTCCAAGGCATCGATTCGAAGGGAGTCTTCGTATTTATCGTAGGTGCCGACCACTTCGCCGTGCTCGTTGATGGTCCGTGTTTTCGAGTAGGCCAGCGACAGGTTTGGATCTGCGTCCAGTGCGTCGACGGCTTTCTCCAGAAAGGCCGGATGCAAGACGTCGTCATGGGCCGCCCATTTGAAATACTCACCGCGGGCCTTCTCGACGGTGAAGTTGTAATTCGGCGAAGCTCCCCGGTTGCGCTCGTGGCGGAAGTAGCGGATCCGTTCGTCCTGGTCGGCGAAGGTGCGGCAGATTTCCTCGGTGCGGTCGGTCGACGCGTTATCCGAGATGATCAGTTCGAAGTCTGTATACGTTTGGCCGAGGATCGAGTCGATGGCTTCCGCGAGGTAGTTCTCTCCGTTGTAGACGGGCAGGCCGATCGTGACGCGTGGCGGCACGTTTCCGGCTTCCTGATCGAGCTGCTCAGCCATGTCCTACCCCTGACTCGGTTGCATGGAGGAGAGGCAGACACCAGAGCACAAGAAACAGCCCTATGTACGACAGCCCGGCAGCCCCACCCGCGACCGCTACTTTACCAGGGGAACCACTCTTCGTCGCCACCCGACCGGTCGTTCTCGCAACCCGGGTCTGGTTCCTCAGCACCCCTATGAGCCCGCCATCCACCATCAAACCGCCACCAGCTCCGGTGCGACGCCCACCGCCCCGAGCGCTGCCCGTATCTCATCCAGGTAGACCGGATTCATGACGATCACCACGTCGGGTGGTATCTGCTCGAGCGAATCTGGACCCACCACCGGGTGGCCGGTCCCCGGCATATACATCCCTTGCTTGTGAGGGTTGACATCGACCGCACAGGCCACCTCATGGGTCAGCCCGAGCGTGGTGAGAAAGGCCACGCCCTTCGAGCCGGCTCCCCAGATAGCGACCCGGGCGCCGGCCTCGGCGTATTGGGCCAATCGTCGGCGCCACTCTTCGAGCTTCTCTCGATAGTGGCCGGCGAAGTATCCGACCAACTCAATCGTTTCCTCCAGATCGTCCTCTCCCGGGAGAAGACCGGATCCGGCCTCACTCACGCCGGCTTCGATCAACAAGTACTGATCGTCGAACGCCAGCGATAGGCCGGTTGGTTGTAAGCCGGCTCCACGGAACAACCGGGTCAGCGAACCGAGGGTGAAGTACGAGCAATGTTCGTGGTAGAGATCCCAGAACGCCATCTCTTTCAACACCCGGGCGACGTCGGGGACCTCGAGGAAGACGACCGTGCCCGGCTGCCGTTGGGCCGTTTGGCGTACCAATCGGACGAACGCCCCGGTGGTGGGGATGTGTTCGAGAGTATGGCGGCAAACGATGAAGTCGGCATCCGTGTCAATATGACGTTCGTCGTAGAACTCCCGGATGAACTCGATACGGTCCAGGGCCTCGCTGTCGAGCCGACCGGAAAGATACGAGGGGTCTATCCCGATGCCGCGATTGTCCCCCAACTCGCAGAGGTGCACGAGGAATTCCCCTTTGCCACCGCCGATTTCGAGCACGGTCTTGCCGTGGAGGTCGTGTCGATCGACCAGAGTTTTGGCAAGGTCACGGGCGAAGGCGTTGAAGGTGCCGGAGAAAGCCTGGGTCTCCTCGGTACGCTGGGTGTAGTCGATTGATCCGGCTGCGAAGCGAGTGTTCTGGATGAACCCGCATTTGGGGCAGAATCCGAGTCGCAGGTCCCCCCGGGGGAATTTGCGGGCGGTGTCTTGCGTGGGCATGAGCACGACACTGTGTACCGGGATATCGCGCACCTCGTAGAAGATGTCCATACCGTGGTGTCCACAGCTCTGGCAGGCCGCTGATGGGTCGGGGACGACGGCATCGGCCGGATCACTCATTGGTTGATTCCTTTCATTCGATTGTGCCGATGAACGCCGGACGCTACCCGATGACCGACGGGTTGGGGACCGGAACGATGAACCGCCCACCCTGGCGAAGGTAGTCGTCCTGCTGGCGGATGATTTCGTCGCGGAAGTTCCAGGCCAGGAGCAGCACGTAGTCGGGGCGCTCGGTGAGGAGATCCTCGGTGGGCCGCACCGGTTGATGCGTCCCGGGCATCAGCAGCCCGTGTTTGTGAACATTACGGTCGACAACGAACTCCACCAGGTCCGTCCCGATCCCACAGAAGTTGAGCATGGTGCTCCCTTTGGCGGCGGCGCCGTAGCCGGCGATCCTGTTTCCCTGCGAACGGAGATGATGGAGTAGCTCGAGCAAGTCAGACTTGTTCTGGTGAACCTGCTCGGCGAAGGCTTCGTAGTACCCGAAGGTGTTCAGGCCGCTGGCCGCTTCTTCTTCGAGGTACTCCCGGACCTCATCGGAGCGGTTCTCTTTGTGGCCGATCTGCCATCGCAGCGTGCCGCCGTGCAGCTCGGGGAAATACTCGACATCGTTGAGCCATAGCCCGTGGCGCCGCATCAGGTAGTCCACGGACGTGCAGGACCAGTAGACGACGTGCTCGTGGTAGATCGTGTCGAATTCACAATGCCGGATGAGATCGCGTACGTACGGGTTCTCGACGGTGATGAGGCCATCGTCGGCCAGCAGATGCTTCATACCGCCCACAAAACTGTTGAGGTCGGGAACGTGCGCCATCACATTGTTGGCAATGATCACGTCTGCCCGTCGGCCTTCTGCCACGAGACGCTCAGCCATCTCAATGCCAAAGAACTCGTCGAGGGTTGGGACACCGTTCTGGTTGGCGACCCGGGCCTGGTCGGGGGCCGGATCGATCCCCAACACCGGTACACCGGCCTCCACGAAGTTCTTGAGCAGGTAACCGTCATTGCTGGCCAGCTCTACCACCAGGCTGTCTGGGCCGAGGCTGCGGGTCTCGATGAGACCGAGTGCATGGTCACGGCTGTGTCGCAAGAGGTGATCGGAGAACGACGAGAAGTACAGGTAGTTGTCGACAAACATCCGTTCCGCCGGAACATCCTCGAGGATCTGCACCAGTTTCGACTCAGGACAAAACGCCACCTCCAGCGGGAAGCGATCATCGGGAGTGACCCCATCCTCTGGCCGCACCAGCGCGTCCGGCAACGGGTGGTTTCCCAGATCGAGAAACACCCTCAGGTCCGGGCTCTCGCTGACCCGACAGGTCGACCGCCTCATGCACCGACCCCGGCTGATGTGCTCGCCAACCAGCGGTGATCGTCGGAGATGCGGGTGGCGGCCAGCATGTCTTTGATGTGGAGGACCCGCATGAACCGTGATCCTTCGAGCTGTTCCAGTGTCAACCCCCAGCGCTGATAGGCCTCAAACAGTTCCTCAACCCCGGCGGCGACGGTCCATTCGAGTTCGAACCCGCCCGGGATGGTGGTGGCCAGCTTGTCGCAGTTGACGCGATAGTTTCGTATGTCGTTGAAGGCCCGGTCGGAAAAGGTGACCACACTGTCGGCGATGATGCCGTCGACGATGGAAGCTACCTCGCGGATCCGGTAGTTCTCGGCGGTTGATCCGATGTTGAAGGGCTCGTTGTGCACCAATTCCCTGGGTGCGTCCAGCAGCGCCAGACAGGCCCGGGAGATATCGCGGATGTGCACGAGCGGGCGCCATGAGGTTCCGTCGCTCTTCAAGAACACTTGACCGGTCGTCACCGCGAACCCGGTGAGATTGTTCACGACCAGGTCCCCACGGAGGCGGGGTGAAACGCCGTAGGCGGTGGAGTTTCGCAGGTAGGTGGGACTGAAGTCGTCGTCGGCCATCTCGGCCAGGTCTCGTTCGCACCACACCTTCGACTCGCCGTACGGTGTGACGGGGAGAAATGCTGCCGACTCGTCGATGTAGTCGTCGCCGTGGGCTCCGTAGAGACTGCAGGAAGAGG
>DATEVB010000151.1:0-3268 GCA_035282865.1 Acidimicrobiia bacterium | reverse complement strand
GAAGACCTGCCTTACTTCAGCCTGCTCACCGAAGACGACCTGTTCCTGTTCAACGAAGGATCGCACTTCCGGCTCTACGAGAAACTGGGTTGTCACCTGGCCGAGGTGGACGGGGTGGCGGGCGCCTACTTCGCCGTGTGGGCACCTGATGCCGAGTACGTGTCGGTGATCGGGGACTTCAACTTCTACAACCCGGGCCAACATCCTCTCAGCCCGAAAGGATCATCGGGAATCTGGGAGGGCTTCATCCCCGGCGTTCAGCCGGGTTATACCTACAAGTTCCATATCGGCTCGCGCTTCAACGTCTATCGCGTCGACAAGGCCGACCCTTTCGCGATTTACTCCGAAGAGCCGCCCAGGACCGCCTCGCGGGTGTGGGATCTCTCCTACCAGTGGGGTGATGCGAAGTGGATGAAGGAACGGGCCGCCAGGAACACCCACAAGGCTCCCATATCCATCTACGAGCTACACATGGGATCCTGGCGGAGGGTGCCGGAGGAAGGCAACCGCTCGTGCACCTACCGGGAGATGGCCCCATTGCTGGTCGAGCATGTGCAGAAGATGTGTTTCACGCATGTCGAATTCCTCCCGGTCATGGAGTACCCGTTCGGCGGGTCGTGGGGGTACCAGAGCACCGGCTACTTCGGGCCGACCTCGAGGTTTGGCACCCCGCAGGACTTCATGTTCCTCATCGATTCGCTGCATCAGGCAGGCATCGGGGTGATCCTCGACTGGGTGCCATCCCACTTCGCCACCGATGAGCACGGTCTCGGGTACTTCGACGGCACCCATCTGTTCGAGCATTCGGACGAGCGCAAAGGCTTCCATCCCGATTGGGACAGCTGGATCTTCAACTACGGCCGCAACGAGGTGCGCAGCTTCTTGATCTCCAGCGCCATCTCCTGGCTGGACCGGTACCACGTCGACGGGATCCGGGTGGACGCCGTCGCTTCGATGTTGTACCTGGACTACTCGCGAGAAGACGGCGAGTGGATTCCCAACGACTACGGCGGCAACGAGAACATCGAAGCCATCACGCTGCTACGTCGGTTCAACGAGGAGGTCTACCGCCAATACCCCGACGTGCAGACGTTCGCCGAGGAGTCGACCGCCTGGCCGATGGTATCCCGCCCCACCTACATCGGGGGCCTCGGGTTCGGGTTCAAGTGGGACATGGGGTGGATGCACGACACGCTGGCCTACATGCAGAAGGCACCGGTGTTCCGTCAGTATCACCACAACGAGTTGACGTTCCGCGGGCTGTACGCCTTCACCGAGAGCTATACCTTGCCGCTCTCTCACGACGAGGTGGTGCACGGCAAGGGGTCGCTGGCCGCCAAGATGCCCGGCGACGACTGGCAGAAGTTCGCCAATCTCCGCCTGCTGTATGCCGACATGTTCGCTCAGCCCGGCAAGAAGCTGTTGTTCATGGGCGGGGAGATCGCCCAATGGGCCGAATGGAACCATGACGGATCTCTGTCGTGGGACCTGCTGGCCTGGGAACCCCACCGGGGCATCCTCAAGCTGGTGGGTGACCTGGGCCGGGTGTATCGGGACGAACCGGCCCTCCACGAGCGGGACACCGACGAACGCGGTTTCGAGTGGGTGGAGGCCAGCGACTGGCAGGCGAGCACGCTTTCGTGGCTGAGGCGGGGTGAGTCGACCGACGACGTGATCCTGGCGATCTTCAACTTCACCCCGGTGCCCCGCTACAACTACCGGACCGGCGTGCCGCGGGGCGGCCATTGGGAGGAGATCCTCAACAGCGACGCCACCGATTACGGAGGCAGCGGCCACGGCAACCTCGGCGGCGTGGATGCCCACGAACCGGGCGCACACGGCCGGCCCTTCTCGGTGAACCTGACCCTGCCACCGCTGGGTGCGGTGTTCCTGAAGAGCGCCGGGTGAGCTGCACCATCTCGGGCGGCCAGTTGTGAGCCTCAAACGGAGATTGTCCGAGCGCATTCGGGCCGGGGGCCCGATCCCGTTTGAGGAGTTCATGGCGGCTGCCCTGTATGACCCCGACGGCGGGTTCTTCACCTCGCAGTCGTTACGCTCGGTGAAGGCCGGCGACTTCCTGACCAGTCCCGAGGTGAGCCCCCTTTTCGGCGAGACCCTGGCCCGTTTCGTGGACGAGGAGCTTGCCGGGATAGTCCCCCCAGCGAGCGGAGCGAGCGTTGGGGGGAAGGTACCGCAGCCTGAGCAGAGCGAAGGCTGGAGTAGAGGGGCATTCCTGGTCGAGGTCGGCGCCGGTTCCGGGTCGCTCCTTCGACCCCTCCTCGCCACCCTCGAAAACCCGGTCGACCCGTGGGCGGTCGAGACCTCCCCGGCAGCCCGTCAAGCTCTGGCAGCGTTCCTGCCTCCCGCCCACGTTGTCCGCACCATCGACGACCTCCCAGACCGATTCTCCGGGGTCGTCCTGGCCAACGAACTGTTGGACAATCTTCCGGTGGCCGTGGCCGTCCGGACCGGCGACGGCTGGACGGAACGCTGGGTGGGCGTCCAGGACGATGCCCTGGTCCTGGTTCCGGTCGAGGCCCGTCCCCGGGTCGCCGGGTGGGCTGAGCGGTTCGGGCTTCCCGCTCCGGAGCGAGGGCTGGTGGAGGTGCAGCTGGCGGCGGGCGAGTGGCTGCAAGCTGCATTGGGACGGCTCGAGGCGGGAACCGTCCTGGTGATCGACTACGGTGACACGACCGAGAACCTGGAGAAGCGCCGGGTGGAAGGCACCCTGCGCACCTACCGGGCCCACCACCTTGGACCCCACCCGCTCGACGAACCCGGCCAGACCGACATCACCGTCGACGTCAACTTCACCGCACTCATCGATGGTGCCGTGCAGTTGGGCGCAAGCGTCGAGTACCACCGCCAGGACGATTTTCTCAACCGGCTCGGGTTGCGAGCCCGACTGAGCCGGCTCCGTCACCAGGAGCTCGACCTGGCCCGCCACGGCGATCCGATCGAGCGGCTGAAGGTTCGTTCGGCGAGAACCGAAGCGGAAACGCTGCTGCATCCTAGGGGCCTGGGCGACTTCCGAGTGCTGGTGGCGAGAGTGAGATGACGCGACGAGCGAGTCGCTGGTCGGCGAGGCCCGAACGGGAACCTGCTGGGCGCGTTTTGCGTCCAAGGATCGAGATGAAGCTGACAGGACTGTTTCTCGTGGTCGCACTCGCGGTTGCAGCCTGCGCGCCGGCTGGTGACCAACCGGCCGAGGAGCCGGTGCCTTCGACTACTACACCCGCCGAGATGACCTCCGACTCACCTGCACGCC
>DATEVB010000150.1:0-5311 GCA_035282865.1 Acidimicrobiia bacterium | reverse complement strand
CACAAGGAGGTGATCGGCGCCCTTTTCCGCCCAGCCGTGGGCGCGAGCCACCGGATCGGCATCGAGAGCGATGGCGGCTTCATGGACGTCGCCGTGTGGGAGCCGGACGGCCCGACCATCGAATATGTTGACGCGTGCGTAAAGATCCATGTTCCCAGGCTAGACGTTGGACGGGCTCACTAAGTGCTGTATCTCGCACGTAGGGTCTTCGTAATGTGGGGGCATCAGTCGAACATGATCTCCGGTTGCTGCACGATCTCGAGGAGGGTCCCGTCGAGACGAAAGGGCCCCTCCTGTCGGCAGCTGAAGGCGGTCCAGTCCGCTGCACTAGCCCTGGTCGTAGTGTCATCACCTGAGACCCGGTTCTCTGCGAACGCTTCCACTGCCCCTCCACGCCACGGGCTCAGAGGGACGTACCGCCGTCCGGAGGGGCATGGCCCGACCTTCTCCGAGGAGCGACCACCAGACTCCCCTCCGGACTCCGCAGGATCGTCACCTCTGCGCTGTAGTGCTCGCGAAGGAGGGCGGCGGTGAGCACCTCGTCCGCCGAACCTGCCGCCACGGCGCGTCCGCCAACGAGTAACACGAGGCGATCCGAGTACTGCGCAGCCAGGGTGAGGTCGTGCATGGCCGCCAGGACGGTGATCAACCGGGTTGCCCGCAGTTGGTCAACCAGTTCGAGTACCTGTTGCTGGTGGCCGACGTCCAGAGCTGTGGTCGGCTCGTCGAGCAAGAGC
Source organism: Acidimicrobiia bacterium (assembly GCA_035282865.1). GTDB lineage: Bacteria > Actinomycetota > Acidimicrobiia > Spongiisociales > UBA4744 > UBA4744. Next base: position 4,574 of record DATEVB010000150.1, on the reverse strand, counting down.
ACCGGGGCCTCCTGAGCGAGGGCACGGGCCAGCACAACCCGCTGGAGCTCCCCACCGCTGAGCGACTGGAGAACACGGTCCACCATGGCATCGAGGTCTAGATCGCAGAGCACTCTATGCGCGACTCTCAGATCACCTGCCGTTTCCGTCCCCCAGGCCGGTATGTAGGGGGTCCGACCCAGCAGGACGTAGTCCAGCACCGTCATGCCATCCGGAATCACGGGGTTTTGCGGGACCATAGCCACCAGTCGTGATCGGCGCTTGGTGGCAACCCCATTGGCCGGGTTGCCGGTCACCCGGACCTGGCCCGTTGCCGGCAGGGTCCCGGCTACCACTCGAAGCAAGGTTGACTTGCCGGAGCCGTTTGGTCCGATGACGGCTACCCATTCGCCCCCGGCGACATCGAGGTCGACACCGTGCAGTACCTCCGTGCCGCCGTAACCGGCCCGTAAACCCCGACACTCGAGACGAGACATCAGGCGGCCTCGCGACGGCGCAAGATCATGGCGAAGAACGGAGCTCCGACAAAGGCGGTCACCACGCCGATCGGCAACTCGCCCGGGGAAATCACCGTTCGAGCCAGCAGATCCGCGGCTATCAAAAAGGCTGCCCCGATGACCATCGCCAGGGGAAGGATCACCCGGTAGCTGACTCCCGCCACCATGCGAACGGCGTGCGGTACCACAATCCCCACAAACCCGATCAGGCCGGTCACCGAGACAACGGCAGCCGATCCGAGAGTGGCCGCGGCGATGATCACCAGTCGGGCTCGGGCCGGTTGCACTCCCAGTGTGGCCGCTTCCTCCTCTCCGACCGAGAGAACGTCGAGGACGCGGCGGTAGGCGAAAAGCACCGCCAAACAGACCACGACGTACGGCAACACCGTGATCACCTGGGACCAGGTGGCTGCGCTCAGGCGACCCAGGAGCCAGGTGAAGACCTCCCGGATCCTATCGGATGACTGTTGTTGGAGGAAGGTCTGCACCGCAACGAGGAAGGACCCGACCGCGACACCTGCCAGGATCAGTGTCGCCGCGGTTCTCCTTCCACCGGCGGCACGGGCGAAGTAGTACGTCGCTCCCACGGCCAGGACGGCGCCGGCGAAGGCGGCCACCGGCAAGGCTCCGGTCCCGGCGCCGGCACCAAGAGCAGCGGTTGCACCCAATCCGGCTCCGGCCGCCACGCCGAGCAGGTAGGGATCGGCGAGAGGGTTGCGGAAGACCCCCTGGTAAGCGCCCCCGGCGGTGGCCAGCATGGCCCCAACCAGGCAGCCGAGCACCACCCGCGGAGCCCGGAGTTGCCAGACGATGGCGGACTCTTGCTCGCTCAGACCCGAATCGACTCTCAGGGGCAGCAGATGGTCGGCCAGTTCCTTGAGGGCCGCAGCCGCGCTGATTCGAACCGGACCCATTGTCACGCCGAGGATGGCGATCGCCAGGAGGGCAAGCCCACTGACCAGGTAAGCGCGCCTGCGGCGACTCGACGGGACGGCGGCCGGGGTAGCCATGCTCAGCGTCCTGCTTCGTGAGTTGGTGTTGATTTCGCCGAGCCATTCGTCCTCATCCGGCCACGGAATCTGCCCTCTCGGGCAGAATCAGCGCCGGCGTACGGGATCGTGCGTCGAGGACCCGACCAGGGGCGTCGAGGGCCGGCATGGCTCCCTATACGACGTGCGACTCGGGACACTACGAAGCCGCCTCGATTGCTGCAACGATGTCCTCGACGAGGTCCACCGTGCGCGGTCCCCAACGTCCGGCGATGTCGCCGTCCAATTCGAAAACGGCGTCCTGTTGAACGGCGGTGAGCGTGTCCCAGCCCGGGCGAATCCTGATGGTCTCGATGCTTTCACCAAAGCCGGCGTCTCCAAGGAAGATGAGGTCCGGATCTTCGGAGAACAGGAACTCCTCGGATAGCTGGACGTACCCGGAAGCAAATTCATCGGGAACCGCGTCGGCAATGTTCGACAACCCGAGACGACGATAGATGTCTCCCAAGAAGGTCGATGAGTTAGCGGAAAACAACGTGTTGTCGACCTCATGGAACACCGTCAGTGACTCCCTCGGCGTTGAACCAATCAGTCCATCGATCCGGGTCCGCATGGACGAGATCAGGTCGGCGGCCTCGGTCCCGCGATCGGTCACATCGCCGAGGATCTCGATTTGTTGGTAGGCATCATCCAGGTTCGAGGCGGGGACCAGGAGAAGGACGGGAATGCCGACCGCTTGCAGGGCAGCCACTTCACCCTGGAAGTCGAAGGCGGTTATGACGAGGTCGGGCGCAACGGCGGCGATCTCCTCGACGTTGAAGTTGAAAGCGTCCACCTTCGGGGTCGCCTCGGCTTCGGCGGGGTAGTTGGAGGTTAGGTCGGTGGCGACGATGAGGTCGGCGGCCTCGATCGCGTACAAGATCTCTGTGTGAGTTGCCGACAACGACACAATACGATCCGGGCGATCGTCGAGCGTCAGTTGGCCGGCGTCGCTATCGACCGTGATGGGCGACGTGCAGGATGCCACCACCACAGACATAACCAGAAGGCAACGTGTCAGACGTTTCACCAGTCCTCCAATCCTTCGGAGGACGCTCCGTCCGACGCGGTCGCACGTGCGCCCTTCCTACGAGAGCACTTTCGTTACCATGAAGGCAGGCGACCTGGCTCATCCCTCCGAAGAGGGCATCACAGTTGCGGGACAGCGCCGGGTTGGTACCGGACTTCGCTCTTAGCCACTGATGGGACCTTCACGGTGTCCGGCTCAACCGGACCCCCGAAGAATAGCGCGTGGTCGATGGGCCGGAGAATCTCCCTACACTGGCCCCATGATCCGCAGACCTATTCTCCTATTAGCCGCGTTGGTCGCAGCCATGCTGGCATTCAGAAAGCGGCCCATCAGGCCTCCCAGACGATCTGGATCCTGGGAACCGGTTGACCTCGAGCGGTGATCAGACACCGATGAAGATCGCCTTCGAAGCCACCGGCAGGATCGGGTCGCGCGCTACTCGGGTACTGCTGGCCGAACGATCCGTTGAAGCGATCGGTTTGATCGGGCGTCGCTCCACGGCGGGTGACCCCCGGGTGAGCACCATCACCAACCTGGCCGGCTGGGATGTCCTCGCTACGGACGATGTGCAACACATCGAGCGCCGCTACCGGCAGGCGTCGGACCACGGCATCCCTTTGGTCGTGTCTGCCGGCGAGGCGTTGGTTTCCCTAGACCCCGACATTCCCCTGGTCGTTGGTTCCAACCACGGTTCCGGTCTAGCTGCTTGCCTGGCCGCTCACGAGTGCACCCGCCACGAGACTCCCATGGAAGTGGTGGTCGGGTGGACGGAACCCGGGCGCCCTCTGCGCGACGGGCATCCTATCGTTTTCCCGCAACCGATCGGGAACCTGTGGGCCCGCGACGGCGAGAATATCTGGCCCGAAGCACCAGTCGGAACGTTGTTCCTGACTGCCCCGGTCGAAGGGCCTTGGACCGGGCTGGTGGCGAGGGTGACGGCCGCAACACCGGAGGGAGTCGAGGTACGCACGCTCGGGGTGGCAGACGACGGCACCTACCTGGCAGGCATCGCCCTCGCCGCGGCGGTGCTGGCGGCAGGAACGGGCGCCTACCCGACCGGCAGACATCACCCCGCCGCGGCACCCCGCGACTATCTAGATGCTGCGCTTCGGGCTGGTCTGGAAGTCGCAACGTTCTTGGAGCGACGGTGAAGAAGACTGCAGGTAGCGAGTAGCTACGGAGAGCTCCGAACCCCGAACCTCGAGGCCGCGGCTCCCTCTTCGAAGGCGACTTCTTCGGTGGGTAGATCGACCTGATCGGAAGTAAGCGCTGATGCGGGCGGTTGGGTGGTCTGCCAGCTACGTGGTGTACGAACACCCGCCTGGGTCGCCTGAGGAGCGTTGAGCGTCTCCTCCAGCACGACGATCTCAATACCGCCAACTATGTCCGAGATGAGGTTGTACATCACCGCCGCCAACGTCGTGAGACCGGTCATCAGCACCGTCCAGACGACACCCAGAAACACAGCAACCCGCAGGTATCGCTCGCCGTCGGCAAACAACTCGGCGTCCGCTTCGAGCAGCGTTATCTTCTTGCCGAAATCCTCAATCGCTTGAGGTATCCCGGCGTTGTTGACAACCGCCCAGAGGATCACCAGGCCGAGCACGAAGGCAACGGACATCACCGCATAGAAAACAATCGAGACCTTCAACACGGTCCACGGATCGAACTTGCGTATGACCCTGCGTACTCGCCGCACGGATGCCATGACCATCAACTCCTCGTGGGGCGAGTGTAACGCCGTGCCTTCGTAACCCCGGTGATCAGTCCTCCAACCCAACGATCACGCCCGCCGGGTAGTTCCCAGGGTGCAGCTACCACTGAGTATCGTGACCCGCGCATACGATCAGGTCTGCCAACCATCGACACTTCGAAGGCTCTAGCTCCGAGACACACCACCTAGTCCTCGTCTTCTTCGAGCGGGATGGGGGCAAATGCCGAAACCGTGGTGCCGGGAGGGAGACTCATGACCCTCACACCGCTGGCTTCCCGTCTTTGGCGGCTGATCTGATTCACCTC
>DATEVB010000149.1:0-8355 GCA_035282865.1 Acidimicrobiia bacterium | reverse complement strand
CGGCTCGTCGCATCCTGGGGCTGGAGCAGGTCCCAAGGGTCGGGCTGTTCGCCCGTTAAAGCGGCACGCGAGCTGGGTTTAGAACGTCGTGAGACAGTTCGGTCCCTATCCGTCGCAGGCGCAGGAGGTTTGAGAGGAGCTGTCCCTAGTACGAGAGGACCGGGATGGACGCACCGCTGGTGTGCCAGTTGTTCTGCCAAGAGCACCGCTGGTTAGCTACGTGCGGAAGGGATAAGCGCTGAAGGCATCTAAGTGCGAAGCCCACCTCGAGATGAGACCTCCCACCGGATAACCGGGTAAGGCCCCTGGTAGAAGACCAGGTTGATAGGCCGGAAGTGTAAGCACAGCAATGTGTTCAGCTGACCGGTACTAATCGGCCGAGGGCTTGGATTTGAATCCATTACCGCATACGTGTTCGCTATGGAGTGCTCGGGAAGCCGAGTACTCACCGGTGTTCCGGTGGCGATAGCGGCGGGGAACCACCCGTTCCCATTCCGAACACGGAAGTTAAGCCCGCCCGCGCCGATGGTACTTGGGGAGCAATCCCCTGGGAGAGTAGGTCACCGCCGGACAATAACGTGAGAAGGAGGGCCGTCTCGGTGAAACCGGGGCGGCCCTTTCTCTGAAGCTGGAACCTCGAGCTTCCCAGCAGCATGAGCGGAACGGGAGATGACAGCGTGCCAGACCAGCAAGGCAGAGGTCGGAGCGGAGATGGGCGGCGCAAACCCCCTCCCGGTGGGCGGGGGCGGCCGAACGCGGGCCGAACTGACGCTCGAGGCCAGCGAGATCAGGCCCGGCGGGGTGGTGAGGCCGGTTCCAAGAGACACGAGCGGCATCAGGATCATCCGGAACGGAGGGGTGCGCTCCATGTAGAAGGTGGGGCAGAGAACCTACCCAGATGGCTGCGTGACGAGATCACGAGGGTGACTCGAAAGGACCGGCTCACCCCCACCCTCAACCTTCTGAACGCGGCCGCGGACGCCTTCGCAGACGGCCGCTACCGCGTGGCGAGAGACAAGTTGCTCGAAGCCAAGGAGCTGTCGCCCCGCGCCGTGGCTATTCGAGAATTGCTGGGCCTTTCCGCCTACCGGGCCGGCCTCTGGCAGGAAGCCCTCCGCGAGCTCCGAACCTTCCGTCGGCTGGCCGGCGACACCACCCATATGGCGGTCGAGATGGATGCGCTCCGAGGTATGGGGAAACCAGATGATGTCCACAAGACCTGGCACGAGCTGCAGCGACTCGGCGCGAGCCCGGCGGCAATGAAAGAAGCCCGCGTCGTGTACGGGGCATTCCTCATCGACGAGGGTGATGCCCATGCGGCTTGGTCGATCACTCAACCCAAGCGAATCACCAAGGACCCATTTGAAGAAGACCTGCGGCAGTGGTACGTCGCCGCTCGAGCGGCGGTAGAACTGGGCGACACGGCGACCGCCCGCAAACTCATGGACGCCATCGAGAACGAGGATGCGGCCTTCGCCGGTCTGGATCAGCTCAGCGCAGCCATCACCGCCCGGGAGTCTACATAAGGCTCAGGCCGCGCTCAAGGTGCGCCGATGAAGGGTGTAGGTCCCAGGGAGAGGGAGTCGAATCATGCGGAAGACCATCCGTCGGATGGTTTCACTGGCATCCATCGCCATTTTCCTGGTGTTGGGCGCAATAGCGCCCGTGGCGGCCTACGAGGTCGATATCGACGACCCGAATCTCTTCGGTCCCGGCGAAGCATGGGACGTTCCTCTCTCGATGGCTCCCGGCGCCAGTGGACCGTGGGTGGAGCGGCTTCAAGAACGGCTCGCACAAGCCGGTTTCCGACCCGGTGTTCGCAACGGTCGGTTCGGTCAAGCCACTCTCGGGGCCGTCTATGCATTTCAGAAACTGCACGGTCTCGACCGGGACGGCGTCTTCCGCGTCGAGCAGTGGGATCTACTCGACACGACTGTGGAGCTACCGACCCTGGCGCAAGCGCCGGATCGGGTCGAGGTCGATTTGTCCAAGCAGGTGTTGTTCCTCGTCAAGAACCAGAAGGTGGAAGCGGTGCTACCGATTTCTTCCGGCAACGGTGCCACCTATCGCGGGTCGGGCGGAGCGTCGGTCCGAGCCCGCACACCGGAGGGCGATTACCGGTTCTACAAGCGAGTTGAAGGATGGCGCATCTCGTATCTAGGCGGCCTGTACCAGCCGTTCTACTTCCGCGGTGGCTATGCGATCCACGGCTCGACGAGTGTTCCGCCCTATCCGGCCTCGCACGGCTGTGTACGGGTCGAGCTCCCCGATATGGATTTCCTGACCAGCCAACTCGAACTGGGCATGCCGGTCCTCGTGTACGGACAGCGAATCACCCGGGAGGATCTTCTGCCGCCGGAGCCGCTCCCGGTCCGCGGCGTCGACACGGACCGGCCCATCATGGGTCCTTGGTCGCCAACCACCGCCTGATGCCGGCTACCTGCATCGGCCAAAAGGTCTTCTCCTCGTACTTGCGGATGTCCTCTTCGGCGAAGCCCAGGTTCAGGTAGTGACGACGGCTCCATAGCTTGAGTTCCTCGGTGGCAGCTTCGTCGTCGAGATGTGCCGTTGCTTCGACGACCCGGACCCAATCCCAGATCCGGTCCTCAGCACTCGACAGGGTCTGGGCAACCTGGTAATCGGGGCCAAAATGAGCGAATCCCAGAAACATCGGCTCCCGCTCGAGCATCCGGTGTATCTGCTGGACGACGAGCCGGGCGTCGAAATCCGGTGGCGGCGTTACCGGCTGAACGAAGTGGCCGTGCGGGTAGCAGAGACCGACCGAATCGCCCACGAACATACCTCCTGAGCGATCGTCGTGAAAGACGATGTGGTGTCTGGCATGCCCGGGCGTATGCATGACGTCGATGAACCGCCCTCCCCCCAGCGGCACTCGGTCGCCCTCATCGAGCACCATCAATCTCTCCTCCGGAACGGGTTCCATCGGGCCCCACGTCTTGGTGAGCCACGCTTCCCCGAAGACCCCAGCTGCTGAGGACCACAAGCGGTCGGGTGCGACGAGGTGGCGCGCCCCCGAGCGATGAACACCGACACGCGCCTTCGGGTAGCGGTGAGCTAGGTGCCCGGCACCGCCGGCGTGATCTATGTGGATGTGGGTGACCACGATGGTGGCTATGTCGTCGATTCCCAGTTCATCGAGAACGGCCGTCAGATGGTGCAGGGTCGCCGACGGCCCGACCTCGACCAGGACTCGCTCGGGCGTGTCGAACAGGTAGCACGCTAGGCGCTCGGGTCCCTCCTCCATCCAGGCGTCGATCGCATAGAGGTTGTTCGCCAGTTCGAAGGCGCGGCTGGTACCCATCGACCCCACTCTACGACGACGTGACGGGGCATGATCCCGCCGCGGATGCCCGAAGCTAGATGTCAGTCCCGTCCCGTACCTTGAACGTACCTCCCGCTCCTCCCCGTTGTTCCAAGGAGGAACTATGGACCTCAATCTCGTCGTGCTAACCGGCCGGCTTGCCGCACCACCCGAGCTGAGAGTATTCGAATCGGGCGCACGGCTGGTCAGATACCTCGTGACTGTGCGTACCGAAGAACCCCGGCACCGCGTCGATGTGCTGCCGGTTACACGGTGGAACCCGCCCGACGACGCCCTAATTCCCGAACCGGAAGTTGGACAACGCCTGTGGGTGGCCGGTGCCGTACAGCGCCGGTTCTGGTCGAACCCGGATGGACGCCGGAGTCGGCTGGAGGTTGTGGCAGAGCAAGTCATCGTGCGGTCTCCGGTCACCGACATGGTGGGAGCTTCCTGAGTACGTCCGGATCGGACAAGGAAAGCGGGGCCCGATTCCGGCTACGCTGACGCACTCATGCTACGAGTAGCAACCGCATCCAGCTCGCAGCTGGCCGCTGATGCAGCGGCCAGGGTCGCCGACGAGGGCGGGAACGCCGTCGATGGGGCGGTAGCCGCGGCGCTCGTTTCGATGATCACCGAACCGGGCATCTGTGCTCTCGGCGGTGGCGGGTTCGTAACGGTTTGGATTCCAGGTGCTGAGCCGGCAACCATCGATGGCTACGTCGAGATGCCCGGGCGGGGGCTTCCCCGGGATCGTTTCGGCAAGGGCGTATTCGATGTTTCCATGGAATACGGTGGAGGAATCACCACCACCATCGGGCACGGCTCGGTTGGAACGCCGGGCGCCTTGGCGGCGCTGGGTCTCGCCTCGGCCCGCTATGGGCGCATCCCGTGGCCGTTGCTGGTTGAGCCTGCCTACGAACTGGCCCGCGATGGGTGCCCGCTCTCGCAGCCGTCGAGTGACTACCTCCGGTACAGCCACGAAGTGGTGTTCGGTTGGCACGAACCGAGTAGAGCTGCTCTGCACCGCCCGGACGGTTCGCTGATACCGCGGGGCGGCTTGGTTCGAGTCGACCACCGGGCGGACACCCTCCGGGCGATCACCGAACAAGGACCCAGGGCGATGTATGAAGGCGAGATCGCCCGCCTGATTGCCGCGGACATGATGGTCAATGAAGGCTTGATCACCATGGAGGATCTCACCGAGTACCGGCCCCTGGTCCGCCGGCCTCTCGAGGCGGTCATCGGCGGATGGCATGTCGTTACCAATCCTCCCCCGGCGATCGGCGGCATCACGCTGACGGCGTTGTTGATGCTCATGAACGGATATCCAAAGGATCGGTGGTCTCCCGCCGCCTACGACCGCTTGATCCGTGCTCAGATGGCAGTGCTCGGGTTCCGGCGTGACCAGCTCGAGCTCAGCGACGACCTTCCTCGTGACGCTCTCCGGTTGCTGACCGCCGCGGCGGGAGGTGACATCGAGGCTCTCTCGAGATCGCCTTCTACCGTGCACACCTCCACGGTTGATTCGACCGGCGCGGCATGCTCCGTGACCATCTCATCCGGTTACGGCTCGGGTGTCATGCCTCCTGGCACCGGTATATGGATGAACAATTGTCTGGGTGAGATCGAACTCAATCGGCGCGGATTTCACGCCCTCGCGCCGGGAACCAGGCTCACGTCCAATATGGCACCGACCATCGCCCGCCACGAGGATGGCAGGATCCTCTCGGTGGGTTCTCCAGGAGCCGACCGGATCACAACCGCCATCCTGGCTACCGTGCTCAACTTCACGGAACTGGGTATGTCCTTGGCTGATGCCATCGCCGAACCCAGGGTCCATGTGGAGCGCGACGGTGACTCTGGATGGCGGGTGGCTTATGAGGGTGCACTCCCCATCGATCAGCTCGGCTACGCCCGCCGACGGTTCGAGAGCATCGATATGTTCTTCGGGGGTGTTGGCGCCGCCTACTGGGATTCGCACGGTCAATTCACCGCAGCCGCCGACCCGCGCCGGACGGGTGCCACCTCTCTGGCAGGATCTGGTTAGTCGGACTGGGCGGTCGCGTTTGGCCTGGTCAGAGACACTTGACACCCGGGGTACGGTAAGGGTGTTCCCCTGCCGCCCACTCTCTCCGGAGGTAGCTTCATGCCGTGGTTCTGGACCGACGACCTTGCCGAACTTCTAATCGAGCACGCAGGTGTCCGTCCGGAAACTCTGGCCGAGTGGACACTACGCCCCGTGGCGGTCTCCACTCCGGAGGGGGTCGAACCGCTGGCATTCGCTCAAACCCTGCTTGGTGTCGAGAACGAAGCGGTCGCTTGACCAACGGCCCAACTCGAGGGGACCATAATGCGGGGACCCCATGTCACGAAGATTCCTCACCCCTCGCTGGATCGCGGCCCATGTCGTTGTCATGGTCGTCGCGAGCGTGTTCATTCGGCTCGGGATCTGGCAACTCGATCGACTCGAAGCGCGGCGTTCCCACAACGACACGGTGGCCGGGCGCACGACACAACAACCTGTCGAACTCAACCGGTTGCTGGCCGATGTACCTGCCGATGAACTCGAGTACCGGCGCACCGTGGCTCGGGGAACTTTCGATGTGGACGAGGAAATCCTGGTTCGTTCCCGCACGTACAACGGCGAAGCCGGATTCCACGTAGTCACTCCTCTCGTCACGGAACCCGGGGTGGCGGTGCTGGTCAATCGTGGGTGGGTGCCTCTGGATCTCGACCATCCCCCCGTTTCGCCCGCCTTTCCTCCTACCGGACAGGTCGAGGTGACCGGCACGGTCCGGGACTCACAATCTGCTCCGGCCCTCGGTCCCCGCGATCCTTCAGACGAGCGATTGGAGAGGGTGTACTGGATCGACATTCCTCGCATCCAACAACAGTCCGGCTACTTGCTCGCACCGGTCTCGATCGAACTGCGCTCCCAGGTCCCGGCTCAGACCGGTTCGCTTCCGGTCCCGGTACCGGCCCCGGGACTGTCGGAGGGTTCCCACTTCGCGTACGCCATCCAATGGTTTGCCTTTGCGTTGATCGGACTGGGCGGATACGGGGCCCTGCTGCGGCGGAGTCGGAAGACCGGTGGGGTAGGGGAGTCAGACTTGCCAGGGTAGGGACAGATCCCGGACCACTTCGACGGCAGGAAGGTCGAGCAACACCTCGGGGGCGGCCTTGATTACCCTGCCAGGAAACGTCGGCCGGGTATCATTCGTCACATGACGAAACGCCCGCTCAAGACCCGATGCGGATGGTGCGGAAGGGAATTGCCCAAGCAGGGGGGTCCCGGCCGGCGCAGGGTCTACTGCAAGCAGGGGTGCCGCCAGCAAGCGCACATGGCGCGCAAGCTGGCAGCCTCGCATGGGTTGGGGCCGAACGACTTGATCATCTCGCGTCGCGACCTCGAAGAACTGCAGGGATACCTATACGGCCTACAGGCTGCGCTCGAGGACGTCGACGCCGACCTCGAGCAGGCTCAGCGATCAGGGGTGGAATTCGACTACCGGGACGCCTATGAGTGGTTGTACGCCGGTGCCGAGCCTTTGCGGTCGACCTGGATCGAACCACGCGGAACGTGATCAACCGTCGCCCGGGAGCGCAACGACACCGTCCACCGCTTCCGCCAGGTGTACGTGGGCTTGGAGACCGGTGATATCGGTGTACCTGTCGGCGACCTGTTTCTTGAATTGTGCGGCTCGTTCCCGGCTCACCAGCGCTACCGCCACACCTCCAAATCCGCCGCCCATCATCCGCGCACCGAGACATCCAGGAGTGGCGTTGGCGGCTATCACCATGGCATCGAGGGGTCGGTTCGACACTTCATAGTCGTCCCGCAATGACTCGTGGCTCTCGACCATCAAACGGCCAACTGTTTCCGCGTCGCCGGTACGCAGCGCGTCTGCTGCTCGCAGGGTTCTTTCGTTCTCCGTTACCACGTGACGGGCTCTCCGGTAGATGACGTCGGACAGCCCGGCGTTTTTGGATTCCAGCGTCGCCTGATCGAGATCCCTGAGTGACGCAACCTCGAAGTGACGGGCGGCCTCGACACACTGGGTCCGTCGCTCGTTGTAGGCGGACTCAACATGACCCCGGCGAGTTCCCGTGTCCAAGATCGCAGACACGATATTGGCCGGGACGGGAATATCCTCGGCGGTGAGGTAGCGACAGTCGATCAACTGGGCATGACCGTGATGCCCACCCGCTATGACCAGAGGATCCATGATGCCGCTGTTCACTCCAACCCAAGCGTTCTCAGAGTGCTGCGCCAGCTGGGCCAGCTCCCGGGATTCGAGGTAGAAACCGGATGCCACGGCCAACGTAACGGCCGAGCCGACACAGAGAGCGGCCGACGATGACATTCCGGCGCCCATCGGAATGTCGCTGGCGAGAAAGCCATCCCACCCGCACAGTTCCCGGCCGGTTGCCGACAGTGCCCAGGCGACACCTTTGACGTATTCACCCCAACCCGTGCCTTTGGCGGTGTAATTCAGGTCGAAGATCACCTCGTCGACAAAACTCTCCGACCGAATGTGGACCGTCTGGTCGAGCCGTGGCCGAAAGGCGATCCACATCTCGCGGTCAACGGCGAACGGAAGGACGAAACCGTCGTTGTAGTCGGTGTGTTCTCCGATCAGATTGAGCCGGCTCGGTACGCGTACCCTCGATGTCGGTGTCACCTCGTACTTGGTTGTGAAATGGATACCAACCCGATCTTTGGCCGACACATGAACTCCTAGGTCTCGAACCTCCCTACGCTACCGCGCGAAACGACCGCCGCTTTGCACGCGGCGGCGTTCCGAGACAGCAGGAGCTTAGACGGTGGCGCCTTCGTGGTCGTGCTCGGCAGCTTCGGCAATCTGGCGGTGTACGTCATCCATAGCGACTGCCTTGACCTGTGTAATCAAGTCGTCCAGCATCGGGGCAGGGAGGGCACCCGGCTGTGAGAACAGAATCACGTTCTCGCGGAACACCATCAACGTCGGAATCGAACGGATCTGGAAGTAACCGGCCAGTTCCTGCTCGAGCTC
>DATEVB010000148.1:0-13699 GCA_035282865.1 Acidimicrobiia bacterium | reverse complement strand
CAAACGCCGACTGCGTGATCCTCGAGGCGACGGCCGGCGCCGTGCGGAACATCAACGGCGCGGTACTTGGAGTCTGGGTCTATAAGTCGGACACCTCAGGAGCGGTCGGCCCCAAGCAGGCGTACCGGCCGGCCCTCCCGACAGAGCCTGCCCTGGTTTGCGGTTCCGCAAACTGGTTCGTTATCGAGAGCTCATGGCCTGAAGCCGCCAGGGTCAATACTGGAGCAAATCGCGACTGGCTCGGGGTGCGGGTCGTCTTCGACCACGATTGGTTGACCGGATTCGCCTGGTTCTCCGGTTCGGTGTGTGATCGAGGGTTGTCGGGCACCTGCTGGTCGGCCGACACCGTCATGCACATCGAACCCGACCCCAATCCGTAGCTACCCCCCGGGCCCTTCCTCGGCCCGCTCAGCCCCCTCGCGAGCCGCTTTCTGCTCGGCCGTTCGCCCGATTTCCACTCATGGAATCTCTCGTTTTGCCGATACTCCCCTCAGGTCCGGTGATGCGCGTCGCGTAGGGAAAAGGTCAGCATGCGAGGACGGTCGAGACAAGGCAACGAACGGGGGGCGACCCTCGTCGAGTTTGCCGTCATCTTTCCGCTCATCATCATGCTGGTGATGGGTATCGCCGAGTTCAGCCTGGCCTTCAAGGACTGGTTGACCATCAGTCACGCCAGCCGCGAAGGCGCCCGCGCAGGCGCCACCGCCGCCCATGACATCGCCGCCGACATCCAGGTCCTTGAGGCCATCGAGCAGGCGCTCACCGGCAGCGACCTGCAATCGATCGTCAACGTCCGCGTCTCAGACCCCGATGGCGTGGACGGAACCAACTACACCTATACCGGGGATCCGACCTGCGCCTGGACGCCGTGCCCCGATCCGTACGCCGGGGCTCCCCCGCTCTACGCCCCTCCGTATCAAGCACCCAACTACCTACCTGAAGGACGCGACGTGACCGCGCCCATACCGGGCCGGATCAAGGTCTCGATCACGCTGACGCACCAGTGGTTCACGGGCCTCTTCGCCAGCACGTCCACCTGGACGGCCGACACGATCATGCGTCTCGAGCCGAGGGTGTTCTCGTGAGGAAGCGACGCTGGTTCTCCTTGCGACGGCGGGCGGATTCTGAACGAGGGGCCAGCCTCGTCGAAGCAGCGCTGGTCGTCCCCTTGCTCGTTCTGCTGGCCTTCGGGGCGGCCGAGTTCGGTTTCGTGTTCCTGGACTTCCTCAACGTATCGAGCGCCGCTCGGGAAGGCGCCCGGGTAGGTAGCGCAGTTGGCAGTGCATCAAACGCCGATACGCTCATGCTCGGCGCCATCGCCGAGGCGACGGCCGACCTCGACAACTCGATCATCGAGGCGATCTGGATCTTCGAGGCCAAAGCCAACGGCGATCCGGTCGACAATTGTGTGGTTGACAACTCCGCCAACTACTTCTCGTGCGCCGGACCGACCAACCGCACCAACATCTACGACTCCGCCGGCAACCTGCTCATCGGGTCCTGGAACGCGACCGGGCGCAAGATGACGGTTGGTCTCAACTGTCCGGCCACGCCCGCCGATTGCCCGGACCGCCTCGGAGTGCGGGTGGTATTCACCCACCAGTACATCACCGGCTTCCTCTCGTTTCCCACCGGACCATTCTCGGAGGACGCGGTGTTTCAACTAGAGCCGGATGTGGGTTGAAAGGGGCGCGTGATGGCGAAACGACACATCGAGCCGACCGACGAGCAGGGCGCCATCCTGCCGTTCGTGGCCCTCGTGCTGATTCTGCTCCTCGGGCTGGCTTCCTTCGCCGTCGACCTCGGGTGGTTCTACCTGAATTCAACGCGGATTCAACGAGCGGCAGAGTCGGCCGCGCTGGCGGGCGTTATCCACATGCCGCAGGCCTATGCCACCAAAGCCGAGCCGACCGCCCTCCAGGTGGCCGCCACCAACGGCTACATCGATGGCGTCGATGGCGCCTCGATCACCGTCACCGATGGGCTCTCCTGGAGTGAGCCCAATCAGCTCGAAGTCGAGATCAGCGACACCGTCGACACGTTCCTGCTCCGGGTGCTCGGGCGGCAAAACCAAACCATCACCCGAGGCGCCATAGCCGAATACGTCCCTCCCCTCCCACTTGGGAGCCCCGAATCGCAGTTCGGCAACAGCTGCGATCCCAACGAGCCCGGTTGCACGGGCCAGCCGAACTTCTGGGCCAACATGCACGGCAAGTACACCGACACACGAATGGGTGACGCCTACTCGTCCTACTGCGAGGACGGCCAGGGAAGCGGGAACGAGGGGTGCGGCGAGAACATCTCGTGGCGAGATCCGGCTTCCAGCACGAGGGGGGCAGGGTATCTCTACGGGATCGAAGGAACCGCCGGCAACCCGTTTTCGATCCAGTTCCTCGACATCGTTCACCACAATATCTCTGCCGGGGTCACCACTAACGACAGCTGGCGGACCGGTGATCGCGGTTGCGAAGACTGGGGCGACAACAACGCCCTCTGCGGCCAGACCGTGCGCACCACGTTGTACGGACCCGATCCCTCGCCGCTGAATCTCAACGGCAATGTGATGTTGTGTGTCAAGGACTGGGACCCGGAACCCCAGGTGGCGGAGAATATTCCCTACGTGTGGGATTCGTGGTGTCCCATCACCCCGCCTGCCGATGGCCTGTACGTGCTGCAGATCGAGGCGCTCGATCCGCTCGATTCGCCGAACCCGCTCGCCACCGCCGGTTGGTCGGGCCTCAACCGATACTCGGTCCGGGCTACCGGCGGCGCCCGCCTGTACGGGCTCGGCGACATGTCGCTCTACAACAACGCCACCGGCACGACCAGCGACTTCTACCTCGCTGAGGTGAGCGATATCTACTCCGGGAAGAACTTCGTAGTGGAATTGTACGACCCGGGGGAGGCGAACCCGGGTGGCTGGGTCGAGATCAAGAGCCCCACCGGGCCCGGCAGCTGGACGGACTACGCAAGCTGCCGGATGAGCGTCCGAACCAGCGAAGCCGCCTCGTGGTCGAGCCCAACCACCCTCACCCCCTGCCGTTTCTTCGCCAACAACAACGGCGGAGTGAACGACTACAACGGCGACTGGATCAAGTTGGAGATGACCCTCAGTAGCTATGCCTGTGGCGCCGACTGTTGGTGGAAACTCAATTACGACTACTCCAACAACGTCAACGACACCACAACCTGGAAGGCGTACATCATCGGCAACCCGGTGCACCTCCTCAAGTAGGTAACCGGGCCGCGTCCGGTGTTTCGGACGGATCTGATGATGCCGGCGGTCGATGCATCCCGAGGATGCCGCGCCGTGGGGATATCCGGTTAGATTCGTCGATATGCGACCCCCACCTCATCTGCTGCCCGCCCTTGTCACGCCCTTCACCAGATCCGGGGCGCTCGATCTCGACGCCCACCGGTACAACCTCCGGGAACTCACGGCGCGAGGCATCAGTGGATTCCTCATTGGCGGGTCGACCGGAGAGGGACCCTATCTCGATCACGGCGAGCGTGGAGCGCTGGTAGCCGCCGCACGGCAGGAACTGGGCAGCCACCCCTTCCTGCTGGCCGGAATAGCCGCCGAGTCGCTGAGGGCGGCCCTGGCCCAGGCCGAGGAAGCGGCGGTCGCCGGAGCCGACGCCGTCCTGGTGTTGACGCCGACCACCCTGGTTCGGGGAAACCACCCGGCCGTTGTCGGATTCTTCAAAGACGTGGCTGATGCATCGCCGGTTCCCGTGTTTGTTTATTCCGTGCCTGCGGTGACCGGCTATACGCTCCCGATCGAGTCGGCCGTCGAGCTTTCCCGGCACGCCAACATTGCCGGCATGAAAGACTCGGGCGGCGATCCGCTGGCCATGGCCCGTCTCGTCGAAGACACTGCCGGCGATTTGCTACTGATGACCGGCTCATCCAGAGCGATGACCCTGTGCATCACGGTCGGCGCACACGGCGCCATTACGGCCAGCTCGAACTACCTGCCGGAGCTGGCCGGCGCGGTGGTAGCCGCCGCCCGGCGGTCCCCACGGTCGGCCGCCCGACTCCAGTCCCAACTGTCCCGCCTTTCAACCGCCGTTGAAGCTCACCGCGTCCCGGGGGTCAAAGCGGCGGCCGAGCTGACCGGACTCCGACCCGGATACCCGCGACAACCGCTCCAACCATTACCTGCGAAAGAGCGGAAGAACATCGAGACGGTGTTGAGGGAGGCAGGGGTACTTTGATGGTCACAGTTTCGTAGTTGGTGGTTGGTGGTTCGTAGGCCGCAGTTGAGGTTGGTTGGCGTGACCCGCCACTCAAGACCGTGGCCGTGGCTCCCCCGAGAGGTGCAGGGCCCGAAACTTCATACTTCAAACTTCAAGCTGGGTTCGGCCCACCGGGGCCAAACCAACCACTGCTACCCTGGCTGCGTCAATACGACGCGGTGTCGAAAGAAGGAGCCATTCGATGGCAGTCAAGTTCCTCTCCGAGGATTGGGCCGCAGAGGTAACGGAAGCACTGCAGGCCCACGAGCAATTCAAGGCGTCTGCCGACATGAGCCTGCAGTTCGTGGTCGGCGATGCTCCCGAAGGGGAAGTCAAGTTCTACATGGATGCATCTGGTGGTGATCCGATCCAGGCGATGGGTGAACTGGAGAACGCCGACGTCACCATCTCCAGCAACTACGAGACCGCCAGCGCGATCTTCAGCGGCGACCTGAACACTCAGATGGCCTTCATGACCGGCAAGATCAAGGTCAACGGCAACCTCGCCAAGTTGATGACCCAGCAGTCGGCGCTCGGCCACTGGGCAACGGCTGTCGCCGGTATCGACGTCGAGTACTAGCGGGAGGGGGCAGGCCCGAACGGACGCCTCGGAGCCTGCGCGGAAACTCGTCACATCTCACGAGTTCCAACCCCCAAGAAGAACTAGACGATCACGACAGAAGGGGCGACCCCACCCGGGGCGGCCCCTCTGTTGTGATTCCCGTCATTTCTTACGCTTGGCGACTTCGTCCTTCAGCCCCTTGCCTGCCGAGAACTTCGGCACGAACTGGGTCTTGATGCGAATCGCCTCACCCGTTGCCGGGTTGATGCCCTTGCGTCCCTGCCGCTTCTTGGACTCAAACGTACCAAAACCAATGATCTGAGCTCGGTCGCCCTTCTTCATCGCTTTGGTGATCGAATCGAAGACGGTGTCGACGGCAGCCTTCGCAGCCACCTTGGTGATACCGGCCTCCGCCGCCACCTGATCGATCAATTCGCCCTTGTTCACAGCCGGGTCCTCCTCAGTCGGGGATAACTACACACGTGTAACTATACGCTCCCGGCGTGCCGGTAACAATCAAGCCCTGCGTCTCGGATGAGGGCGAGCCGCAGGACGTCCTCACAACTCGAGCTGGTGCAGTTCGTCGACGCTCTCTTTGACCGAGGCGGCGGCTTCGGCTAGAGAAGCCCGCTCACTGTCGGTCAGGTCCAGCTCGATGACTTCCTCGACACCGTTCTTGCCGAGCTTGGCCGGTACCCCGAGGTACACGTCGCTGATGCCGTACTCACCCGAAACCCAGGCGCACACCGGCATCGTGGCCTTCTCGTCGTTGATGATCGCCGCCACCATCCGGGCCGCAGCCGAAGACGGGGCGTAGTAGGCGCTGCCCGTTTTGAGCAAGGCCACGATCTCCGCTCCCCCCTTCCGGGTCCGATCCAGGATTCCCTCGATCTCTTCGTCACTCAGGTAGTCGGTCAGCGGTTTGCCGGCCACCGTGCATTGTGACGGGACCGGGACCATGGTCGGGCCGTGACTGCCCAGCGTGAGGGCATCGATCTCGAAAATGTCCACTCCGGTGGCCTCGGACAGGAAATGGGCCAGCCGGGAGCTGTCCAGGATGCCGGCCTGCCCCAGCACCTTGTGGTGTGGCAACCCGGAGACTTCGGCGGCCAGTGTGGTCATGTGATCGAGAGGATTGGTCACAACCACCAGCGTCGCTTCCGGCGAATACTTGATGACCTGTTCGGTGACGTCCTTGACGATCTTGGCGTTCACTTCGAGTAGATCCATCCGGCTCATGCCCGGCTTTCTCGGCAATCCGGCGGTGATGACCACCACGTCGCTTCCGGCTGTGTCGGCGTAGTCGTTGGTTCCCACCACCAGCGTCCGGTATTTCTCTACCGGACGGGACTGATTCATGTCGAGAGCCAGTCCCTGGGGGAGACCTTCGACAATATCGGTCAACACCACCTCGTCGACGATGTCCATAGCTGCCAACCGCTGAGCAGTCGTGGAACCATACTTTCCCGCACCTACGACCGTGACCTTGCTCATGCGCACACTCCTTGGCTGGTCGGTTCAGTGCCTCAAGGCTAGCGCCGCCACCGGGGCCCAAAACCAGATTGACCCGCAGTCCTGCTATCAAGGACCAGTGCGACGTACCCTCGTTCTCATCTCGTTGATTCTCGCCCTCATGCTGCCGGCGTGCGGCTTCGTCGCGCCATCCGGAACAGCCCCCACGGGTTCAGAAACGACCGCCTCGTCGACCAATGCCCCACCGGACATCGACTTGAACGACCCGGACCTGTTGGCCCGGCTCGGGTCGCCACCCTTCGAAGACACCTCCTGGAAACGGACGGTCGGTGGCGTGACCTTATTGGGAGCGACCGATTCCGCCGACCCGGCCGAGCTCGAGCTGATCGCCGGGGCGCTCGATGAGGTCCCGGCGGCTCTTGCAGAGCTTGCTCTGCCCCGGAATCTGATCCGGATCGGATCGGTGGGCGGCGGCGAGGCGATCGGCAAGGCCGTGGCGTTCACGAAAGGTCCCGACATCTATCTCGTCGACAGGACGTTCGTTCCCAACGGCGATTCCACCACCCGGATGGAACTGACCCGGGCTCTCCTCCACGAACTCGCCCATGTGGCCCAGTATCGATCCCTCGAAGACGGGTACGTCGAAGCGGCCCTCTTGGGCCAGGTCGACCAGGTGGACCCGGCCGCCGGTTCGGCGCTGGTGCGCTCGTTTGCAGCCGCCATCGGATGGATCGACCAGAACGAAGACCCCCTGGAAGCGTCGTGGTTCCTGCCCTCGTCGATCGGCGCGTCGAGCGACTACGCAAGAACCGGGGCGGGAGAAGACATGGCTGAGGCGGTCTCGATGGTTGTGCTGGGACGATCCAACTGGATCCCGCCCTCGCACACCCGCTGGGTGGAGCAATGGTTGGGAACCGGTGCCACCGCCCTGGCAAGGGGAAAGCCGTGGGCACCGGCCGGATCGCGCGAGGTTATCTCGACGGATCCGCTCTACGACGAAGCCGCCCTGACCGGCATGGCCCTCAGGTTCGATCACGTCGAACCCCTCTATTTCAACCTTCCAGACGATGTGGCTCCGCATCAGCAACTAGCGGTCGAGATTCAGCAACGACTGCTGGAGCGGCGATTGAGCGGAGTGCTCGCCCGCACCGAGGACGCCCGGCTCCCCCGCTACGCCGGGTTATTCACCAGGACCGACGGCGTCAACCTCTGGGTGGAGCTGTGGGACTTCCGAGATGCCACCGGCTTCAAGGCCGCCGACCCGATCCTGACTTACGTGGTGCTGTGGTAACCAGCGGCCGGCGGCCAACTGCGTACTGTTAGCCACCAACGATCCGCGTGCCGGCGACGATGCGATCCAGGTGTTCGCTTCCGCTCATCTCGAGGCGGACAATCCCCTGGCCCGGTCCTTCTTCGATCGTGACCCGGCCACCCCCCGGCCATGACAGCTCGACCACATCACTGTCATGGGCGTCTACCTCTGCCCCCAGCACTTCAATGAAGAATCCCGCCGTGAGCCGAACCGCCCGGGACTGCATGACCACCCTTTCGAGCACCGCCTCCGCCGCTCCCCGAAGGGGTGGGGTGGGCCACCATGGTCGGCCAACCGGTCCGCCGGCCCGTGCGGACTCCCAGGCCAGCTCGATGCGCCAGACTTCGGATTGTGCGATCTGAATGACCGTTCCGTGAGAATCCCGCGGGTGAAGGAAGGCTTCCCGCCACATCGGATTGGACAGGTCGACTCCGATCGGACGCAGCCCGATTCCTTCGAGCCGCTCCAGCTCGACGGCCAGGTCGGGCACCTTGAAGGTGAGATGATGAGGGCCCTCCCCCCGCCGATCGAGGAATCTCACCAGAAAGTCGCTTTGTTCGAGGTTCCACGGTTCCAGCAGCTCAACCGTCATGCCCTTGGTCAGATCGCCCAGCCTGATCTGCATGGCCCGGAATCCGGCCGCATCCCCGCCGGATACGAGGGTGCCCCCCAGCTCGGCGATCAGTGTGCCCATGGGCGGGGCAGCGTCTCGCACCGCCAGAGCGACATGATCGAGATCGCAGTTTCCGGTCATGCCGGCATCAGGAAGGTTCGTCGGTCGGAATGAGGCAGAATTCGTTCCCGTCCGGGTCGGCGACCACCCACAACGAATACTCGGGTTCAACCACGTGACGCAACCGGACACCGCCCAGCTCCTCGACGCGGGCCAGCGCCGTCTCGAGGTCTCCGACCCGAATGTCGAGATGAGCCCGGTTCTTGGTGATCTTTTCTTCTTCGGAGCGCTGCAGCACGATGTTGGGGGCACCTTCGTGTTGCTTGCCCAACCACCAGAACTGGTGATGGCGGACAACGATCTCAACTCCGAGGATGCGCGACCAGAACCTGCCACCTCGTTCGAGGTCTGCAACATCGATGACGACATCACCGATGACCCCGATTCCGTGCGGTGCAGCCTCGTGGTCCGTCATGCCGCCTGCCTTGTCTCCGTGGCAGATGGTGTGGACGGCGCCCGCCGCCTCACATCCTCTCGACGATCGCCGCCGCAAACTCGGAGGTCTTCACTTCGGTCGCCCCCTCCATCAACCGGGCGAAGTCGTAGGTGACGATCTTGTCCTCAATGGCTGACTCGATACCGGCCACAATCAGATCCGCCACCTCTTTCCATCCGAGATACCGGAACATCAACTCGCCCGAGAGGATCATCGACCCCGGGTTCACCTTGTCCATCCCGGCGTACTTCGGGGCGGTCCCGTGGGTTGCTTCGAAAACCGCGTGACCGGTGTCGTAGTTGATGTTTCCGCCCGGGGCGATGCCAATACCGCCGACCTGCGCAGCGAGTGCGTCGGAGATGAAGTCACCGTTCAGGTTCATGGTGGCGATCACGTCGTATTCGGCCGGTCGGGTCAGGATCTGCTGGAGGAACGCATCGGCGATGACATCTTTGACCAGCAGCCTGTCGCCCGGATCGCCACCTGAGTCGACCCAGCTGACCGCAACGTCCGAGAACTCCTCTTTGACGAGCTCATAACCCCAATTGCGAAAAGCTCCCTCGGTGAATTTCATGATGTTGCCCTTGTGGACCAGGGTCAGTGAGTCACGCTCGTTGGCGAGCGCATAGCGAAGCGCCGCCCGGATCAGACGCTTGGACCCCGTCTCGGAAATAGGCTTGATGCCGAGGCCGCTGTCCGGGGGGATGTCCCATCCGTAGGTATCGTGGAGGAACTCGAGCAGCTTCTTGGCGTCATCGGTGCCGGCTTCGACCTCTTTGCCGGCATAGACGTCCTCGGTGTTTTCCCGAAAGATCACCATGTCGATCAACTCGGGATGCCTCACCGGAGAAGGCACTCCCTTGAACCAGCGTATCGGCCGCAAGCAGACGTACAGATCCAGCGTCTGCCGCAACGCTACGTTGAGGCTCCGGATGCCGCCACCAACCGGTGTGGTCAATGGACCTTTGATGCCGACGAGATAGGTACGGAAGGCGTCGACCGTATCCGCAGGAAGCCATTCGCCGGTATCGTCGAAGGCCTTCTGCCCCGCCAGCACTTCCGTCCAGCCGACCTTGCGGCTGCCGCCGAACGCCTTGGCTACCGCCGCGTCGAACACGAGTTGGGCGGCCCGCCATATGTCGGGTCCGATACCGTCACCTTCGATGAACGGAATGATGGGTTCGTCGGGTACCAGCAGACCATCGGGACCCATCGTGATAGGCAATGCCATTAGGACTCCTTCTCTGTGTTCGTTTATCGATTATCCCATGCTGCGCTCGGCCGCCGCCACTGTGTTGCGCATCAGCATCGCCACCGTCATCGGACCAACCCCGCCCGGCACCGGGGTGATAGCCCCTGCCACTTCCCGCACCTCATCGAATACAACATCCCCGACCAGCCCTTGGTCGGTTCGGTTGATGCCGACATCGATGACGGTGGCACCGGGTTTCACGGCGTCTCGACCGATCAAGCCGGGAACGCCGACCGCCGCCACCAGAATGTCCGCCTCACGGGCGACGGCGGCGATGTCGGGTGTCCGCGAGTGCGCTGCCGTGACTGTGGCGTCGGTGCCTTTGGCGGCCAACAGCATGGACAGCGGCCTGCCGACCAAAAACGAGCGACCGACGATCACAGCTCTCTTACCGGCCGTCTTGATCCCGTAGTGAGAGAGAATCCGCATGACGCCTTGCGGGGTGCAGGGAATGAGCACTGCTCGTTCCAGGGCCAGTAAGCCGAGGTTGTACGGATGAAGACCGTCGGCGTCCTTGCTCGGGTCGATGAGTGACGTCACTCGCTTGTCGTCGAGGCCCCCCGGCAGAGGAAGTTGCACCAGGATCCCGTCAACAGCGGGGTCGGCATTGAGGCGAAGCACGAGGGACTCCAACTCACCCTGGGTCACCCCGACGTCGAGTTCGTGATGCAGAGAATTGATGCCCACCTTCTCGGCGAGCCGCCCTTTGCTCCGCACATACACATGCGACGCCGGGTCGTCACCGACCAAAACGGTAGCCAGACCGGGCACTTTTCCCTTCTTGGCCAGCGCCGCGACCCTTTCAGTCACCTCATCGCGCACGGCGGCCGCCACCGCTTTGCCGTCCAGTATCTGCGCGCTCAATGTCGGAAATGCCTCCTGCCGGTGAACACCAGGGCGATCCCGTGCTGCTCGGCGGCCACGATCACTTCTTCGTCCCGTTTGGACCCGCCGGGTTCAACCACTGCCCGCACCCCGGCGTCGGCCAACGTGTCGATGCCATCCCGGAAGGGAAAAAAGGCGTCGCTGGCGGCCGCCGCTCCCACCGCCCGGTCTCCGGCTCGTACAACGGCCCGTTCGGCAGCTCCCACCCTGCTCTGATCTCCGGCCCCCACACCAACGGCAGCCCCATCCCGGGCGATGATCACGGCATTCGATTTGGTGTGGGCGGCTACCACCCAGGCAAGTTCGAGGTCCGACCACTCGGCCGCGGTCGGCCGTCGCGACGTCATCACCTGCCAGTCGTCGGGCCCTTCACCGATGCCGTCCCTGGTCTGCGCCAAGAACCCGCCGTCCAATCTGCGCAGGTCGATCCCGCCGGGATGAGGGGCCTGGGCTTGGAGAACCCGCAGGTTCTTCTTGCCGGCCAGCGCCTCGACCGCCCCCGGCGTCACCTCAGGGGCAATGACCACTTCGATGAAGACCTCCCCGATTGCCTCGGCGGTAGGAGCGTCGAGTGGCCGGTTCAAGGACACCACGCTCCCAAAGGCAGAGAGTGGGTCGCATTCCCAGGCCGCCCCGAAAGCCTCGACCAGCGAGTCCGCCACGGCAACCCCGCTGGCATTGGTGTGCTTGACGACGACGGCGGCCGGTTCCCCGAACTCCCACGCCAGACGCCAGGCCGCTTCCGTATCGACGTAGTTGTTGAAAGACATTTCCTTGCCCTGCAACTGGACGGCCGACGTCCACCACCCGTCCTCTCCCACCTGGCGGTAGGCGGCTGCGGTCTGGTGGGGATTCTCACCGTATCGGAGGATGTGCCTTCTCTCCAGAGGTAGAACCAGTCGGGCGGGCAGTTCGTCCGGCTCCAGCCACCGGAGGATGGCAGCGTCGTAGGCGGCGGTGCGATAGAAGGCAGCCCGGGCTAACTCCCTTCGTAACTCGTCGTCCAGGCCACCCTCTCCAACCGCCGCGATGACTTCGTCGTATTGATCGGGTGACGTAACCACGCCCACATGAGCATGGTTCTTGGCCGCCGCCCGAATCATGGCCGGCCCACCGATGTCAATGTTCTCGATCGCCTGACGGTCGGTGACATCGTCGAGCGCCACGGTTGCCTCAAACGGATAGAGGTTGACAACCACCAGCTGAAAGGGTATGAGGCCGTGACGCTCGAGATCTTCCCTGTGATCCTTCTGGGACGGGTCGGCCAGGATCCCACCGTGAATCTTGGGGTGGAGGGTCTTGACCCGTCCTCCAAGGATCTCAGGAGAACCGGTGACGTCGGCAACTCCCGTCACTTCAACGCCGGCTTCCTGGAGAGCGCGGGCCGTACCGCCCGATGAAACAATCTCGGTACCCGCCGCGACCAGACTGCGGGCCAACGGGATGAGGCCGGTCTTGTCGGAGACGGAGATCAAAGCCCGGCTGATCGGTACGCGGGTCACGACTCCTCCCAGATCACCCGGCGGCCATCGACTCGCAGGCGCCCCGCCGCGAACGCTTTGACAACCTGCGGGAGCAGCAGGTGCTCCTCCTTCCGGATGCGGGCGTGGAGTGTCTCTTCGGAGTCGTCGGCCTGCACCGGAACGGCTCGCTGAGCGATGATCGGTCCGTGGTCGACCTCATCGTCGACGAAATGCACGCTGACCCCGCTCACCTTCACCCCGTGGGCCAGGGCGGCCGGCACGGCGTGCGCGCCCGGGAAGGCGGGCAGCAGGGCGGGATGGATGTTGATGATCCGGTTGGGGTAGCGGTCGATAGCCGTCGGGGAGAGAATGCGCATGAACCCGGCCAGAATCAGCGCCTCTGCCCCGTAGCGTTCGGCTGTGTCGCAGATGGCGACCGAGAAGGACTCACGATCGCCGAACTCGACCCAACGGACAACCTCGGCCGGCACACCGGCCCGGGTGGCACGCTCCAGGGCTGAGACGCCGGGCCGGTCGGAGATCACCACCACGATCCGGGCACCGAATCCGGGATCTCCGGCCGAGGCGTCGAGGAGGGCCTGGAGGTTGGAACCTGAACCGGACACCAACACTGCAACAGCCAGCATCTAGAGCCTTCCTGACGTCTCTGAGGGCATACTAGGTGTGCCGCCTCAGACCCGAATCTCGGCTACTACGTCTTCAGATCGGGACGGCCACCATGGTGCGCGTTTCGATGGTTTGCAGCAGCTTGGCCGGTTCGGGTTCGATCGCCCGGCGCTGCTCCGAGGCGTAGTACTTCTCGGAGGTGGCCTCGATCCCATCCTCGGCCCCGACGATCCAGATGAACTGGTTGTCTTGCGGGATCACCCAGGCCCCGATGACGTTGAAGCCAACCGCGCGGCGCGCCTCGACAACCGAAGGAAAGATGTCGAGGAAAGCGTCCATCTGCCCGTCCTTCACTTCGTAGATTCGCAACTGATATTCCATCAAAGCGTTCCTCGTTTCTCGTGACTCATGACTCGTTTACCGTACCGCCATAACGTCGCAGACAGATACCTGAAGCTCCCACCCTCCCCCTAACCCCCTCCCGCCAGCGGGAGGGGGAAACAAGACGCCGGCGTGCCTTGCCTCTCCCGCCGGCGGGAGAGGCGCGCAGCCGCCCAAGGCGGCGGAGCGGAGAGGGTGGAAGCGAAGCCAACCGGCGGCGGAGCGGAGACGGGTGGAAACTGACCCACAACCAGCTCGTCCCACCCTCCCCCCAACCCCCTCCCGCCAGCGGGAGGGGGAAACAAACCGCCGACGCCCCCCAACCTGCCTTTGCCTC
>DATEVB010000147.1:0-2435 GCA_035282865.1 Acidimicrobiia bacterium | reverse complement strand
GAGCAGCTTCTCTTTCTTCTCCATCACCATCGCCAACAGGACGATCACGCCGAACTTGGCGAACTCGGACGGTTGGAGACTGGCGAAGGATCCGAGCTCGATCCAGCGACGGCTGCCGCCCCGCACGACGCCGAATTGCAGGACCGCGATCAGCCCAACCACCGATAGGAGGAAGATCGGAATCGCGAAACGCCGGTACCGCTGGTAACGAACCCGGGTAGCCAACACCAGGACCACAATGCCTAGGCCGACCCACTTGAGCTGGCTGGTGAAGTAGAAGAGCTGATCGTCGTACTGCTCCTTCCCGATGATGGCTGAGGCCGACATCGTCGCCCCGAGGCCGATAACCGTCAGGATGGCGATGGGTACCAGGAGCAGCGTGGCCATTCTTGCGTTGGTGGTCCGACGCTCTGCCTTGCTGCGGGCCGCCGCCCTGGCGCGAGTTATCGAAGTGACACCGGCCGTCATCTTCCCTCTTTCCGCCTGCGAACCGCGTCCGCAAAGCTGTCTCCTCGGTCTGCGTAGGAGCGGAACATGTCAAAACTGGCACAACCGGGGGCCAGCAGCACCGTGTCGCCCGGCTGTGCTATTCGGTCGGCAATCTCGACGGCCTCGCGCATCGTCGCGGCTCGTTCGACCGGCGTTCCGGCCGCCGCTTGCTCCAATTCGGCGGCGGCTTCGCCCATCGCGATCACCTGCTTGATCTTCGGCACCGCCACCAGATCGGAGAGGTCGAGGCCTTTGTTCCTCCCGCCCGCGATGAGGATCACCGCCGGATAGGCCGATGCCGAGGCCACCGCTGCGTGAGGATTGGTCGCTTTGGAATCGTCCACCCAGTCAACGTCGTCCCAGCTCCCAACGAGCGTCCGGCGGTGCGGACCGGGGTGGAACGTGGTGATGATCCGTTCGACCGCTTCCGGGTTGGCACCGTGCGCCAGCGCGACGACCCCGGCGGCGGCAAGGTCAACCAGGAAGGCAGGGTCGCCGATGGGGATCCGGGCCAGCGGCACCACGAGGTCACCCAGGTCGAACCGGTCGGCAGCCACGCCTGCTCCGCCTTCTGGTCGTCGATACCCGCTCACCGGTAGCAACCGGGCGGCGGCGTTTCGAATGGCTGCCACCGCTCCGTCATCATCGGCGTCGTACACGAGTAGGTCGTCTCGAGTCTGGTTGCGGTGGATCATGGCCTTGGCCGCCAGGTAGGCCTCAAAGGATCCATGCCAATCCAAATGGTCGGGAGCAACATTCAGAACCAGGGCGGTAGCCGGATGGAACTGCTCTGTGAATCGAAGCTGAAAACTGGAGGCCTCGACGACGACCAAGTCGGAATGCTCATCGACCACGTCCGCCACAGGTGTACCGATGTTGCCGGCCGCAACGACCGCCATGCCGCTGGCCGTGAGCATGTCCGCGACCAGCCCGGTGACGGTGGTCTTACCGTTGGTTCCGGTCACGGCAATGATCGGCGCGTCGAGCTGTTGTGAAGAGAACTCGAGCTCGCTCCATAATGCTATTTCGGCGGCCTGGGTGTCGCGGATGGGTTCCGACGATTCGCTGAATCCCGGACTGGTGATGACCAGCTGGACGCCGGAAAGCAGTGAGGGCGTCCAGCTTCCGGTAGTCAAGAGCACCCGATCGTCTCGCAGCTTGGCCAGCACGGCCGGGTCGCGGTCGAATACCGTCACAGCGTGACCGAGACGACGTGCCAGGAGGGCGGCTGCCCGACCTGAGACGGCCCCGCCGAGCACCAGAGACTTCACTGCAAACCTCCGCCCGCAATGAAGTCGCCGTAGAACAGTCCCAATCCGAGGGCGACTCCAATCCCGGCCAGGATGAAGAAACGAATGACAATCGTTGTCTCTTGCCAACCCAACAGCTCGAAGTGGTGGTGGATCGGGGCCATCCGGAACATCCGCTTCCCGAACACCCGGAAGCTCACGATCTGCAGAATGACCGTGGTGGTCTCGACCGCGTAGAGACCACCGATCACGACCAGCAGCAGATCGGTCTTGGACAGGAGAGCCATCGCGGCCATGCCGCCGCCCAGGGCTTGCGAGCCGACGTCTCCCATGAACACTTTGGCCGGGGCGGCATTCCACCAGAGGAAACCGAGCGTTGCCCCCAAGAAGGCGGCCGCCACGACGGCCAATTCGCCGGCTCCGAGTTGCTGGGAAGTGAACTCCCCGTAGAACTGGCGGTTTCGGAAGATCCAGAACATCATGATCATGAAGGCGCCGTATACGAGCGAGCTCGACCCGGCGGCCAGACCGTCGAGGCCGTCGGTGATATTGACGGCGTTGGCCGTCGCAGTGAGCATCAGCAACACCCAGATGGGATAAAGAGGCCCCAGATCGATACCGAGCGAGCGGGCGAAACCGATTTCGGTCGAAACCCCGAGCGTGACCGCACCCCAGGCGAAGAGACCGGCGATGGCT
>DATEVB010000146.1:0-4359 GCA_035282865.1 Acidimicrobiia bacterium | reverse complement strand
GTCGAACACGAAGTCGTCAGAGTTACCAAGCTCAACAAGACGTTCCACAAACGCGGCTTGAAGGCTCTCGACGATGTCGACATGACGCTTCGTCACAGCACGTTCACCAGCGTTATCGGGCCCAGCGGATGCGGCAAATCGACCCTTCTCAAGATCATGGCCGGGTTGATCCCGGCAACTTCAGGGGAGATCCTGCTCAACGGCAAGGCGGTCACCGGTCCCCGCCAGGACATCGGGATCATGTTTCAGCAGCCAACCCTACTTCCCTGGCGCACCTCCATCGAGAACGTTCTGCTGCCTATTGAGATTCGGTCGGGAGCAGCGGCCGCCCAGGCAAAAAGGGACGACGCTCTCCGACTGCTCGAGCTGGTCGGGCTCGAGGGATTCGATCACGTTCATCCGCACGAACTCTCGGGTGGTATGGCGCAGCGGGTCGCCATCTGCCGGATGCTGGTCACCGGACCGGCGATTCTGTTGCTCGATGAGCCCTTCGGGGCTCTGGACGAGCTGACACGGGAGTACATGAATGTGGAATTGCAGCGGATTTGCCGGGAACGCGACGCCACCTCGTTCATGGTCACGCATGCGATCCCCGAGGCCGTGTTCATGGCAGACCAGGTGTTCGTGATGTCCGCCCGTCCCGGCCGGATCGCCGCCATTGTGGATGTCGACCTTC
The DNA here is from genome assembly GCA_035282865.1 of Acidimicrobiia bacterium. Lineage (GTDB taxonomy): Bacteria > Actinomycetota > Acidimicrobiia > Spongiisociales > UBA4744 > UBA4744. The sequence continues at coordinate 3,683 of DATEVB010000146.1, read as the reverse complement.
CCCGTCCCCGTAACCTCGACATGATGACCACTCCTGAATTCGGGGCGTTGGTGCGGCGCGTACGCCACAGCCTTGACATGGGAATCGACGGCGGAGGCCTGGAATGACTCAGACAACCCAAGGGCCGCGCGGGCCTGCCGAAATGTCCGACGCAGAGGAGCTTTGGTATTCGGGCAAATGGATCGACCGGGTTCCCCAGTGGGTCTCGATCACTGTGTTGGGGTTGGCGATGCTAGGACTCTGGTGGCTGATCGCCGAACTCATGCCCCAAAACCTCAAGATCCTCCTTGCGGGACCGGCTGACACCTTCGAGGAACTATGGGACACGACCAAGAACATCGTTAGCGGTGGGCATATCGCCGAGGGGTTGTGGATCACCACTCAGGAGGTGCTCTTGGGCTTCCTCGCCGCTGCGATCCTCGGCTTCGTGCTGGGGGTGGTCGTCGGCGAGACCCGGTTGGGGAAGCGGGCGGTCATGCCCTACCTGGTCGCCCTCAACGCCCTCCCCAAGGTCGCCTTTGCCCCCGTCTTCGTGGCCTGGTTCGGATTCGGTGTGAACTCGAAGATCGTCATGGCGCTGTTCATTGCCTTCTTCCCGGTGATCGTCGACACCGCCGCAGGCCTTTACTCGGTGGACGCCGACACTGTGATGCTGTTCCAGTCGATGGAAGCGAGCAGATGGCAGACGCTGCGCAAGCTGAAACTGCCTTCCGCCCTCCCGTTCATCTTCGCCGGGCTCAAGACCGCGGCGGTGTTCAGCGTGGTGGGGGCGGTAGTCGGCGAATATCTGGGCGGGGGCCATGGTTTGGGCGAGCTGATCAGGCTCTCCGCCCAGACGCTGCGCATCGACCGGGTGTTCGCCCTCATCGTCTATCTCGGGATCCTCGGACTCATCCTGTTCGGGGTGGTGGCCTGGGCTGAGAAGAAACTGTTGTTCTGGCACAAGTCCGAGATCTTCGAGATCCAGGGTACCGGCTGAGTCGAAAGGGAGGAGATTGTGAGAATCGCGCGAATTGATGGACCCGCCGGACCGGTATTCGCGGTCCAGGGTGGAGACGAGTCCTGGGTCGATGTCGGGTCGTTCGGCATCGAGGTTGCGACAACGCCTGAGCTGGTGAAAGCCGCCGACGATCTGGCCGCCCTCGACCTGGCCACCGTGGGAGGCGGTGTCGTCGATCCGCAGTTTCTGGCTCCGATCGTCGGCCCGAGGAAGATGATGGCTATCGGTCTCAATTACGCCGACCACATCCGGGAAACCGGTTCCAAACCCCCGTCAAACCCCATCCTGTTCAGCAAGTACTCCACGTCGGTAGTCGGCCCCACCGATGACATCGTCGTCGATCCGGAGCTGACCAAGATGGCCGACTACGAGACGGAGCTCGCGCTCATCATCGGGCGGCGGACCAAGGGTATCTCCGAGGCGGACGCCCCGAGTGCCGTGTTCGGGTATACGGTGGCCAACGACGTAACGGCGCGGGATTGCATGAAGACCGATGGCCAGCTGGATCGGTCGAAGAACTTCGATACCTTCTGCCCCGTCGGACCCTGGATCACGACGGCCGATGCGGTGCCCGAACCCCAGGCGTTGGGGATCAGGACCCTGGTCAACGGGGAGGTACGGCAGGACTCCTCCACCAGGGAGATGCTCTTCCCCGTCGTCCACCTCATCCACTTCCTGGCCCGGGCGATGACCCTGGAGCCGGGAGACGTGCTGTTGACCGGAACTCCGCACGGGGTGGGTTTCGTCATGGACCCGCCCCGATTCCTACAGGCCGGTGACCTGGTGGAATGTGAGGTTGAGGGTCTGGGGAAGCTGCGGAATCGGGTGGTTGGCCCGGCCGCCTGACCGTGGCCGGGGTCGGCCACGGCGCGCCCATGACCGGAGACCGGCTCTCCCGGAAGCCGGGTCAATCGATCGGGAGGAACCTGTTCCGCCATGAACGGCTAGTGAAGGAGATTCGACATGGACGTTGGCTTCATGGGACTGGGGGCCATGGGACGGCCGATGGCGCGCAACCTGGCCAAGGCCGGGCTCCGGGTGCTGGCCTGGAACCGGTCGCCGATCGAGCCCCCTGAAGGGGTCACGCTGGTCGGTTCGCCCCGGGCGGTGGGAGAGCTGACTGAAGTCGCCTTTCTGATGGTTTCGGATGCCGATGCCGTAGAGCAGGTCTTGTTCGGAGAGGACGGCTGGGCGGCGAGAGCGAAGCCCGGATCGGTGGTCATCCAGTCATCGACCATCGGGCCTAGCGCGGCCGGGCGCATCGGCTCCCGGGTCGAGGCCGCCGGTTTTGGATTCCTCGATGCACCGGTGAGCGGGTCGGTGAAGCCGGCCGAGAACGCCCAGTTGACCATCCTGGGTGGCGGCGATCAGGTGCTCTTCGACCGCTACCAGAGCCTCCTGGAGGCGATCGCCTCGCGGACCGTGGTGTTCGGGCCGACCGGGAGCGGATCGGCGGCCAAGCTGGCGGTGAACGGGCTGTTGGTGTCGGTGATCGCCGCGGCAGCCGAGAGCCTGTCGTGGCTGATCGGCCGCCAGCCCGACCTGGACGTCAAGGAGTTTGCCTCGGTCATCGAGCGGATCTCACCTCTGGCGTCGGCCCGGGCTGAGACCATCAGCGGTACGGCGGCGGCGGGAGGTTTTTCTCTCCGTCAGGCCGCCAAGGACATGGAACTGGTAGGCGAGGAATTCGGTGCCGGCGGTGTCATGGGGTCGGTGCGGAGCCTCACCCGGGCCGGCCTCGATCTAGGCGTTGGCGATCTCGACATCGCCTGCCTGGGTGCCGTGGTGCGCAGCAGGGGGAAGTGATGATTCCTTGGCCCGGTTTCGACCCTAAGGCCTGGGAGAGGATGGCCACCGCTAATCTCTCCGACGCTATCGGCCGCGTGGGAGCCATGGACGGTGGAATCCGCCGATTGTGCGGGCGGCGGATGGTGGGCCCAGCACACACCGTCCTCACGGGCACCGGGGATTCGTCGAGCATCCATCGGTCGCTGGTAGATGCGTCACCGGGTTCCGTGCTGGTGGTCGACGGCCAGGGCGGAATCGTCCGGGCGGTGTGGGGCGGCGTGCTCACCGAAGCCGCCATGGCGCGGGGTGTTATCGGCGCGGTCATCGACGGGGCGGTCAGGGACATAGACGAGATCGCCGCACTGGGCTTCACTCTTTTTGCCCGGGCCACCTGCCCGGCGGGTCCTCACAAGGGCTTCCGGGGCTTCCATGGTGTCCCGGTGCAATGCGGTGGTGTGGTCGTCAACCCCGGCGACCTCATCGTGGGCGATGCCGATGGGGTCACGGTCGTTCCCGCTGATCGGGTGGGCACGGTGGTCGCTGAAGTGGAGCGGGTAGTAACCCTCGAGCGGGGGTGGATAGACCGCATCCGGGCCGGCGAGTCCTCGGCCAGGATCCTCGGAGTGGAATAGTCCGCAACGATCCGGATGACGTTCTTCCGGCGGGACGGGGGCACGTCCCGCCGGGCGGAGCGGAGCAAGGAGAGTGGCCGGCGTACTCGTCGGCGTGGCCGGGGATCTTGGCTCTGTTGATCGACTAGCTGACTCGTTCTGGCAATACTTGGCGGACGATGTCGAGGAATTCGTTGTCGTCGAGGAGCCTTTTGTTGGCGAGTGATTTGCCTTTGACTTCGACGAGGATCGCTTCGATGTCTTTGGTGTCGGCGTCGTGGATT
>DATEVB010000145.1:0-5489 GCA_035282865.1 Acidimicrobiia bacterium | reverse complement strand
CCGGACGGAACCGGATCTGGCCGCTGGTCGAGGTCGTGGATCGGGGCGAGGACCCGCCCGGCTCCGGCCTCCTCACCGAAAGGGTCCGGGCGGCGCTCCGCAACGCGGTCGCCAGGAAGGAAAGGGTATTCCTGTTCACCCACCGTCACGGTTACGCTCCCGCTTCCCGCTGTGTGACATGCCGGACACTGCGCAGGTGCGCAACATGCGGTTCCCGGCCCGATCCCGGAACGACCTGTGCGCGGTGCGGCGCGGCTCTGGGACCTTGTCTCGCCTGTGGAGGAGCACGGTTCGAACCGCTGGGTGCCGGCATGGGTCGCGTCCTCGAGGGAGCTCGCCGGATGCTCGGCACCGAAGCGGTCGGAGGCATCGATGAAGGGCGCCCGGTGGTGGTGGGAACCGAACGAGACCTGGTCCGGGTCGGAACCATGGATCTGGCCGTAGCAGTCGACCCCGACGGGTTGATTCTCGGCACGAATTATCGGGCCGCAGAAGAAGCGTTGCGGGTATTGGCGCGGTTGGCCGGGGTCGTACCTTTCGGACGCGGCAAACGGCTCATGGTGCAAACGTCGCAGCCGAATCATCCCGTCATCGTTGCCTTACGGAGGGGTGACCCGATCGAGTTTCTCGAATCCGAGCTGGTCAAGCGAGAGGAGCTCGGGTTCCCGCCCGCCGGTGAGCTGATCATCATCGAGGTTCGTGATGTGGGGCCCGAAGGCGATGCGTTGATCAAAAAGGCGGTCGGTGGTGAGGCAACCGTGTACGGCCCGGCCCCCGCCCCGCGCGGGTCGCGGTGGCTGATCCAGGGCGACCGCCTATCGACGGTTCGAACCCGGTTGCGACCGGTTGTTCAACGCCTCCGCGAGGCGGGCTCCGCCGTCCGGGTAGATGCAGACCCACTCGATCTGTGACGGCATCTCGACTGTGCCGTCAGGTCCGCCCGCCGGCGCTCACCCTTCACCAGATCACGCCCTGCCTCGATATCCCGAAGACCGTATCTGCATGACACGGCACTAGGCTGCTTTTCCCGGAGGTAGTCGTGGCCATCTTTCCAATACGTACGTTCGGTGATCCGGTGCTCCGGGCAAGGGCCGAGCCCGTCGTCGAGATCGACGAGAGCATCCATCGTCTGGTTGCCGACATGCTCGAGACCATGTACGACGCTCCGGGGGTTGGCCTGGCCGCGCCACAGATCGGCGTTTCGAAACAGGTCGTCGTTTTCGATGCGGGTGAGAGTCCCGGCGTGCTGATCAATCCCGAGCTCGTCGAGTCCGAGGGAGAGTGGTCATTCGAAGAGGGATGCCTCTCGCTACCGGGCCATTTCTGGCCGATCACCCGACCCGGCTTCGTGCGGGTACGTGGCCTCGATCTCGACGGCCGGGAGGTCGAGTACGCCGGCGATGAGCTATTAGGACGTGTGTTGCAGCATGAGGTAGATCACCTCGACGGGCTACTCCTGATCGAGCGGCTCGACGGTAAGCTTCGCAAACAGGCGCTCCGCGAGCTGCGCCGAGAGGCGTTGGGGTTCGGAACGGCCGAGTGATCTCCACCGTCTTCCTCGGCACCCCGGCGGCGAGCATTCCCTCGCTCCAGGCTTTGTCGTCGCTGACGGATCTCCGCCTGGTCGTCACCCGGCCGGACCGACCGCGCGGTCGTTCGGGGCGGGCTCAGCCTCCGCCCGTCAAAGAAGCTGCCATCGAATGGGGGCTCCCCGTGGTTCAGCCGTCGAGCCACCGCGAGCTGCAAGCGCTTCTATCGGAGGTTGCACCCTTCCAAGCGGGTGTGGTGGTTGCCTTCGGGATGATCCTGCGAGCGGAGACACTCGAGATCCCGACCCGGGGGTTCGTCAACGTCCACTTCTCGCTCTTGCCTCGCTGGCGGGGCGCCGCTCCGGTTGAGCGCGCCATTCTGGCCGGTGATGAAAGGACCGGGGTGACGCTGATGGTCATGGAGGAAGGCCTCGATACGGGGCCGGTCCTCGCTTCGGAAGCGACGGTGATAGAGCCGGATGAAACGGCGGGTGAACTCACCGAGCGGCTGGCCGATCTCGGTGCCGAACTGCTTTCCCGGCACCTGATCGACTACGCGGACGGCCGAAGGATTCCGCTTCCTCAACCGGCCGACGGGGCAAGCTACGCCAACCGGATCAAAAGCGACGAAGCGGTTGTGAGTGCGACCTGGCCTTCAATCAAGCTGCTCAGGGCAGTGCGAGCCTATGCGCCCCGCCCCGGAGCCCGATTCGGGGATGGTGCGTTCAAAGTATGGAGGGCAGCTCCTTGTGATCTCAGCCGGCGGGCGGCCGGTGACCTCTTTTTCGACGGGCGCCGGCTCTTCCTGGGGACGGCCGACCGACCGATTGAGCTCGTCGAGGTGCAGGCTCCGGGCGGGAAACGCATGAGCGGAGCGGCCTGGGCACGGGGGCGGAAGGAAGACCTCGGGCGGCTGACGTGAAACCGGGTGTTGCGGCGCGAGCTGCCGCCCGCAGGATCGTGACCCGGGTGCTTCGATCGGGCGCCTACTCCAACCTGGTGGTACGGAGCGAGACGCAGGACTTGCCCCACGGCGATGCCCGCCTGGCACAGCGTCTTGCCTACGACACCATCCGCAATCTCCTGAGGCTCGATCGCGCCATTGCCTCGGTGAGCGCGCGGCCGTTGGCCGAAATCCAGGACAACGTGCTCGACACGCTCCGGGTGGGTGTCCAGGAGCTGCTGTTCGCTCGCACGACCGACCATGCCGCGGTTGATTCCGCCGTTGAGGTTGCCCGGTCGATCCAACCGGGAGCAACCGGATTCTGCAATGCCATCCTCCGTTCCATCTTGCGTAGCGGGGAGCCGCCCCTGCCGGAGGGCGATGGGGGAGCAGCCCTGCGGCTCGGTCAGCCGCTGTGGATCTATGAACTGCTGGTGAACGCTTGGGGTCGGGAGGAGGCCGAGGATTTCCTGGCGGCCTCTCAGACGGACGCAGCCCGGACGGCCCGATTGCGGTGGGGTGAAGCGCCACCTGCTGCACCACCGGTGGCAGGCATCAGCGGCGCCTACCTCCTTCCTCCCGGCTCGGAAGTTCCGAAGAATATGGCGGTTCAGGACGGAGCATCGATCGCGGTCGGTCTGGCCCTGGACCCGCTACCGGGCGAGCGCATCCTGGACCTGGCGGCGGCTCCCGGAGGTAAGTCGTTGCACATATCTGATGTGGTGAACGGGCGGGGCGTGGTGATCGCATCCGACCGCCACCATCGCCGGGTCGGTTCGGCCGCTGGTCGCCTGCAGGACTCTGCCATCCGGTGGTGTGTGGCCGACGGACGCCGGACCCCGTACCGGTCGCATTCGCTCGATCGAGTGCTGGTGGACGCACCCTGCTCCGGATGGGGAACCCTACGGCGGCGACCGGAGATTCGTTTCCGAACCAAGGAGGCCGACCCGACCGACCTGGCCGTCCGCCAAGCGCTGATGATCGAGGAAGCCCTCCGGGTAGTGAAGCCGGGAGGTTTGGTCGTCTACTCGGTCTGCACGGTGACTCCCCAGGAAACCATCGACGTGATCGAAGGTCTGCCTACCGAACCGATCGAAGGCTTGCCGGGCCGCCCCTGGGGCGAGGGCTGGCTGCTGGCACCTCATCTCACCAACACGGACGGCATGTTCATCACCAGAATCAGGGGATGAGCCGGGTACACTCGCCCGATGAAGCCCGCCCGCATTGCCCCGTCGCTGCTGGCCGCCGATTTTGCCCGGCTCGGTGAGGAAGTGCTGAGGATCGAGCACGAGATCGACATGTTGCACCTGGATGTGATGGACGGCCATTTCGTTCCGAACATCAGTTTCGGAGTGCCGGTGATCGCGTCACTGCGGGCGGCCACCTCCCTGTACTTCGATTGTCACCTGATGACCACCAATCCCGATGCCTACCTCAAAGATCTCAAGGAGGCGGGCGCCGACCTCGTTACCGTGCACATCGAAGTAGTTCCCAACCCCACCAACCTGGCCAAGAGAGCCAGACAGCTCGGGCTCGATGTTGGCCTGGCGCTCAGCCCGCCCACGCCGTTTTCCGGGGTGGAGCCCTTTGTGGAACTGACCGATCTCCTCCTGGTCATGTCGGTGCACCCGGGGTTCGGGGGCCAGGCGTTTATGCCTGAGGTCCTGGCAAAGGTGGAAACAGCCAGAAAGTTTGTTGATTCGCACGGACTTCCGGTCGATATACAAGTAGACGGTGGCATCACTACCCAGACCGCTTCGCGGGCCAGGCAGGCCGGCGCAGATGTCTTTGTCGCCGGGACGGCCATCTTCAGGGATCCCGACCCGCCGGGGGCCGTGCGCCGCTTGAGAAACGCGATCGAAGCCGTGGAGTGATATGCCGGAACGAATCCTGGTTGCAGACGACGATCCGGACATCCTTCAATTCGTCAGGGTAAATCTGGAGCTCGAGGGTTTCGAGGTCGAGGTCGCCCACGACGGGAAAGAGGCCATAGCCAAGGTGATGGCTTCCCCTCCCGACCTGGTGCTGCTCGATGTGATGATGCCCGAGATGGACGGGCTCACCGCCCTTCGCAGGCTACGTATGCACCCGGCCGCCACTAACACATCGGTCATCCTGTTGACTGCCAAGACCCTGCCTGAGGACAGGGTGCGGGGTCTCGAGCTCGGGGCCGATGACTACGTCACCAAACCGTTCGACGTCGATGAGCTCATGGCCCGGGTCAAGGCGGTGCTCCGGCGAACCCAGGCGATGCGGGATGTCTCACCGCTGACCGGTCTGCCCGGCAACTTCCGCATCTCCTCGGAGCTGGAGCGCCGGATCGCAGAAGGCGGGTATTTCGCAGTAGTCCACGCCGATCTCGACAACTTCAAAGCATTCAACGATCACTACGGCTTCATGCGCGGCGACCTGGTGATCAAGTTCACCGCCCATGTGCTCCTGGAGGCGGCCGCCGAGATCGGCGACCCCAGCACCTTTGTCGGTCACGTTGGTGGTGACGACTTCGTTGCCACCGTGAACACAGATCTCGTCGAGGATTTCTGCAAAGCGGTCATCCGGATCTTCGACGACGGCATCCTCGACCTGTACGACACCGCCGATGCGCTACGCGGTTACATCGAGGTGAGTGACCGGCGTGGTGAGCAGCACGCCTTTCCTGTTGTGTCCTTCTCGCTGGGAGTCGCTACCAACCTGACCCGGACGATCACCTCCCAATGGGAGGCGTCGGCGATCGCGGTCGAGATGAAAGAATTCGCCAAACAACGGGTCGGATCGAGCTACGAGATCGACCGCAGGATCACATAACCTCCCCCCTGCGAGCGAAGCGAGTGAGATGGGGGGAGGTGGTTCTCGCCGGAGGCGAGAAGCGGAGGGGGGTCCGTTCCCACCAGCGGTGCGTTGCTGAGGCGAAGCGAGTGAGAAGGGGGAGGTGCTTCTCGCCTGTGGCGAGAAGCGGATGGGGGGTCCGTTCCCACCAGCGGTGCGTTGCTGAGGCGAAGCGAGTGAGAAGGGGGAGG
>DATEVB010000144.1:0-16837 GCA_035282865.1 Acidimicrobiia bacterium | reverse complement strand
CACCGGATCGAGCAGCTCGGCGGGAGCGATCTGCTCCATGAACTCCGGACAGGCCTCGGCGCCATGTTCCATCCGGTCGAGCCCGGTAATCTCCTCCTCTGCGCTGACCCGGATGCGCCGCTTCGTCTCGAGCGCAAACCGGCCACGCTCCGCTTACGAGTCGAAACCCTCCACCACAACAGTCCTTCTAGACGACCGGCTGGATCATGTAGAGAGGAACGAGGTCCCGGCGGGAACATGAGAACGATGTCCGGCGGTTTTCCCGTGCTAGGTACTACGTACCCGGGTTGCCCCGTTGCTCTCCAGCAGCCGGGCCAGCGCATCCTTGTTGACGGGACCGGAGGCGCGCCAGCGTTGCGTGACCTTGGCGGGGCCGGGCTCGGCCGTGGCCTTCTTCTTGGCTCGGGGGGAAGTGGCCAGCAGAACAAAAGTCGGGGTGGAGCGGATGGCGAACTTCTGCACCGCATCCGGCACCCGACGAACGTCGATCTTGGCGACGTGAGCGGTATCCCCGAACTCGTCGGCCAACTCGTCGACGATTCCGTCCATGGTTCGACAGGGAGCGCATCCGACCTGCCAGAAGTCGATCAGCACCGGCCGGCCACCGGCCGCCAAATCGTCGATCTCCTGCAAGGATTCGACCTTGCGGGCGCGTATGCGTTTGTTCCTCTTGAAGATCACGGCTCACCGTTCAACGCGGATACGGTCACGAGTATGCCCGGGGTGTCGCGCTAGGAATAATCGCGCCCGGCTACCAGCCGCTGCCGCCACCACCCCCACCAAACCCCCCGCCGCCGCCGAAGCCGCCGAAGCCACCGCCGAAGCCACCTCCCGACCCCCAGGACGATCCACCACCCCGGCTGCCGGATCCTCCGAACCCTCCTCCGCCGCCGAAGCCGCCGAACCACGAGTTGCGGTTGCCCGACCATGAGTTGTCCCGGTAAATGGGGCGCCAGCCCAGGGCCACGTCGACACCGCGGGTGATGATCCAGTGGTAGTACAGCAACGTGAAAGGATCGAACACCCTCAGGTCGGATGGGATCGGCCGGCCCGTCCAGGTGTCCTGCTGACGTTGGGTCCCTTCGTGGGCCAGTTCCGGCGCGAAACGATCGGCATCCTCGATCGTCGAGCGAGCCAGTGCCTGGCGCTGAGCCGCATAGGCGAGGGCGAATCCCTTCGGGCCGCGCGGGTCCGAGGCACCAAAGGCTGCTGCCACGTCGGCGTACGATCCGGACAACCCGAGGTCGGCGAGTGCCCCGCGGGCACCCTGCCAGCGGCGCATCGCCTGGGCCGGCTCGAGTGAGATGGCCAGCAAGGCCGCAATGGTCCGCCTGGTGTCTCCCTTCACCCCGTGCCCGGCCAGTTCGTTCTGCAGGCCTCCGAAGGCGACGACCGAGCGTTCCCCCGCACGGAGGAGGGCCGCCGTGATCGAGATGGGAAGACCGAGGCGGGATGCTTCCTCGCGGACGTGCTCGATCTCCGCCTTGGACTGGAGACCGGCAATGGCCAGCTCGACGGCCACCACCGGTTCGTGGCCGAGCCGCCGGGCTTCGTGGTAGGCGTCCAGAAACTCGCCGAGGCTGCCCTCGTCGTTGTTCAGCAACAGGAAGGCGGCCAGCGCCGACAGCTCGATGCCGTCCTGGCGTAGGTCACGGCCTTGCGTCTCGAGAGCGTTCCGTATCAGCTCGTATCGCTCCAGCGAGGCGTTTGGGTCTTCCTCCAGGTCGGCCAGAGCAGCCGACACCGCCGGTCGGGCAATCGAATCCGGCAGCTTGGCGTAGAGGGTCTCGAGCCGATCCGTCTTGGATCGGGCCACCGCGTAGGTCTTCTCCATTTCCGCTACAGACGTCTCGAGTGAAAGGTCACCGTCGAGGACGGGGGCAGCCTGGGCAAGCCGCACCCCGAGGTCGGAGACGACCGTCCCTCCGATCGTCGTCTGGCGGACCTGTTCGGCCACCTCTTGCGCCAGCTTGCGCTTGGCTTCGGCGATCCGGTAGGGACGCAACGACTCGACCAGCCGCTGGAGCTCATCCAGCTTGACCTTGAAGGCCGTTTCATCCCGGGTGTTCACATTGACCGCTTCGGCGGCCGTCTGTTGAACGGTTTCCTCGAGGACGGCCTGCTCGCCGGTGACCCGCAGCTCGAGCGGGATCTCCACCTCGGAATCCAGCCGGGCCCGGTCGACGACATCGATGGCGCCCAGCGCCCACAGTGCTTCCAGCGCCATCCGATTGCCGGCCGGCCGCTCTTCGAACAGGGCGGTGAGGGCGTTGATACCGGCGGCCGTCGTCACATCGGGCCCCTCGACCGGTCGAGCCAGCATCAATTCGTCTTCGAGGGTCAGCTCGTACCCGGCCGGCTTCAGGCGGGCAAGTTCGCCGTCCACCTGTTCCTGGCGCTTCTTGCGGACCGCCCGCACCTTGTCCAGCCGGCTGTTGGCTGCCCCGGAGCCGACCAGGCCGGCGCCGACCGCCAGCAACAGTCCCGCGAACACCCACCCGCCCACACCGGAGCCGTCGTCTTCTTGCGGCGCCGGTTGGGTTGGCTCGTTCGGTCCCGACCCCACCAGCGTCTGCTCGAGGCCGCCGATGATGGCCGCCAGGCCACCGTCGAAGTCGCCTGCCCCAAAAAAGCTGTCGCCGAGACCTGCCACCGAGCTGAGCTGCGAGGTCGTCAGGTCGATGCCCGGGCCGGTTTCGATGGCAGTGCGCCGATCTCCCAGGTTGACGACCACCACGATGCCGTCGTTGCGCTCGGGGTCGCCGACTCCCCACGTGTTCCCCAGGTCGCGGGCGAATTCGTTGGTATCACGGCCCCCGCTGTCACCAATCACCACCACGGCAATCTCGTGACCGGAGGCGGCAACAACCCGACCGACGGCCTCTTCGAGGCGCGGGTCGTCGACGAGGACGCCGGCTGCGTCGGTCACCCACCCATCGCAGGTGATGCCTTCAAACTCCGGACAATCGACGGTCTGTGCGAGGGCCGGTGCGGCGGTAACGAACAGCACCAGCAGCAGGCTCATGAGGATTCTTCGCATTCCACCCCTTTCGCCATCGAGATTACTGTTGATTTCCGCCCTGCTTTCCGGGATATCCATCAGGATGGAATGACGGCGATCATCCGATCGGTTGAAGGAGCGGCATGAATATCCACGGAGACCGGGCCACCATCGAGCGGGTGCTGACCGACTACCGGACCTGGGCGGTGGTCGGGCTCAGCGAGAATCCGGCGCGGGCCAGCCACCGGGTGGCCGCTTTTCTGCAATCTCGCGGGTTTCGCATCATCCCCGTCAACCCCGTTGCCGATCGGATCCTGGGCGAAACGGCCTATCCCGATCTCGCCTCCATTCCTGAGCCGGTCGATGTGGTCGACGTCTTCCGCAGGTCGTCCCGGGCCGGTGTGCATGTCGACGAGGCGATAGCCATCGGCGCCAAGGCGGTCTGGTTACAACTGGACGTCATCGACGAGGAGGCGGCGGTTCGGGCACGAACTGCCGGGCTCGATGTCATCATGGACCGCTGCCCGGCCATCGAATATCCCCGCCTCCGGGGAGACAGTTCTCGGCAACGGAAGGGATGACATGACCGTCTCGCTGTCCAAGATCTCGAACATCATTCTCCGGGTCGGAGAACTCGGGCGATCGCTGGCCTTCTACCGTGACCGACTCGGCATGACCGTTCTTGGAGCCGCCGGGGAATTCGCGTTCTTGGACGGCGGTGGCCTGACCCTGGCACTCAACGCCGTCGGAGAAGAGATCGAGGCAAACCCGCCCGGGCTGGTTGAGGTGGTCTTCGAAGTCGATGACGTCGAGGCCACCTATGTGGCTTTGACCGGGGCCGGCGTCCAGTTCAGGGTCGCCCCGCGCACGGTGATGAGCAGCGACGGTCGGGATCTTTTGGCTGCAGACTTCCGCGACCCGGACGGGAACGTGCTGTCGATCACGGGGTGGCGCTCGGCGGTGTCCTAGAGCGATTCTTCGATGTCGTCGTGTTCGAAGACAACATCCCAGCGGTCGAGGCACTCTGCGCACCGGTAGACGAGGATATCTCCCGGCTCCAGTTCTTCTTCCGCCGGTATCGGAGTGATCAGGTGGGCGCGACCACCACACTCGACACAGATGATTTCTGGGGCAGGTTCCATGTGTTCACCTTACCCTCGAAGGACACGCCCGGCTGAGGTTTGTCGTTCCCCGGGGCGGAGGGGACACCGACGTCTCAGCCGGGCGCTTGGTCGATGATGTCTACCGGATCAGGAACTCGACTCCACGGTGATGGCCTGGTGGGAGCCTTTCTTGATCGCCACCCGGTGCGGCTTGGCTTCCTCTCGGATCGGGAGGGTCACCGTGAGCACGCCCTGGTCGTAGGAGGCGTGGACACTTCCCGTGTCCAACCGTTCTCCGAGCCGAACTTGGCGGCTGTGGGTCCCGGTGGGGCGCTCCCGCAACAGCCAATTGGCGCCTTCGGTGTCTTCGAGCTTGCGGTCGGCCGTGACGGTGAGGACGTTGTTCTCGACCATCAGCTCGACGTGGTCCGGATCGACGCCCGGGAGATCGAATCTCAGGGTGTACATTCCGTCTTTCTCAAAGGCATCCATCGGCATGAGGGCGCCCCGCCATCCGCTTCCGCGTGTGCTCAGAAACTGATCGAGCTCCTCAAAGGGATCCATGAAACGCAGTACCATCGCTTCTCCTTTCGCTCCAAGCACGTTGTATCTACAAGTATCATATCAACTAATCTGATAATAAAGAACTCAGATTCTTCCGTCAACAGGTTCTCCCCGGGATCACCCGTTTCTGCCTTCGGTTCAGGGCGCGGGGGACTTGCCGGTGAAGCGAAGGAACAGGTACCCGATCAACCCGGCGGTTCCGGAGCCGGCGAAGATGCCGATCTTGGCCAGGTCGGTCAGCGCCGGATCGTCGAAGGCCAGGCCGGTCACGAACAACGAGACGGTGAACCCTATACCGGCCAGGGCGGCCAGACCGAACACGTGCCTCCAGGTGGTGTGGCGGGGTAGTCGTCCCCATCCCAGGCGAACGGCCAGGGCCGTGAAGGCAGAGACGCCGACGATCTTGCCGACCAGCAGGCCTACCGCTACCCCGAGGGCCACCGGACTGGTCAGGGCACCGACGAGGTCCACCCCTCCGAAGCGGACACCGGAATTGGCGAGCGCAAACAGCGGAACGATCAGGAAGGAACTCCACGGATGTAACAGGTGCTCGAGGCGGTTGAGCGGAGCGATCGATTCGTTGGCGATCGAGGCCAACTGCCGCGCCTCGTGGTCGATACGGTCGCGGCCGTGCGGTGATTCCGGTTGGGGATCGTACGTATCCAGGACATAGGTTGCCTTGCGGTGATACTCCTCGTCGGAATACATCGCCCGGGCCGGAGTCATCAGACCAAGCGCTACGCCCGCCAGGGTGGCGTGCACACCCGATTCGAGCAGGAAGAACCAGGCCACGATTCCCATCGGCCAGTAGAAGGCGGCGGCCCGGATCCCTCCCTTCTGTGCGGCCCATATGACGAGGAGTGTGATGATGGCCGCCGCCAGGAACGCGAAGGCCAGATCGTCGGTGTAGAAGACGGCGATGACGGCGATGGCGCCGATGTCGTCGACGATGGCCAGCGCCAGCAGGAAGAGCTTGGCCCCAACCGGCACCCGGCTCCCCAACAGGGCGACTACCCCGATCGAGAAGGCGATGTCGGTAGCCATCGGGATCCCCCAACCGCGAGTTGCCTCACCGCCCTCCCCGGCGACCAGCGCCAGGAAGATGAGGGCAGGCACGATCATGCCGCCCAGAGCGGCGATGGCAGGCAGCGCCGCCGCTTTGGGATCACGCAGCTCACCGATCACCAGTTCCCGCTTGATCTCCAGGCCTACCACCAGGAAGAAGATGGCCATCAGACCGTCGTTGACGAGGTCGCGGAGCGATTCTTCGAGGTGGAACGAACCAATTTCGATGTTAAAGACGGTTTCCCACAGATGCTCGTAGGTGTCCCCGAATGAGGAGTTGGCCCAGACGACGGCGATCAAAGCGGCGACCAGCAGGATGATCCCTGAGGCTGCCTCGACCTGGGTGAACCGGAGGGCGGGCCTGATGAATCGCCGTGGGATGAACCGTTCCGAGTGGAGCCAGGTGCGGTGGAGTCTTCGGTCGGGCATTGCCACGGGGAGGCTACCAACCGGCTTGGGACATCCACAGTCCGCCAACCTGTCGGCAAACTTGGTCCGGCTTCATTGGTAGACCGGCGTTATGTCGGAACGATTCCGACTCGGCGTTGCATTCTCGTGGCGATATGCTGCCCGCCATGGCGCAGGTCGTGCAGAACCGTTGGCTGCGTGGCATCTACGTGGTGCTCGGCTTCTTGCTGGTGGGCATCGGCGTCATCGGTACGGTGCTTCCCGGGATTCCGACCACCGCCCCCATCCTGCTGGCGGCGTTCCTGTTCTCCAAGTCGTCACAGCGGTTCGATGACTGGATGTTGAATCACAAGGTGTTCGGACCACTGGTACGCGACTGGCGCGCCGGACTGGGGTTTACCGCCCGGGCCAAGGCGATCGCCATCACCGCGATCGCCATCACATTCACGATCACGGTCGGCTGGGCGATCGACAACCTGGCGGTCCGGATCGGATTGGTGCTGCTGGCGTTGGGCATCAGCACCTACATCTTGCGGCTCCCGACCAAACGGCTCGAAACCGTGTGAGCGATTGCCGGTCGGGCGAAGAGCTGGTCGGTCAGCCTCCCGAAACTGCCTGCATCACCGTCAAGGTGTCACCGTCGCTTACCGGAGAATCCAGCGACGAAAGCCGGCGTATGTTGGTGTCGTTGTGGAAGAGGTTGACGTGCGGGCGCAGCCGGCCGGATTCGTCGTAGAGGTGCACGCGCAACGCCGGATAGTCGGCCAACAGCTGGTAGACGGCGCCCTGGACCGTGTCGGCCTGGACCTCTACTTGTTTCGAGCCGCCCATGATGTGTGCAAGAAGACCGGGCACTCGGACCTGTACCGTCGCCATGAAGGTCAGGTCTGCAAGACGCGAACGGACAAGATGCGGGGCAAGGTCCAGGGCAGGGTGGTCCAGGCCTCGCCCGCATCGGCGGTGGCGATAACCTTCCCGGCCGTCGTTCCGAGGTAGATGCCCTTCTGTTGATCGGCGTCCATGGCACCGCGGAGAACGGCGGTGAAAGTTGCCGCATCGGGGTGGCCTGCTCCGGATATGTGCCAGGAGTCACCGCGGTTGTCGCTCCGGTATACCCGGAATGCCCCTTCGACCGGGAGCCGGTTCTCGTCACTTTCCAGCGGCACGACGAACAGCCTGCCGGTCACCTGGTCCAGGCTGATCGGGAAACCGAACCCGGCCGGAAGACCCTCCTCGATCCGTTCCCAGGTGTCTCCCCCGTCGTCGGTCCGGAACACACCCCGGTGCTCCTGGCGGTAGAGACGGTTGACGTCGGTGGGATCCTGGACGATGCAGTGAACGCAGTACCCGATGTCTTCAAAATCCTCGGCGTCGACCGTTCGCTGCACCCCCCGGTTCTTGGCAACCCAGCTGGCGCCCCCATCGTCACTGCGGAAAACGCCGACGGCGCTGATGGCCACCCAGATGCGGTCGGGGTCGCCCTCGTCGACCACCACCCGGTGCGCCGCCAGGCCGCCCAAACCCGGTTGCCAGGCCGAACGGGTGGGATGCTCGTTGAGCTCGTCGACCGGCTGCCAGGTATCGCCGTGGTCCTCGCTGCGAAAGAGCCCCGCCTCATCGACCCCGGCGTAGAGGGTGTCGCCTGCCCGGGTCAGTGTCCAGATCTGGGTGAGCTTGCGGTCCCCGCCCTCCGGCCAGGTGGGGCCGTCGACGATCTGGGTCCATTCCTTCAGATCGGAGGACCGGTGCAATGCAGCTCCGAACCAATTGCTACCGGTGGCGAAGAGGTAGGTGCCGTCACCCGCCTCGCCGAACGTTGTGACCTTCCAGCCCTTGAATAGCGGGCCTTCGAGGTCCCAGTCGCCTCGTGCCCCATCCGAACGAAGGAGGTAGGCCCCCTTCTCGGTTCCGACCGCCACTGTCACGCCCATGCAGGTGAGCCTACCCACCCCATCCGGTTTTGGCGCCTAACTTGCTCGCTATTGCGGCAACATAAGCGCCAAAACGGGATGGATCTATTATTCGGGCATGTCCCGGAATCGTGAAGTTGCCCGTCTGCTCAGCGAGCTGGCCCTCCTCACCGAACTCGACGAAGGATCGCCGCAGGCTTTCCGGGTCCGTGCCTATGACAACGCGGCCCGAGCGGTCGACGGCCTGGGGGTTGGCGTCGACTCGCTATCCGAGAGCCAGTTGATCGCCACCAAAGGGATCGGGAAAAGCACCGCCCAAAAGATTCGCGAGTACCTCGACACGGGCAAAATCGCCAGACTCGAAAAGCTTCGTGAGCAGTACCCACCCGAGTACGTCCAGCTGACCCGTATCCCGGGGCTCGGGCCGAAGCGGGTGGCGCTGCTGCACCAGGACCTGGGGATCGGCAGCGTCGAAGATCTCCGGCGGGCCATCGACGAACAAGCATTGCGGCACATTGCCGGGTTCGGGCCCAAGAGCGAGGCGAAGCTGATCCAGGCGATCGAACGGTTGGGCCTGTCGGGCAAGGAGCGCAGGACGCCGATCGAGCATGCGCTTCCCGTCGCCCGGGAGATCGTCGCCGGGTTGGCGTCGGTCGCGGGGGTAGAGGCCATCGAGTACGCAGGCAGCCTGCGACGGTTTCGAGAGACGATCGGCGATGTCGACATTCTGGTTTCGGCCCGCGACCACGACCCGGTCATGGCCGGGTTGCTCGAGTTGGCCGCCGTCAAGGAGGTACTGGGCAAGGGCGACACCAAGTCGTCGGTCCTCACCCATGGGGGTATGCAGGTCGACCTTCGGGTCGTCGACCCCGACCAGTACGGGGCCGCACTCCTCTACTTCACAGGTTCGAAGGCACACAACATCCGGCTCCGCCAGCTGGCCCTCGAAAGCCAATGGACCCTCAACGAATACGCCTTATCGGAGATCGAGTCGGGGAAGGTGGTTGCCTCCCGGACTGAAGGCGAGATCTACGAAGCGCTGGGTTTGCCGTTCTTAGAACCTCCGTTGCGGGAAGACACCGGGGAGATCGAGGCCGCCCGCCAACACACCTTGCCGGATCTCGTCCATCTGGTCGACATCAAGGGCGACCTGCATGTCCACACCGATCTGTCGGGGGACGGGCACGAGACCCTCGAGGACATGCTGGACGCGCTGGCATCCCGCCGGATGGCCTACGTGACCATCACCGACCACGGCGAAGACCTGCGTATCAATGGGGCGTCGCGTGATGAGATGCTCGCCCAGCGGCAACGGATTGCCGGCTTGGCCAAGCGGTACCAACCGATGCGGATCCTCAGCGGGTGCGAGCTGAACATCGACCGGGACGGCAATCTCGACTACGACCATGAGTTCCTCATGGAGTTCGACTGGTGTGTCGCCAGCGTCCATTCGCTGTTCGATCTCGACCCCGACGCCCAGACCCGGCGGGTGATCACCGCCATTCGCCACCCGGCGGTCAACGCCATCGGGCACCTGACCGGACGACAGATCGGATCCCGGCCCGGCATCGACCTGGACGTCGACGCGGTGATCGAGGCCGCGGCGGAGACCGGCACGGCGTTGGAAATCAACTGCCACCTGCGGCGGCTCGACATCGCTCCCGAGGTAGCCCGCCGGGCGGTAGCGGCCGGCGCCCACCTGGTCATCAGCACCGATGCGCACACGATTGGTGAACTCGATCAGATGCAATGGGGAGTCCTCAACGCTCAGCGGGGTTGGGTGGACAAGAGCCGGGTGGTCAACACCTGGCCGGTCGACCGGTTCCTGGCATGGGTGGCCGCCAAGCGGAAGAGCTGAGCCGGTAGGATCGCCCAACCCGATTCTGAGGTCCTGTGACGAGCTATTTCCCAGACGCCCGGTTCCTAGACGAGAACGGACATGTCTTCCCCTACGACCTCCGGTACGACCCTGAGGACCGTGCCCACCTCAATCTCCTCGCCGACGGCCGGATCCAATTCCGGGTCGTTGCCGAGTCGGGCCTTACCGGCGGATATCTGGTCCTGGCCGACGGTTCGAGCAGGGAGATGCGCAAGGCCGGGCCGGGTCCTCGATTCGATGTATGGGAAGTGTTCGTCGATCGACCGTCCGGGCCGTTCTCGTACTCGTTCGCCTTTCGCACTGTCGACTCCCGGGCCGTGTACCTGGTCCCGGCCGGGGTCACCAACGCCGTGGAACGACTCGACCGCTGGACGATCGACCCCGAGGACCTGGTCCCGTTCGAGGTGCCGGATTGGGCGCGGGGAGCGGTCATCTATCAGATCTTTCCCGAGCGATTCCACAACGGCGATCCGACCATCGACCCCGAAGGCGTCGATCCCTGGGGGACTCCTCCCCACTGGCTGCGCCACCAGGGAGGTGATCTGATCGGCATCACCGACAAGGCCGACTATCTGGCCGATCTGGGCATCGACGCCGTGTACCTGAATCCGATCTTCTCGTCGCCGTCGACGCACAAGTACGACGTGGTCGACTACTACCGGGTCGACGACCACTTCGGCGGCAACGATGCGCTCAGGCGGCTCATCGAGAAGTTGCACAACCGCGACATCAAGTTGATCCTCGACGCGTCGTTCAATCACTGTCACCCGG
Source organism: Acidimicrobiia bacterium (assembly GCA_035282865.1). Taxonomy (GTDB): domain Bacteria; phylum Actinomycetota; class Acidimicrobiia; order Spongiisociales; family UBA4744; genus UBA4744. Next base: position 6,136 of record DATEVB010000144.1, on the reverse strand, counting down.
GCTTCTTCGCGTTCGCCGACGTGATCGCCAACGGTTCCGGGTCCCCTTACCGGGACTGGTTCGTCGTTCACGACTACCCGGCGAGGGTCACGGTGAGACCGCACCGCATGGCCCTCTCCAACTGGTCGAATCCGGAGGCCTACCTGGAGCATCTTCACCGGTTGCACGAGGCGGTCGGCATACCCGTCGAGGAGGTCGATGACGACGGCCCGCCGGTGGAGACGAATTACGAGGCCTGGTATGGCGTGCCCTCGATGCCTCGGATCAATCTGGCCAACTCGGAAGCCCGCCGCTACTTCCTCGATGTGGCCACTCACTGGATCACCGAATACGGCATCGACGGCTGGCGCATGGACGTTGCTCGCTACGTTGACGACGACTTCTGGGTCGATTTCCGCAACGCGGTGAAGAGCGTCAATCGTAACGCCTATCTGATCGCGGAGGTCACGGGGGACGCCTCACGGTGGCTGCAGGGCGATCGATTCGACGCCACGATGAACTACACGTTCCGGGAGCTGTGCCTCGACTACTTCGCTACCGGGCGGTCGAGCACCGAACGATTCGTCGATGGCTTCACGCGGATGCTTGCCATGTACGCACCGCAGGTGACCGAGGTCAATCACAACCTTTTGTCGTCCCACGACACCGAGCGCCTCCTCCACGTGGCGGGCGACGACCCCATCAAGGCCAGGCTGGCAACCGCCTTCCAGCTACTGGCGCCCGGCGCGCCCGGTCTCTACTACGGCGACGAAGTGGGGATGACGGGTGGGAAAGAGCCGGCCTCGCGAGGCGGTTTCCCGTGGCACGACGAGGATCTGTGGAACCGCACCCTGCTCAACACCGTGACGACCCTCACCTGGATGCGCCGGAGCTATCGGGCGCTGCGCCATGGGGAGATGCAATTCGTATGGAGGTCGGCCGATGCCTTCGCATTCACCCGAACCTTCGAGGACGAGCGGTTGTTGGTCATCGTCAACCGCGGGAGAGCCTTGGGGGCCATCTACGTGCCGGTCAAGTCCGACCGGCCCGAGACGCTGTGGGGCCCGGGCCGGGCTCGTTCTACGCCGGGGTCAATGGTGGTGACGGAGGTTGGCCCACTCACCGTCACCGTCATCAAGCTGTAGGAGCGGCTGTCGTTCGTTCTGCAAACTCGCAACCTCGAACCTCGGTCACCCGCTCCGCTCCGCCGGGCTGCGTTCCCGCCCGCGCGGGGCCGCAACGAAGCTGACCATCGAGCAGTTGTAACAGACGATGCGGAACAGGTTGGCGCCGATGCGATTGGTGTGGTGACGGTGTCCGGTGATCCGGCAGTGCAAACTCTTCATCCATGCCACTCAGGCTCCCCTCCGCTTCCCAGCCCGGGGACCACTCTTACTGCAGGGCAGTGTACGGAGAGTGAGGTCCTGTTGCGCGGATTTCCGTTGGGGGTTACTGCTGGAGGGCGGCTTGAGCCTCGATCTCGATCTTGAACTTGTCGCTCACCAACACGCCGCCCGTGGCCAGCGGCACGTTCCAGGTGAGGCCCCACTCCTTGCGCTCCAAGTCGGTCGACGCTTCGAAGGCGGCCTTGGCGTTACCCCACGGGTCGGTGGCCACGCCGAGGAACTGCAGGTCGAGCACGATCGGCTTGGTGATGTCGCGAATGGTGAGGTCGCCGGTCAATCGCCACTTCTTCCCGTCGGCCTCGATCGACGTGCTTCGAAAGGTGAGGGTTGGGTAGGTATCGACGTCGAGGAAGTCGGCGGAACGGAGGTGGTTGTCTCGATCCGCGGTGCCGGTGGAAATCGAGGTCGCATCGATGGTCAACTCGACGGTCGAGTCCTTCGGGTCCTCTGCCACGTTGATGGTCCCCGAGAACGAGGCGAAATGACCTCTCACCTTGGTGACCATCAGATGGCGGGCCACTGCGGCGATGGTGGTATGGGTCGGATCGATGGTCCAGATACCTACGGCAGGTACTGCCCGATTGTCGACTGTTCGTGTGGTGGCTTGATCACTCATGAGATTCTCCCGGGTCGCTTTGGTTGTTGTGTACAATAGTTGCAGTTCGCAACTAAACGGCATTCTTTGTGTATTCGATTTCTTTGTAAGGTGATCGCATGGCATCCGCCCTCACGAGTGAACAGCTGCAAGCGTGGCGTCTCTTTCTCGAGGCTCATGCGGCGTTGACCCGCACTCTGGAAAGCGAGTTGATGGAGGAACGACAGTTGCCCCTCACCTGGTACGACGTTCTGGTCCAGCTGGAAGAAGCGGGCGGCAGTCTGCGGATGCACGAGCTGGCCGATCGATTGCTGCTCAGCCGGAGCGCCACCACGCGGTTTGTGGAACGGCTCGAGAGCCGGGAGTTGATCGAGCGTCGAGCCTGTCCCGAGGATCGCCGGGGAACGCACGTCGTCCTGACGCCGGGTGGCAAAGACGCCTTACGGGATGCTGCTCCGATTCACCTGGCCGGCATCGAAGAGCACTTCGCCGACCGGCTCACCCATTCGGACACCCAGGCGTTGATCAGGACCCTGAGCAAGCTGGTTGGCGATTCGTAGCTCGTTCGCAGTACACAGTTCGCAGCACGCCGCAATGGCATGGCCTGATTGACTTCTGACTACTCATAGGCGATCGCGTCCAGCACGTTGAGGCGCGAGGCGCGCCAGGCGGGCAGGACGGCGGCCACGATGCCGGCTACTCCGGCGGCGAAGAGGGCCCCGATCAACTGTCCGCCCGGCAGCACGAACAGCAACCCTTGCTCGGACAGAGCCTTCACGACGGCCCACCCGAACAGGATGCCGAGGAGTATCCCCAGAACGGCTCCGAACACCGAGATGATGACCGACTCCCAGCGAATCATGCGTCGCACCTGCTTGCGGCTCATCCCCACCGCCCGTAGCAGGCCGATTTCGCGGGTGCGTTCGATGATCGACAGCGACAGTGTGTTGGTGATACCAAGCAGGGCAATGAGTACCGACAGCAACAACATCACGAAGATCAGGCTGAGGATCAGATTGATTTGACTCTCGGTTTGGGCCTTGAAGTCGGCCTGGTCCTGGATCTGGACATTGGGATATGCGTTGGTTACCGATTCGACGGCAGCCCGGCCGCTTACGATCGATACGTCGTCCCGCAAAGCAATCAGCACCTGGCTGTCGAGCTGTTCGACGAAATTGGCCTCGAACGTTTCGATCGATACCAACACCGATCCCTGGATACCCTGCCCATCCCAGATGGCCGCCACCGGGAGTTGCAGCTCACCGGTACGGGCGAAATTCATGGTCACCGTTTCTCCTACCGCAACGCCGAGCTCTTCAGCGCGCGAGGTTCGCAGCGCCACGCTCGGCGAGGGCAGTTCTTCGAATCCACCGGCAATCAGGTCGATCGAGAAGAGATCGAGGAAGGTGTCGATCTGGACCGCCGAGACGAAGGCCGGGCCTCCCTCGATGGATGCCTGACCGAAACGGGTCCTGGCGAGGCGGTCGATCTCGGGAAGGGCGTCGATCTGGTCGGCAATCGATGAGCTGAACCCGATACCGCCGAATCCGACTCCGTTCACCACCAGATCGGCTCGAAAACTCTCGTCGATGACCTGTCGCACCGTGCCACGGAATGAAGCGGCCAGGATGGTGGCCAGGCTCACCAGTGCCAGACCGATCATCAGTGCTGCGGCGGTGGCGGCGGTCCGGCGCGGTTTGCGCATGGAGTTCTCGCGGGCGAGCGTTCCCGGCAACGCCAGGAGGCGCGGGAACGGCGCACCGATGATTCGGGCCGCCGGTCGGGTGAAGACCGGGCTGATTACGGCGACACTGATGAAGACGACCGCCGCTCCGGCCCCGACCAGTGCGATCGAATCGATCCACTCGAACGGCCAATCGAAAAAGAGGCCGATCACACCCAGCGCAATACCGAAGGCGGCGATCAGACCTCCGGTGACTACCCGGGTCCGCATCGAACGGCGGGTTGTGGGCTCCACGTCCCGCATGGCGGCCACCGGCGGAACGGACGCCGCTTTCCTAGCCGGCAACAGTGCCGACACCAGGGTCACGATGACGCCGACCGCCAATGCCACAACCACGGTGCGCAACCGGACTTCCAGGGCCGCCTCGGGCAGGTCGCCCCCGAAGGCCTCATACCCAATGGCCAGCACGTTGGCGAGGGCGACGCCGAAGAGCAGCCCCAGTCCGGAGGCAACGACGCCGACGATGGCTGCCTCGGTGAGGACCATGCCGGTGACCTGGCGGCCGGTCGCCCCGAGGGCGCGGAACAGCGCCAGCTCGCGGGTTCGCTGGGCGACGATGATGCGGAAGGTGTTCTGGATGATGAACGTCCCAACGAAGAGGGCAATCCCGGCAAATACCAGGAGGAAGGTGTTGAAGAACCCCAGCCCTTCCTTGAGCGCAGCCGCCTGTTCTTCGGCAACGCTCTGAGCGGTTACGGCCTCGACGCTGTCGGGCAGCATCGGTTGAAGTCGTTCGACCAGCGTCTCGGGTGCCAGGCCGGGGGTAGCCGCGATATCGATTGAGTCGAAGGTGTCGCCCGCTCTGAAGACTCGCTGCGCGGTGGGAACGTCGAAGAGGGCAAATCCGGCACCGCCCAGGTTGTCGGCTTCGCCAAATCCGGCCAGCCCTACCAGCGTGAATGACTCCGGGGTCTCGAAGATGATGATCGGCACGGTGTCGCCGACCACATAGCCGAGCCGCTCGGCCGTCTTGCGATCGAGGGCTACCTGTCCATCCGCCGCAGGCCGCGCTCCGTCCCTCAGCGAGAAGGCCCCGGGACGATCGGTGTCCGCCCAGGACGCACCGAAGGTCGGCGGCCCGTTCGTGGGGGTGATCTCACCGTTCTTGTCGAGGAGTTGCACGAACCAGAAGAGAGAACCGGTTGCCTCCTCTACACCATCCACCTCTCGCACATCATCGAGCACGGATCTCGGGATCTTCTCGGGGAGCGAGAAACCGAAATCGGTGTCCGTCTGGATGGTGGGCCGGATGGTGACGTCGATGCCTACTGTCGTGCCGGAGAAGAGATCGTCGAACACGCTGCCGAGGGTGTCGGTGAACACAAACGACCCTGCCACGAATCCGACTCCGATCGTGATCGCCAGGACGGTCAACGCCAGGCGGAGTTTGTGACCAAGCAGGCCCTTAACGGTCGCCCGCCACACCGCTCAAGCCTCCAGAAGCTTGATGTGGTCGAGGATGCGCTCCCGGGTCGGTTCGAGCATCTCGCCGACTACCACTCCGTCGGCCAGGAAAACCACCCGGTCGGCGTAGCCCGCCGCGGCGGGGTCATGGGTCACCATCACGATGGTCTGTCCTAGTTGTTTCACCGCTTCTTGCATGAATCCGAGCAACTCGGCACCGGAGGTTGAATCCAGGTTGCCGGAGGGCTCGTCGGCAAAGATGATGTCGGGCCGGCCGGCCAGAGCCCGGGCGGCGGCGACCCGTTGCTGCTCTCCGCCGGACAGCTCGGCGGGCCGGTGATGGAGCCGGTCGCGGATTCCGATCGTGTCGACGATTCGATCCACCCAATCCTGGTCGGGTTTGCGACCGGCGATGTCCATCGGGAGCGTGATGTTCTCCATGGCGTTGAGGGTCGGCACCAGGTTGTAAGCCTGGAAAACGAACCCGACGTTGTCGCGTCGGAGGCGGGTTAGCTGGTTGTCGTCGAGCGATCCGAGATCCGTATCACCGATGTAGACGCGCCCGTCGGTGAGCGCGTCGAGGCCCGCCAGGCAGTGCAGCAGCGTCGACTTGCCCGACCCGGAGGGACCCATGATGGCCGTGAACTCTCGAAAGCCGAACTCAACGTCGATCCCGTTGAGAGCCCGAACCTGTGCGTCTCCTTCGCCGTAGACCTTCACGGCGCCGGCGGCGCGAGCGGCAACTCCACTGCGGGGCATGGGATCGTCCTTATCGAGGTTCGGGCCGATGCTGGCAGGTCTGCGGGGCTATCGAGCGGGTGCATGTTCGAGCATGGACCTTGCCGTGTTGCCAAACGGTGATGAGTGTGGATCAGGTATGCATCGATCCGGCTTCAACCAGACCGGATTCATAGGCGAGCACGATCGCCTGGGCGCGATCCCGCAGGTTGAGCTTGGCCAGTACGTGGGAGACGTGCGTCTTCACGGTTGACTCGGAGATGAAGAGTT
>DATEVB010000143.1:0-27118 GCA_035282865.1 Acidimicrobiia bacterium | reverse complement strand
TCATCGGGTCATACCTGGCCCACAGTCCAGTTTGCGCTTCACGGAAGGTTGGGACACCGGACTCCGCGCTGAGACCGGCTCCCGAGAACGTGACCGGTCGCGTCGCGTTTCGAAGGGCGGTTCTGGCAGCCTCGAGCACCTGGCCTCCGGAGGAGTGTCAACACTCAGTTTATGAGATGTCCCGGAGGACTCCGACGACTAGGCCGAGTGGGTGGGGGATGCGGCATACGCTTGTGAGATGAGATGGCCGACTTCGCCGGGCGAGCTTTGTGCCGTCCAGGAGAACCTCGCCATGGCCTCGCCGGGCCCGTGGTATCCCCGGCCGTCCGGCATGACCGTCGGCGGCGTGTTCGTGTGTTTCGGGCGGGGCGGGAGTGGCCCCGGAGCGGAGGGGGATGCCGGGTGGGCGGCCGCCGCCGTGATGCGAGACGGCCGGATCATCGCCGGGGTGAGCGTGCCGGGCGCGGCCGGTGGGCCATATCACAGTGGGTGCCTGGCCATCCGCGAGGGCCCGCTGCTGGAGGCTGCGGTGCGGGCCCTGGGTGAGTCCCCCGAAGTAATCATCGTCAACGCCACCGGACGGGATCACCCGCGCCGGGCCGGGCTGGCTCTGCACCTGGGGGCGGTGCTGGGCATCCCGACGGTCGGTGTGACGCACCGTCCGCTCCTGGCCGTCGGTACCTGGCCGCAGTCGGGAAGCCCGGGGGTGACCGCCCCGCTCTACCTGGGCGGGGACCTGGTCGGATATTGGATGCGTACCCAGGCCGATCGCCGGCCGCTGGCCGTCCATGCGGGTTGGAGAACCTCACCCGAGACCGCTCGAGTCGTGGCGTTGGGGGCGGTGGCAAACGGCCGGACTCCTGAACCTCTCCGGGAGGCGCGCCGCCTGGCAAGGACGGCTCGTAGCGCCGCCTAGATATCCCGTGGTAGATCCCCTCGAGCGGTCTTGTCGTCGGTGCCGGTCAGGTGACGTACCCGGGCTGCGTGCTCGCTACCGGCGCAGGGACGGCCGGGAAGGTGACGACGGCGTCCACGCCGCCGGTTGCGGCCGGGTCGAGTCGCGCCGTTCCTCCGGACGCTTCGGCCAACCGGTTGACAATTGCCAGGCCCAGCCCGGTCCCCTCCGTCGATCCCCGCCAGAATCGGTGCATAGCCTTCCGGCGATCCTCCTCCGTCAATCCAGGACCCTCATCGATGACGTGGACCTCGACCATTTGCCCGGCGAATACGACCCGAAGCGTCACGACAGATTCAGGAGGCGCCACCTTGAGTGCGTTCGAGAGGAGATTGTCGAAGATCTGTTCAACAGCCCCCTCCACCGCAGAGACCCAGGTCTCAGGCGGGGCATCCACGACCAGCTCAACTGCAGACTGGTTTGCCACGGTCGACCACGTGTCGGCCCGGTCTCGAATGAGCTGAGCAACCTCGATCGCCGTCGTCTCCTTTCCTCCCTCCTCCACCCGGGCGAGTTGGAGGAGCTGATCGATCACCTCGCCGAGCCGGTCGGTCTCGCGCAGGGCCCACTGAAAGTCCCTTTCGCCGCCGGGTCCGATCGAGTCCTCCACGTTCTCCAATCTCAACCGTAGAGCGGTCAGGGGGGTGCGGAGCTGGTGGGATGCGTCGGCGATGAATTCCCGGTGGCGTTTGAGCAGTTCCTGGAGGCGGGAGGCCATGTGGTTGAAGGCGTCCGCCAGTTCCAACAACTCCGGCGGAGCATCTCCCACGTCGATGCACACTTCGAGGTCGCCTTCCCCAACCATCAGAGCTCCGTGCCGGAGCCGCTCGACCGGTCTGGTCACGGACTTGGCAACCACCCATCCCACCGCAGTGATGGCGGCCAGCACCACGGCGGCGACACCCGCCAAGCTCAGTGAGAATTGTCGGATGCGATCACCAATCTGGGTGGTGGGGAAGGCGATGCGGACCGCACCGTAGATGTCGCCGCCCGACGCCACGGGGACGGCGGCATAGGCCAGGCCACCATCGAGGGTCGCCGAGAAACGGGTTCCGGATTCGATGGAACCGGCCAGAGCATTGATGATCTCAGAGCGGTTGGTGAAATCCTGGTATGCCTCGCCGGCCGTATCCACGATCGATTGCCCGAGCGAATTGACGACCACCACCCGGGTTCCGGTCCGGGAAACGTAGTCGATGGCCGGATCGAGGCTGTACGGAGTCCCGTGCTGGAGGGCGTCCTCATAGATAGTTGCCAGCACGAGCGCGTCACGTTCGATCGTCGAGAGGAGCCGACTCTCCTCGCGGTCGGCGAAGAACAGGACCAGGGGAACCTCGAGTACGAGAAGGACGAATACCGTGATGGTCAGGTAGGAAAGCGTCAAGCGTCGGGTCACGTCTCCTGTTCCCCTTCGTCAATAGCCAATCGGTAGCCCACGCCACGCACGGTCTCGATGAGGTCCGCATCTTTGAGTTTCTTGCGAAGTGATGCGACATGAACATCGAGCGTCTTGGTGGATCCCCACCAGTGTTCATCCCAGACCTCCGCGATGATGCGTCCGCGGGTCTGTACCGCGCCGGAATCCTGTGCCAGAAAATCAAGGAGGTCGAATTCCTTCGGTGTCAGCGAAACCGGAACCCCGCTCACAGTCACCTTGCGGGTTCTGCGATCCAGCGTCACCTCTCCGATCGTGATGGGCGCATCAGTGAGCTCGGTCGGTCCGGGTCCCGAGGATGGGTGGCTTCGTCGGGCAACCGCCCGCATGCGAGCGACCAGCTCGCGGAATCCAAAGGGTTTGGTCAGATAGTCGTCCGCTCCCAGTTCGAGTAACGCGACACGATCGATTTCATCGGATCTAGCAGTCACGACGATGATCGGAACCGCGGTTCGCTCTCGCAGCTTTCGACAGACGACCTGACCGTCGAGATCGGGTAATCCCAGGTCGAGCAGCACCATGTCGCCCGGATCGGCGTTCAGGGCGTCTGCACCGGTCGAAACCCAGGTCAATTCGTAACCCTGGCGTTCCAGGCCACTCACCAAAGGCTCGGCGATCGATGGGTCGTCTTCCACCACCAGGATCTTCATGGGTGCAGGATGCCAGGTTTCGTCCGCGTTGGCTCAAACCTTTGCCCAATCCTTACCTGAGCTTCGGCTGTTCCTGACCCGCTTCCCCGTAGCGTTGCAGCCACATTGAGAGTTGTAGGTAAGGAGTATCGATGAAACACCGGACCGCCCTCGTGACCGCGTCCTCGATAGTCGGCGTCCTCTTGGCTGGAGCCACGGCGGCCGCCGCCAATCTCGGAATCTTGAGCACCACTACCCCTGACGCCGCTCTGGGAACGGCTGATCCCACCGTGGCGGCCGCTCCTTTCGCGACAGCCACGCAACCTTCCTCGGTGTTGGAGCAAACCGAACCTGCTCCGGTGGCGGCCCAACCGGAACTGCTCGCCTACGAGATCCCTCAGGTGGGCGTCATCACCGTGGAGCGTTCGGAAAGCTCTCTCTCTGTCTATGAGGTCGATGCCCCGGGCTGGCAATGGTACGTCGCCGTCGGTGGCCCCGACCTGATGGTGAACCTCACGGACGGAACGCGCCTGATCGAGTTCACGGCATCGGTTGTCAACGGCGAGGTGACGGTGGGTGTTGCCGACCAATCGGTCTCCAGCCGGGGCTCGGATGGTGATGACGACGGGTACGAGGGCGACGACGGGTACGACGACGACAGGTACGAGAGTGACGACCACGAAGGCGAAAGCCACGACGATGACTGATCTTTCGCCCGAGGAACGCATCCGGCGGCTGCAGGAAAGGCGACAGGAGGCCTCAACCGGCCGTGGGGGCAAGGGGCGCTCCAAGAGGACCCCTCCGGCGAGGGCCTCCAGGGTGGCGGTGCTGGGAGTCTCGACCACCATCATGCTGGGGATGATGACGGGGATGGGTTGGAACACCGCCCTCCAGGCTTCCGTCATGGCAGCGCCGCAGGCAGCAGCGTCCACCCCGTCGTCCTTGACGTTCATCGCCGACCCGGCGCCATCCGGTGTTCTGGACCAAACCCGTTCCCAGTTAGGGGCAGCCCCCGCGCCTACCACCGTGATTCCGACTCGCCAGATATTGAGCATCACCAGGAGTGGTGGGAGCAGATGACGGCCGAGCGGCGGCTGCGGATCATGGGTAGCGACGCTCACCTGCTCGTGGTTGGGGGAGATGAACGCCTCCTCGACTCAGCCGAGCAACGCCTGCAGGACCTCGAACACAAGTGGAGCCGCTTTCTCCCGCGGTCCGAGGTGAGCAGGCTCAATGCGCAGCCTGGGAAGGAGTTGGCGGTCTCGGACGATACCGTGCTTCTGTTCTCGGCGGCGGTCGAGGCCAACCGTCTCACTCTCGGTTTGTTCGATCCGACGGTGCTGGCCTCCTTACTGGCGAAGGGCTACACAGCCAATCGCTACGGCACAGGTGGGGAGTGCCGGATCGCCGGGCAGCCGGCGGCAGGTACCGCGCCCGGCTGTCACGGAATCGATATCGACCCGGCCGGCAACACCGTGCGCATGCCGGTGGGCACAGCTTTCGATGCCGGTGGCATCGGCAAAGGCCTGGCGGCCGACATCGTGACCGAGGAGCTGGTTCAAGCCGGAGCATCCGGTGCACTGGTCAATCTGGGAGGGGATCTTCGTCTTCGAGGCCAGGCCCCGGAAACGGATTCCTGGGTGGTCGATATCGAGGATCCCTTCGCCCCTGAACTGGCCATCGCCACCGTGCGCATGGTGGAAGGAGCGATTGCCTCGTCTTCGACCTTGATCAGGAACTGGGTCCACCGGGGTGCGGCCGAACACCACCTCATAGATCCACGAACCGGAGACGGTCCCACGAATGATGTAGTTGCGGCCAGCGTCGTGGCGGGGGCCGGATGGATGGCCGAAGCTTTCTGCAAGGTTGCGATGCTTGCCTCGACGCCGGCCGGCGCCTTGAAACTGATCGAAGATGCCGGTCTGACGGGACTGGTCGTGAAGGTCGATGGGACGGTGGAGGTCCCGTCGAGTCTGGGGGCATTCCTGTGAACGAACAGATCTACTGGTACCTGGCCCGCTCGTCGGGGATGGTCGCCTGGGGGCTGCTGACACTCGCCACCCTGTGGGGCATCTTCCTCTCCACGGGGATTCTTCGGGAACGCCGGCGCCCGGCCTGGCTTCTCTCTCTCCATCGCTGGCTGGGCGGTCTGAGCGTGATCTTCGCCGGAATACACCTCGTGGGTCTGATGCTTGATTCCTACGTCGAGTTCTCGTGGGCCGATCTGCTGATACCCGGTATCTCCGAGTGGCGTCCGGTGGCAGTTGCATTCGGGGTGGTCGGCTTCTATCTGCTGATTGCCGTTCAGGGCACCTCCCTCCTCATGAAGAAGCTGCCCAAACGTCTGTGGAAGCAGATCCACATGACCAGTCTTGCTCTGTTCTGGATCGTGTCGGTTCATGGAGCCCTCGCCGGTACCGACGCAACTGCCGGCTGGTATCGGGTTGCATCCTTGGCGATGATCGGAACTGTGATGCAGGCGGCCCTCTACCGATTCCTGGTCGGTCATCGACGAGCGACCTCCGCCCGATCGGTGGCACCGGCCTCCGAGTAGCGAATCGGCGAGTTGGGAATCTCCTAAGGCCAGATTCCCCGATAGTCGGTCGCTCGCCGGCAACGGTTGAGTGCCACCACCTGGGCGGCCGTGCGGAGGTCGGGAACGGGCAACTCGGCAGCCTGCGGTTGGACGTCGGCCCATTTCTGCCGGTATTTCTCGAGGCTGCCCACCAGGGAAGCTCGTTCGGTCACCACCCGTTGTGCCGCCTGGTGCATCCGATGGCGAAGCTTCGATTCGATTGTGTGCTGGTCCCAGGTCTGGTGGTCGAGGTTCTGAATCCATTCGAAGTAGCCGACCACCACGCCTCCGGCGTTGGCCAGAATGTCCGGTATGACCTTGATGCCGCGTTCCGCCAGCAGAAGATCGGCAGCAGGGGTGACCGCGCCGTTGGCTGCTTCCACGATGAGGCGGGCATCGATGCGCGCCGCGTTCCGGGAGGTGATCTGCCTTTCGATGGCAGCCGGGATGACGATGTCCGCCGGCACTTCGACGACGTCGGCGCGGCCGCAATGCCGGGCATCCGGATAACGGGCGATCGACCCGGTCTCCGCTTTGTAGTCCTCAACGCGGTTGATATCGAGGCCATCCGGATCGTGGATCCCTCCGGCAGTGTCGGCCAGGGCAACCACCCGGGCTCCCGCCTCGTGAAAGAAACGGGCGGCATTCCGTCCCACGTCCCCGAACCCCTGGATGGAGACCGTCCTCCCTTCGAGTTTGGGGATGTTCGGAAACGTGCCGAGTTCGATGAGGTGTTCGGTCACATAGAGCATGCCGAGGGCAGTTGCCGCCGTGCTCAGCGGAGACCCACCGATGTCGATGGGCTTGCCCACCACCATCGGGAGGTTGTTCTCGCCCGGATGGAACATGTCGTAGGTGTCGTACACCCACGCCATGGTCCGCTCATGGGTGTAGAGGTCCGGCATCGGTATGTCGGCATGCGGGCCGATGTTGTCGCCGAGAGCGGTGATGTAGCGGCGGGTGATACCCTCCAGTTCCCGTACGGACAGTGTGTGGGGATGACACTGGACACCGCCGGCCGCACCACCGAACGGCACGTCGACCAGAGCGCATTTCCAGGTGGTCAGCATCGCCAGGGCGGTGACTTCTGGCTCCTGAATGTTGCCGTGGTAACGAATTCCTCCTATTCCGGGCCCGCGGACTGCCGAATGCACGACGCGATAGCCCGTGAAATTGTGGACGTAGCCGTCGTCCATGATGACGGGGAGATTCAGCTTGATCACGCGGTCCGCCTCGTAGAGCCACTCCGCCATTCCCCTCCAGCCCCGCAACTCGCGGGTGAATGGCACCGCTCTTTCGTACCGAACACGGGCCACGTCCAGCAAGTTCTGGTCGATGATCGTCACGAACGGATCGTCGCACCTCCGACCAGTGCTGGTCTAGGGCCTAATGGCCATCCGCGAGCATTACGTCCGATCGGGTAGGGACTATCGGCCGTGGTTTCGGATCCGCGTCGAGCGTACGGTACGACTGAGGAAGCCTCCCGGGTGAATTCCGTGAGGAATGGACTCGGAGCGAGACCGATGTTCGTCTACTACTTCGTGCACGTGAACCGTCCCTTCCGCGAAGTTGAGCCTGCGCTGTTAGCACAGCTCAACAAACTCGGGGCGTTTGCCGACGCCGCCTACCGGGAGGGTGAGAATCTCCGGGACAAGATCGGTGTACGGAGTGATCATCCGGCGATGGCCAAGACCGTTCAGCTCGTGGCCGGGATCCCGTTGCGAAGTGATCAACAGACGACCGTTCCGCTGGCTTGGGAAGCGACAGGTACGCCGGGTTTGTTCCCGAAACTCGAAGCTGATCTGATTGTGGCCGCCGTCGGCCCCACGCTGTGCCAGATCGCCATGCGCGGCACGTACGCTCCGCCGCTCGGGCCGCTTGGTCGAGCCCTCGACCGGGCTGTGTTGCATCGCGTTGCAGAGGCGAGCGTCAAGAGTTTCGTGGATCGGGTGGCTCAGTCGGTCGGCGGCAATGGGGTGGCAGCCGCCTGATCTTCAGTCCCCTCTCGCCGGTTGCCCGGCCCCGCTGCCGACGGCTTCAGCGATTCGATCGACGAAACTCTTGACGCTCGATTCGGCGATGCGGTGCAGGAGTGCCTGGTCGATCGCCTGTCCAACGTGGCCGCCGGGCGCCTCATAGGAGCCGCTGAAGCCCAGCTGGGCCATGTCCGGTCCGAGCCGGGCGATGGTCAGATCTGCGTTCATCTGGGGGAACAATCCGGGCGCTCCGGTTGCTTTCCAAGCCAGCGGAATCGTCGTCTGATGGGGCGTGCGGACGGGGCGCCCGACATCCAGGGTTACCGTCTTCGCGATGAAGGGGCGCTTGCCGCCTACGCCAACCCGCGCTCGCAACTCCTCTCCGTCGCGGTACGCCGCGTCCGCCCAACCGGTGAGATCCCGGAGTAGCAGGCACACCCGATCCTCGACCTTCTCAAACGGGCCATGCAGTTGTGCGAAGTAGTAGATGAACACGACGCGATTCTTGGAGGGCTTCCTGACGAGTTTGGGCTACCGTGTTGGCCTCCGACAGGGGCGAAAGTCCCAAAGCGATCAGGAGGACGAAGGGAATCGAGGCGATCAGCCCGGTCACTGCTACCGTCACGGCCCGTGAGCGACACGAGTCGTCGAAGTTTCCTGGCGATGCTCGGAGTGCTGGTCGGGGCAGGCACAGCCGGAGGATGGACCTGGTGGTTGCGATCCGGCTCCGTCACGGCGGCATCCCAAGCAGCCGGGGCCGCCCTATCCATCAACATGACCACCCGGACGGGTGCCACGACCGCTGCCTTCGGGTCCACCACCACCACCACCAGCGCTGAAACGACCATCACCGCCGGCCCGGAAGCTGCGATGGGCAGGCTCGAGGTCATCTGCCGGGAAGCCTGGGGGGCAAGTTCGATCCAAGGGCAGCTCGTCGTGCACCGGATCGAGCGGCTCACCGTGCACCACACGGCGGTCGAGGTCGGGCGTGCTTCTGAGGCGCCCCGCCGGATGCGTTCCTACCAGAACTTTCACCAGGAGAGCGGGTGGCCGGATGTCGCCTACCACTATCTGATCGACGCCAACGGCCATGTCTATGAAGGCAGGCCGGTGTCTGCCCGGGGTGACACGTTCACCGAGTATGACCCGACCGGACACTTCCTCGTATGTTGTGACGGCCACTTCGACCAACAGGGCCTTCCGGCTGCTCAATTGGGTTCCCTGGCCGACGTGCTGGCGTGGGCGGCCGTCCAGTTCGGGGTCGGTCCCTCAACCATCGCCGGTCACGGTGACTTCGCGGCAACCACGTGTCCCGGGTCGCACGTCGCGGGCCTGATTGGCGACCGAACCGTGCAGTCGATGGTCGGGCAGCGAATCGCGGCCGGGGGAGTTTCTTTGAGCTTGCTGTGTGGCCGAGCCGGCCTTGATCGCGTGGCCGAGATCGAAGCCGGCCGTCTGTAGCGATCACGGAGCGGGGGTCAGCCAGACCGGGTGCTCGCGGATGTTGATGCGGCTCCCGTCCTTGGCCGAGTTCTCCCACACGATGAGCGAACCCCGTTGCGGTGTGTCGACCTCGTAGGGAATGGTTTCGTCGAAATCGCCCCAGCCCATTCCGTTGTCTGTCATGACACGGTTCTCGACCAGAATGCGGCCGTCGTAATCGGTGATGGCGATGCGGAAGGTCGCTTCAAAGGCCGCCGCGATGCCGGTGACACGCGCCGGGTTATCCAACACACCGCCGTAGGCGGGCTCTTCAACCAGGATTCCGGGGACCAGGTCGAGGTAATCGTTCCGACCAACTGGTTCTTCGAGCAGGATTCCCTCGCCCGAGAACACGGTGACCGGTTGACCGTCAAGCAGGAAAATGACCGACTCGATGGTGGGGAACCCGGTCATGGTGTATACGACCTGAGCAAGCCGACCGAACATCGACGCGCTGCCCCCGCCGGCCTCGTATTGGCGGGAGAGATCAACGGTGGCCACCCCGTCGGCGATCGAAACACCCAGCAGCAGTGTGTTGGCGGGAATCGCCGTGCTGAGGGCCGGGATCGAAGCGGCCTCCGCTGCGGTTGGACCTTTCAGCAGCTCCTCGAGAGCGGCCGCCACGACGTCGGTGGTCTTTGGGACGCTGCGTGCCACCGGAACGAGGAACGGCCCGGGCCGATTGGTGGCCGTCACGTCGTCGAGGAAGAGGTAAACCGAAACCGTTGTGTGATCGGGAGAACTGGCCGTGGACGTTGGGCCGGCGGGTGATGCCGTGGTCACAGGAACCGGCGGCTCTGTCGTGGTGACGGATAGCTGCTCACTCGCCGGCCCCCGACCGTCATCGACGACGTCGCTTCCGCAGGCAGAGGCGATCAAAGTCAGTCCGAAGAGAAGGACGATGGTGCGGTGCGCCAATGTGTCTCCTTATCTGTCATGACTTCAGCTTGACTGTGCAACGTCACCGGATCATCACAGCCGGGTAACGATTGGGTTACGCGGGAAGCCTCAGCTCGAAGGTGAGCCCACCACCCGGCCGGTTGGTGGCGCGCAGGGTTCCACCCATCTGGACGGCATGCTGGCGAGCGATGGCGAGCCCCAACCCGGTACCGCTGCCACTGCGAGAGTCATCTCCGACTGCAAAACGCTCGAAGAGCTTGTCGAGATAGGCGGGGTCGATGCCGGGCCCCCGGTCGGCGACAACCACCACGATCCCGCCCGGCTCTTGCTCGGCCGAGACCTCGACGTGCCGGCCGGCGGCGTGGATACGAGCATTGTCGAGGAGGTTGCCGACAATACGTTCGAGGCGTCGGCGGTCCACGTCGACCGGCATTCCCTCCGTGCCTCCCAATAACCTGGCCTCGGGTGCCCGGTCGGCGATCACCGCGGCCAGGAACTGCCTGAGGTCGATCCGTTCGGGATGGGTCTCCTGGGCACCGGCGTCCAGGCGTGAGATCTCCAGAAGATCGTCGACCAGATGCCGGATCCGGGCGACATCGTCGACCAGCAACTCGGCGACCCGGCTCCCGTCTCCCGGCAGCTTCTCGAGATGCTCCTTGACCAACGCGGCCTCATTGACAAGACCGGTCAGCGGCGTGCGCAGTTCGTGCGAGACATCGGCCACGAACCGCCGTTCACGAGCCCGGGCCTCCTCGAGCGATTCGGCCATACGGTTGAAGGTGTCTGCCCAGGCGCCGAACTCGTCCGTGGAGGCTACGTCGAGGCGGACCGTGAGATCGCCGTCGGCCATCTCGAGGGCGGCTTCACTGGCCTGACGTACCGGCCGGAGAACCTGCTTGGCAACCCAATTGCCGGTGGCGGCCCCGATCACGATGAGGACGAGTGCACCGGCCAGCAGCGCCTGCCGTAGGCGCTCGAGACCGCTCTCGACATCGGCGGCCGGATGAAAAAAGTAGAAGTCGGGCCCCGACGGAGGCCGGCGGCCGGCCGTGACGAGGTACGGTACGCCGTCCACTTCCAGCCACTCCCGGCCTATGTTGCCGTTGGCGACTATCTCGATGAGGTCATCGGAGACGAGATCGAGAGTCGTCAAGAATGCCGGCTTTGAAAGGAAGGGATCTCCGTCCCCGAAGTCGACGTATACGTCGACCTTCCCCCTCAGGGCGAGGGCATCGGCCAGCGGGCTGGCCTCATATTCAGCGGCGGTGGGATCGTCGCCCAGCCACTCTGTGGCCAGCACGGCCAGGTTGAAATTGGTCCCCTGCACCGCGTCCTCCACCAATTGCCCGCGCAGAGAACTGCTGACGAAGAGGTAGGCGCCGACGCCGAGAATGATCACCGTGCCCGCAATCAGCCCGATGAAAGTGGCAACCAGCCGGGCTCGAAACCCGCCCCTCGTTTTCACGACCCGGCCCGGTAACCAACGCCCCGGATGGTCTGAATCAGCGAGGGGTGGGCCGGGTCCTGCTCGATTTTCGAGCGGAGCCGCTGCACGGCCACGTCGACCAACCGGGAATCTCCCAGATATCCGTATCCCCATACCCGCTCGAGCAGCATTTCCCGGGTGAACACCTGGGTGGGTCTCCTCGCCAACTCGACCAGCAATCGGAATTCGGTTGGGGTGAGGCCCAGATCCTCGCCGTCTACGAACACCGCGTGGGCGGCAATGTCGATGTGGAGCGGTCCGAGGGTGAGTCGTTCGGTTGGTTCCAGCTGCCGGGCCCGCCGCAGGGCGGCTCGCAGCCGGGCAACCAGCTCCGGCATCTCGAAGGGTTTAGTCACGTAGTCATCGGCTCCCGCTTCCAACCCGACCACGATGTCGATGGTGTCCGTCCGCGCCGTCAGCATTACGACCGGAACCGATGATTCGGCTCTGATCGCACGGCACACTTCCAGACCATCGAGGATGGGGAGCATGATGTCGAGGAGGACCGCCTCGGGACGGTCCTGGCGGAATCGGTCCAGAGCCGATTGGCCATCCGACGCAGTTGTCACCTGAAAGCCCGCCGACCGCAAGCCCATTTCCGTCAATTCGCGAATCGATGGGTCGTCCTCGACCAACAGGATCAATGCATCCATGAGGACATTGTGGTCGCATGGAGCCGGGGAATGGTGGAAGGCAAGCGAGAGAGCCGGATGAATGGGGTCGAGTTACCCCGGTGATCGCTGCTGTGGCGACGTTCGCCGAGCAGGTGACGACCGTTCCGGCCCGGCTTCACCACGCGGTGGCGCCTGGTGCGCAATACTGAGGCCCGAGGAGGACGAAGGTGCCTCAGCCCTACCCAACGCTCGACGCTACCTACGACGCCTTTGCCGAACACGTCTCCCCCGGCAAAGTAGCTCAATATCGCCAGATGGGCATGGAGATCGTGATGGGCGAGCGGGACGGGGCCACCTTCACCGACGCCTACTGCGGCAAGCGCTACTACAACTGCCACGGCAACGGGGGAGTCTTCAACCTCGGTCACCGCAATCCCCGGGTGCTGGCGGCGGTCCAGGACGCCCTCTCCGTGCTGGACATCGGCAACCACCATCTCGTTTCCGGCTTTCGGGCGCTCCTCGCCGAGCGTCTCGCAGACACCACCGGCGGGTCGTTACCCGGCGTGGTCTTCGGAGTGTCGGGGGGTGAGGCGATGGATCTGGCCATCAAAGCGGCTTGCGGTGCCACCGGCCGGACGGGGGTCATCTCGGCCCGGGGCGGGTATCACGGTCACACCGGGCTGGCATTAGCGGCAGGCGACCCGGCCTACCGGAAACCGTTCGGGATCGACCTGGCCGGGTTCCGGCAGGTTCCCTTCGACGATCTCGCCGCACTCGAATCGGCGGTGAGTGACGTAACGGCGGCGGTCATCCTGGAGCCGGTTCCGGCCACGCTGGGCATGCCAATCGCCGGGGAAGGGTACTTCGAGGGGGTTGCGACGATCTGCCGTGAGCGGGGAGCCAAGCTGGTCATCGACGAGGTCCAGACCGGCCTCGGTCGGACCGGGCGCATGTGGGGTTACCAGCATTCCGGCATCGAACCGGATGTGGTGGTCACCGGCAAAGGCCTGAGCGGAGGCATCTACCCGATAACGGCGACCATGATGAGCGGGGAGCTACAAGGTTTTCTTGCCGACTATCCCTTTGCCCACATCTCAACGTACGGAGGGGCAGAACCGGGTTGTGCCGCCGGCCTGGCGGTGCTCGAGATCGTTCAGGAGCCGCCCTTCCTGGCGAGGGTCGTTGCCCTCGGCGATCGTTTCGCCGCCGGGATGAGTGGATTGCCGTTCACGCTGCGACGCCGGGGGATGATGATGGGGTTCAAGTTCGAACAGCGTGACGCCGGGATCATGGCGGCCGCCATGCTCATCAATGCGGGGGTATTCGCCGTGTGGGCAGGCAACGACACGTCCGTGGTGCAATTCTTGCCCCCACTCGTCCTCACCGACGATGAGGCCGATGACATCATTGCCAGAGTGAGGGGCGTCTTCGCGTGACTCATCATCATGGCCTGCGATTGGTGACCGTTGACGATCTTCCGCGACTGGACCGCGGATTCCACGAAGCATTCCGCCGTGGCCGCTCCGACGACCTCGAAGTGATCGGGTACGGGGAGGTTTCGGCCATCGTCGCGTGGCCGACACCCGCCGGGACCGCCGTCTGTAAACGACTACCACCGATCGCCGACCGGGCTTCTCTGATTCGCTACGAGGCCCTCCTGCGCGATTATCTGGCGGCACTGGAAGCTGCGGGGGTCTCGGTGGTGCCGACGTCCATCGCCTCGGTCCCCCAGTCGGACGGGTCGCTCGGAGCCTATGTGCTGCAACCGCTCGTCGACGAGGCCGATCTGGTCACCAATGCCCTGCGCCGAGCGGATCCGTCAAGAGCGGCGACCATCTTCGATGAGGTCTTCGAGGCGATCGAGAGCGTGGCTGGGACGGGGGTGGGTCTCGATGCGCAGCTCTCCAACTGGGCAATCCCGTCCGGGAAGCTCGTCTACTTGGATGTCACCACCCCGCTGTTGCGTGACGAGGCGGGGCGGCATCGACTGGACACGGCCCTATTCCTCGCTTCGCTCCCGTGGGCCCTCCGCAGGTTGACCGAACGTTTTCTCGTGGACTCGCTCATCGACGCATACTTCTCCGTGCGGACCGTGATCGTGGATCTACTCGGCAACCTCATCAAGGAACGGCATCGGGCCTGGATTCCTCTTGGGATCGCCCGGGCCAACCTGAGAGTGGAGCGGGCCATCACGGTCGAAGAAGTCGAGCGCTACTACCGCCAGAACGCCCTCATGTGGGAAGCCCTGCTTCGCCTGCGCAGGATCGACCGCGCCTGGCAGATCAAGGTTCGGCGACGCCCATACCCGTTTCTCCTGCCGGGTAAGATCGAGAGGTAGAACGGATCGTATCATCCGTTCCTGCCGAGCTTTCGTGCGATATTGGGCCGATCCCCGAACGAGACGAGTGCGTCTGGGAAGATGGTCGGGTGAACCGTTTGCTGATTCGCCGGATGTTCGCGGTGATGCTGGTATTGGCCCCGGCCGCCTGCGCCGGTGTTGCGGCCGGATCTCCCTCCGGCACCACAACGACGGCCGTTTCTACCACGTCCGAAACCACATCTACCACCACCCGCCCGGCACCATTCTCTACTACCACCACCACCCATTCGACCCACGCGACCCGGGGATCTGTCGTGTCGGTTCTCCTGGTCGGCGATGTGATGCTGGGCCGGGGCGTGGCTTCCGGAGCTCGCAACGATCCGGCCGGATTGTTTGAGGACGTTCGTCATGTAGTGACGAGTGCCGATATTGCCGCAGCCAACCTCGAGTCGCCGCTGACCCTTCGCCAACACATCGCCACCAACCCGTTTGCGCTCGAGGCCGATCCTTCCGCAGCAGGATCCCTGGCGGTGGCGGGTTTTGACCTGGTCGGCCTCGCCAACAATCACGCAGGTGACGCCGGGCGACAGTCGATCCTCGACACTATCGAAGCAGTCGCATCGGTAGGTCTGGGGGCGGTGGGCAGAGGCACACGAATCGAAGAGGCGTACGCGGTGCGGGTATTCGAACGCGATGGTCTCGAGGTCGGGTTCTTGGCATTCGACGCAACGCGGGCCGGGACGTCTGCCACCCCCGACCACCCGGGTATCGCCACTTGGGATGAAGAGAGCGTCAGGTCGGCCGTTGCATCGGCGCGGGCCGAGGTCGATCTCCTCGTCGTCGGAGTGCACGGCGGGGTCGAGTACTACCGGGACACCGATCCGGGCATGGCGGTGCTGGCCGAGAAACTGGCCGGATGGGGTGTCGACGTCGTCTGGGGGCACGGGCCGCATGTCGCGCAGCCGGTCTACGTGACCGCCGGGAAGGGAGACCGGACGACCGTGATCGCCACCAGTCTCGGAAACTTCCTGTTCGATCAGTCCGCCCCCGGCACACGAGACGGTGCGCTGCTCGAGGTGCTGGGCGATCGGCAGGGAGTGTTCGCCTATCGGGTCGGGACGGCCCGCCATCATGACCGCCGCGTCCATTTTGATGCGTGGACGCTTCCGGAAGGCGATGCCGTCCTGCTGGGGCTCGAGTGGTGGAACTTGGCCCGAACCTCGACTCTCGCTCCGGTCCACCCTGCTGCGGCCCTCGCCGACGGTTTTGCCGGTGGAGATGTTGTGGATGCGGCCGCCGGTGACGCAACCGGTGACGGCCGGGAGGACGTCGTCACCTCTTTCCGCCGTCCCTATCAAGAAAACGAGGTCAACAGCCAGTACCCGGACCGGCAATGGGCGGATGCCCTGGGAAGGAGTGCCCATCTGGGGGTCTACCGACCGGATGATCTTCAGGAAATGTGGGTGGCCGGAACCCTATTCCGACCCGTCGCCCGCCTGGCGGTGTGCGACGGCTCTATCGCCCTGGCCTTCGACTCGCTCGACGCCCCCGGCATCGTCGCCACCGGAGGTTGGGTGTGGCAGGGGTTTGGTTTCGCCGTCCCATCCGAGCTGGCCGGACCCGGGACGCCGGGATGCGTCGATGTCGATGGTGACGGACGCTTCGACCCCGTTATCGTCGATCGGTCTTGAAAGGAAGGGTCAATGATTCTGTTCGACGCCTTCGTCCGAGCGGCCCGAGCGTCAGAAGGGAGCCGGCTATGAAACGGGTTCTCGTTGTCGCGATGGCGCTGGCGATGGTTGCGGCAGCCTGCACGGACAAGGCTGTTGAAACCACCACCACGCCCCCCACCACCACGACGCCCCCCACCACCGCTCCTACCTCAACGACCACGGCGGTGTCGCCGACCACCACGACCACCGGAGTGCCGCCGGAAGCCATCGGCTCGCACATGGTCCCCGGATCACCCGGCGCCTTTGCGTCCTTCGAGATCGTCCCACTGCTCGAGGATGGGTCGGTGTATCCGGGCCCCTCCCTGCCTTCCTCCATCGAAGGGGTCCTCAAGCCCGGGTGGTTGACCCTCGAGCCTGAGGTAGCCGCCACTTTGCTGACACAAGGATTCGTGGTCATACCGGACGGGTACCGGCAGTTCCAGCACGCCTACGCCAGCTACCTGTACGAGGGGCAGGTGTTCTTCGTGACTACGGATGCCGGATACCACTTCCTGCACCTGGCATTCTCGAAGCTACTGCGCGACATCGAACAGAACAGGCTGCTTCCCATCCTCGAGGAGCTGGTCCTCGGCTTGGTCGAGGCGGCGCGGGAGCAGACGACCGAGCTGGAGGGTACCGACCTGGCCGAGGCCGCCCGGCGGGCCCAGCAGATATACGAGGCAGTGGCGACGTTGCTCGAGCTGGAGGTCGGCCCCACCGGCCCGCTGGCGCAGCAGGAAGTCGAACTGGCGCTCGAGGCTTCCCAGCTGACCGCGTCGCCGACCACCAGCGTGGGCGAGTGCATGCCGTTGGCATCGCTCCGCAATTGTGTGGACTACAGCCTGTTCAAGCCGCGCGGCCATTACACCCGCAACGAAGATCTGGAGCGGTACTTCCGGGCGATGTCGATGCTCGGTCAAGCTTCCTTCTTCATCCACGATGCCGGCTCCTTGCGGATCGGAATGCTCGCGGCGCGGCCGCTGATGCGAGACGCCGACTTGGCCGAGGCGTGGCGCCTGGTGTATGAACCGACTGCCTTCATGGTGGGGGTCGCCGACGACTACACCCCGTCTGAGCTGGCCAAGGCGGCGGGAGAGGTCGTGCCCGGTTGGCTGGATGATCCGGCTGTCTTTGCGGATGCCGGCGCGGTCGACGATCTGGCTCAGGAACTAGCCGCGCAGCGTCCCGTGGGGATCGACCCCGAGAATGCCTCAGCTCGCATCATGGGGGTGCGGTTTGTGCTGGATTCGTACGTCTACGACCAGCTGCGATTTCCCCATGTTGGCGACCCGCCCTATGGACGGGTCTACGCAACGACGCTCGATCTGGCGGCCGTGTTCGGGTCGGATCTCGCCTACCGGGAGCTGCAAGCCTCCGGTGAGACGGAATACACCAACTACGAGACCCAATTCGCTGCCATGCAGGATCTGGTGGACGGCCGGCCGGACGACGATTGGGCCGGCACCGTGTACGACGCATGGTTGTACGCCCTACAGCCGGTCTTGGTACCACACGGTCAGGCCTACCCGGATTTCATGAGGACCGCTGCCTGGGAGGCCAAGGGCCTGCAGACGGGGCTGGGCTCCTACGCAGAGCTGAAACACGACACGATCCTCTATGCCAAGCAATCCTTTGCCGCGGAAGGCGGGTTCGAGCCGCTGGTGGAGCCCCCCCGGCACTGGGTCGAACCTGATCCGGTGGCGTGGGAGCGGATGGGGTCGGTCATCGACTTGCTGCAGGACGGGCTCAGGAACCGGGGTCTTGTCAGCACGGGGGATGACTACGACACGCTGATGACCGGGGTCGGGGGGATGCTGAAACGTCTGGCGGGGATTGCTCGCCACGAGCTGGACGGTTTGCCCATCTCTCAGGCGGACAACGATTGGCTGGAAAGCATCGGGTCGGTTCTGGAGGCGTTGTGGATTCAGACTTCCGATTGGGATGACACGCTGGGAATGCCCTCGGCCGACGACACCGACGCGGCGCTCATCGCCGACATCATGCGTTCGACCCTGGCGTATCTGGAGATTGGAACCGGGCGCATCGACAGGATCTTGGTGCTGGTCCCCAACGACCGCGGCCACTTTCAGGTGGCGGTGGGCGGCGTCTTCTCGTACTACGAGTTCTGGCACGATGCAGCACTCGGGCGGCCGACCGACGAGGAGTGGAGAGCGATGCTCGACGCCGGCCGAGCTCCGGAGCGACCTGCCTGGCAATCGCCGATCTTCGGCGGGGGGGCACCCCCACCCGTCGCCGGGCTGGCCGGTGGGCTTTTCTGCCGGGATGTGGAGGCAGCCGGGTACTCGTTCGATCAGGCGCTGGCGTACTGGGTTCGGGAAGGCGGGCCGTCGCGGATGGATGCCGACGAAAACGGGATTCCGTGCGAAACCGTGTACCCGGTCGGGGAGATCCAGTCCCTCCTGGACTCCGTCGACGGGTACGGACCGGACCTCTTCTGCTATCAACTTGCGGATCGTGGAGCCGGTTTTGGCCAGGCGGTTGTGTATTGGGTGCGCGAAGGGGCGCCGGAACGCATGGATGCCGACGGGAACGGGATTCCATGTGAGACGGTGTACGACGCTGCCGAGATAGCCGACTTCATCTGGTTCGATCGATAGGGGGCAGGATCCACCATGAAAGGGGGTAACTCGCGGTACGGTGGTAGTGGCAACGGCTCGCTCGAGTGCCCCCAGCCGCCGCACACCAACTTCCCATGCCTCCGGGCATAGGAGTGCGGTTCGCCTCCCAGCCTCGGGCGACCGTTGCCAAAGTTCGCCTTCCCCGGGCGAACGAAGTCGGCAATGGGGGATGGCGAGCCGGACAAGCTCGAATGAAGGGGATCGGTTCTCACCAACTTGGCCGCTGTCCGCTATCTGCTGGTGGCCGGCGCGTGGCGCCTCATGCCACATCCCCTAGGCGGGCTGTCTCCTCACGGAGACGGGCCAGGGCGTTCCGTTCGATCTGGCGGACCCGTTCGCTGCTCAGTTCCAGCTCGTCGGCGACCTCTTTGAGGGGCCGCGGCCGCCCGTCGTGCAGGCCGAAACGCAGCGAGAGAACCGTTGCCTCTCGTTCCGGGAGCTTGCTCAACGATCGCATGATGGTTTCCTGGACTTCGAGCTCCTCGAGCGCTCGAGCCGGATCGTCCACTTCGTCATCCTGGATGAAGTCTCCGAGGATGGCCCCATCGTCTCCGATGGGAGCCTCCAACGAGGCGACCGTGTCGGTGGCGTCTAGCGCTTGCTTGACACGCGACAGGTCGATGCCGGTCTCTTTGGCGATCTCCTCAGGGGTGGGGAGCCGGCCCTTGTCGGCAGCCAGGGCGTGCTGGGCCGATCGGACGGTTCCGAGGATGTCGTGGAGGTGGACCGGGATCCGGACGGTGCGCGACTGCTGGGCGATCGCCCGGGTGATTGCCTGACGGATCCACCAGGTTGCGTACGTGGAGAATTTGAAACCCTTGCGCCAGTCGAACTTCTCAACGGCGCGGATCAGGCCAAGGTTGCCCTCTTGTATCAGGTCCAGCAGATCCATACCAGACACGTTGGCATAACGGCGGGCATTGGAGACGACGAGACGAAGGTTGGCGGTCAAGAACTCGCTTTGCGCGTCACGTCCGTCGCGTGCCGCCCTTTGCAGCCGCGCCCGCTCCTTGGCGTCGGTCGGCTCGCCGGCATCCAGCGCCCGGCGGGCCGCGTTGCCGGCTTCGATCCGTTGGGCAAGTTCAACTTCCTGGTCGGCGGTCAGGAGATCGAACGCGCCGATGCCCGCCAGGTACTGGTTGACCAGGTCCGGCGTCAGCCGGCCCCTGTCATCCAAGAGATCGCTGCCGGTATGGCGCTGATATTTCGCCATGTTCTCCCCATTCCCATTCTGCATCACTACGAACTCATGTTCGAGAGGTTTTTGTTCCCGAACTAACGGTAAACCGCGATGAGCAGGTATGCATTCCCATTCTCGATACGGCCCTGATCGGGTTTTGGATCTCCATTTCCATGATCTGCGGCTCTGCACGGCATTTCGACGTCCGGGCAAGCCGGTACAGTTCCCGGCATGGAAGTGATGGTGCCGGTCGACGTGCCGCTGCTCGGTGACGAACGCCACAAGAACTGGGCAAAAGTCGTCTATTCGGTGGACGAATCGAAAGATTCCGGGTGGGCATTCGAGGGGGATTTCGTTGCCGTTGGCGGCATTCAAGATGTTCCGGCGGGCTCCGTGATGATCGTCTACGGCGAGAAAGGCTCGCGAACCAATCCCCAGATAGCCGTGCAACTTTTCACGGTCAACGCCGACGCCACGCTCACGCCACAGGGCTCTGCCAGAGGCCGGGCCTGGGCCCGAACCCTGCGGGACCGAGTGATCGAGCTGCTGGCTGCAACATCGGACGAACCACCCGGACAGCAGGACTGGGGGCCGGAGCTGGTGCTGTTCACCGACCAGGCGCTCCTCGACGAGCTCCGCCGCCGGGGCCACAACATCGTTTGATGCGTCAACGTACGGAGATACCCGTGGTGTGCTCATCGTGGTGAAGAGGCCGCCCAACGAAGGGTTGATTCCGCTCGCCGGATGACTAGTTCCGGTCTACCCAACCAGGGCGCGGATCTGGCGAATGGCCACGATCACCGAAGCAACATCGTCCACGCCGTCGAGCGCGAGGGTGCGCATGAACCGAGTGAGTCGATCGTGCGACTTGCCCCTGGTAGCCAGATAGGTTTCCATCGCTTCCTGAGGAGTCGTGTGGGGTGCTGCCTCGGTCAATACCCGCCCGGCGAGCTCCCGTCGCAGGTTGAGCAGATCTTCCTCGACGGCCTGGACGGCCCGCCGGTGCCAGCGGGATGAGGCCGGGAGCTGATCAACCCGGGCTTCGAGCCAGTTGATGCCGAACAACTGGCCGAGCAAGAAGAAGACCCGGGCCACGTACCGGATGGGTCTACCGGTGATGTGTCCCAATTCGATGATGTCGGGCGCATGGGCCAGTTCGCCCTGATAGGCGTGCCGGTAGGCCACCGCTTCTGGCACTCCTTGGCCGGCCAGTTGTTCAACGATCAGGCTTCGTTCTGTCCTCCACTGAACCGGTCCGATATCGGGGAGGGCCGCCGAGATCTCCACGAAGGCCGCCTTGGCTGCTTCGATAGCTCCGACCATCGGTTCGGCGCCGGAGTGGGCGAGATACCAGCGCGAGATGGCCTCGACCAGCCAGTCCACCCCGCCCATCAGTTCACTTTGCAGTTCCGGCTGGATGGTGCCAACCAGGCTTTCGATGGCGTCCCACCGTTCCTCGGCACCGGTTACCTCGCGTGCGATCTGGTAGCAGCGAACCACCTCGGCCGGTTCCGTGCCGGTTTCGGCGGTGAGTCGAGACACGAACGTGATGCCTTCGGAATTGATGACCTCGTTGGCGACCAGCGTGGAGATCAGTTCCCGTCGAAGAGGATGAAGAGGAATGAGGTCCCGGAAGCGCTCGACCACCGGCCCGGGGAAGTAACCGGGCAACCTCGCTTCGAACTCAGGCCATTGAGGAAGATCGGAGTTGAGGAGGGATTCGGCCAGGCTCCGCTTGGCGTAGGCGAGCAGCACGGCCAGTTCCGGGCTGGTGAGGCCCGATCCGGACCGCGCCCGCTCAGTGATCTCCTCAGCGGTAGGCAATTGCTCGATCTCACGGTCGAGCAACTCTTCGCCCTCGAGGCTTTGCATGAGGTCCTCGTAGGCTTCGAGACGACCGGCAGAGGCCTCCACTTCCTGGGAGAGAATCTGTGCTTGAAGGAAGTTGTCGTAGAGGATCGCCTCCACGACGTCGCCGGCTACCTTCGCCACCAGTTCGTCTCTCCCGGAACGGTCCAGGTCTCCACGCTCCTCGGCCATACCCAACAGGATCTTCAGGTTGACTTCCCGGTCGGAGCAGTGGACGCCTCCCGAATTGTCGATGAAGTCGGTGTTGACCCGGCCACCGGCCATGGCGTACTCGATGCGGCCCCGCTGGGTGAGTCCCAGGTTGCCTCCCTCACCGATCACCTTGCAGCGAAGCTCTCGCCCGTTGATGCGGATCGCATCGTTGGCCCGGTCGCCCACCGCATCGTGTGATTCGTCGGTGGCTTTTACGTAGGTACCGATGCCGCCGTTCCACAGCAAGTCGACCGGGGCATGCAGGATGATCTTCATCAGCTCGTCGGGAGTCACTGCGATGGCATCGGTGCCGAGCGACTCTCGCATCTGCGGGCTGAGTTCGATGCGCTTGGCCGTACGGGGGAATACCCCCCCACCTTCCGACAGGAGCGCCTTGTCGTACGAGTCCCAGGTGGACGCGGGTAGGTCGTAGAGGCGCCGGCGCTCCGAGTAACTCACCGCCGGATCGGGGTCTGGATCGATGAAGATGTGGCGGTGGTCGAAAGCAGCGATCAGACGAATCTGGTCGGAGAGGAGCATGCCGTTGCCGAACACGTCTCCCGACATGTCGCCGATGCCGATAACGGTGAGTGACTCCTTGTCGGGGTCCCTACCCATCGCCCGGAAATGCCATTTCACGGACTCCCATCCACCCCGGGCGGTGATGCCCAGTTGCTTGTGGTCGTACCCGGCCGAACCTCCCGAGGCGAACGCATCGCCGAGCCAGTAGCCGTATTCGGCGGCCACCTCATTGGCGGCATCGGAGAAGGTAGCCGTGCCCTTGTCCGCCGCGACAACGAGATAGGGGTCATCAGCGTCGAGGATCCGAACGTTGGGGGGATGCACGACCCGCCCGCCCGCCAGGTTGTCGGTCACATCCAGCAACCCGCGGATGAACACCAGGTAACCCCTCTTTATGGCATCCTTGAGCTCGGCCGGGTCGACCGCGCCTCGCAGGACGAAACCGCCCTTCGAACCGGTGGGAACGATGACGGCGTTCTTGGTCATCTGGGCTTTCATCAGCCCGAGCACCTCTGTGCGGTAGTCCTCCCGCCGCGTCGACCAGCGAAGTCCTCCGCGGGCCACCATGCCCCCCCGCAAGTGGATCCCTTCGATTCCCGGCGCGTACACGAAGATCTCGTAGAGCGGGTATGGCTTTGGCATCTCGGGGACCGATGCCGAGTGCAGCTTGAAACTGAGCGATTGGCGATCGGGGCGGAAGGCGTTGGTGCGTACCGTTGCTTCGATCAGTCCGAGGAACCCGCGCAGGATGCGGTCCTGGTCGAGCGACTGGACCGTCTCGAGGTCGGCGAGGATGCTTTCGCGGAGACCGGCTGGGTCCGCATCGGTCCGACTCGGGTCGAACCGGGCCTCGAACAACTCGATCAGCTTGACAGCAAGCCCGGGGTGTTCGGCGAACGCCTCGTTGACGTACGCGACGGTAAACCCGGGATTGACGCGCCGCGCATACGTTCGGTAGGCGCGCAGGATGCCGACCTGCCGGTGGGTGAGATCGCTGAGGACGATCAGGCGGTTCAGGGAGTCGGATTCCGCCCGGCTGTGGATGATGGCCTCGATCGTTTCAGCGATGCGATCGACCCCCTCGCCGAGGTTGAGCGGGCGGCGGTCGGACCCCAGCACACCGAAATCATGGATGAAGGTCGTCTGGTTGCCCCCCAACAACCGAACCGGTACTTCCTCGATGACGTAGAGCCCTAGATCTTCCAGGATGGGCATGAGGTCCGAAAGGGGTCGCTTGCCCTCGAGCCGGTAGATGGCTACCCGGGTGAGCTGTTCACCCGGCCCCGGCTCGTTCTGCAGGCCGACCACGACCCGACGCTGGTCGGAAAGCTCGTCGAGTCGGAGGATGTCGCCGGGCGTGAGTTCGATGGGTACCGAGGTGGTGTAGTAGTCGGGCAGCCGGTCGACCCATCGCTCGGCGAGTTCCCGGCCCCGGTGCGGGCCGAATCCGGTGACAAGGAGTTCCGTCACCCGGTCCTGCCAGTTTCTGGCGAGGGCTATGACCTCATTCTCCAGGTCGTTGGCCGACACGGCGGGTATCCCGCCCTCGTCGACCCACACCGTGAAGTGGATACGGGCCGTTCCAGTATCGCCCATGGCCAGGCGATAGTCGACCGAGGTACCGTTGAACCGCTCTCTGAACAGATTTTGGAGCTCCCTGCGGAGGTCGGCGTTGAACCGGTCGCGCGGCAGGGACACCAGCAGTGAGACGTTTCGGTTCAGCAGGTCACGACGGACGAAGAGCTTGACCTGCTGGTACTCCTCCTGGGTCAAGAGTCCGGCGATGCTCTTGCGGATATCGTCGGTCGGGGTGGCGAATAGCTCGTCCTTGGGGAAGCTCTCGAAGAGTTGAATGGCCAGCTTATGGTCGTGCGAGCCTTCGATCAGGTCTTCAGCTTCGAGGATCTGGTCGAGCTTGCGGTGCAGCACGGGAATCTGCGTGGCCCGGGTCAAATACGTCTTCGAGGTGAACAAGCCGACCAATCGCGCCTCGCCGATCACCTCTCCGTCCGGGGCGAGGTGACGGACGCCCACGTAGTCCATCTTGGTGCGCCGGTGCACGGTGGACAGTCGGTTGGTCTTAGTGATCACCAACAACCCACCCTCCTCATACCTCCGGCGTAGGTGATCGGGCAGGTCGCTCATCAGCACCGGTGTCGCGAACGCCGATTCCTTGTGCTCGGCGAGTATTCCGAGCCCCGATCCGGGAACGACCGACAGCGTGCGGGCGGCGCCCTTTCCGGTGATGTGGTACTCGCGAAATCCCAAGAAGATGAAGTTGCCGTCGAGCAGCCATCGCAGGAACGCCGTCGCCTCGTCGACATCTTCGACGGGATAACGGGCCCGGCCGGCCTCTGCGACGCCCACCATGCGGTCGACGGCCCTGGTCATCGGCTCAAAATCGCGAACGACGGCTCGGATATCGGCGAGCACTGCACTCACCGCCGCTTCCAGGTGGGCGGCTTCCTCATCGTCGAGCGATCGGTCCAGCTCGTAATGCTGGACTGATTCTCTCCGTTGAGCGCGCCGGGCGTTGGTCACCTCGATGAGCAGGCCCGTCACGTCTCGGACGACCCCGATGACCGGATGCAGCACCCGTTGGACGACGATGCCGCGGGTCTGGATCTCGGCGGTCACGGAGTCGACCAGGAAGGGCGAATCGTCAACGATCAGCTCGACAACCGACCCACCGGTCTCGTAGCCGTGCGTTTGGCGGTCGGGGGTGAAGACCCGGACGGCACTGATCCCGTCCGGACGGATCTTGATGAACTGATAGACATGCTCGACCTGGTCGTAGCACTCGTCCGGAGTCAGTCGGGCCCCACCCTTGTCCGGGAGACGGCGGATATACGCTTCCGCGAAGGCAGAAAGCACCGAGAGTTCGTCTTGTGGCGCCCGCTTGGCGACGAGCTCCAGGACGGAAGTCAGCATCTGGTTATTCACGGCCGTGTCCCTGCCGGTCACCCCGCTACGTTACCGCCCTCGCGTCTCCCTCGATGCGATCGAATGAGGTTGGTGGGCACGATCGGCGAGTTGATGTTGGAGATCCGGAGCAGAACCTGCCTGGTGCTCGGTTGGCCTATCGTAACTGCGACCACGATACGACACGAGGCCCGCCATGAAGCGTGAACTCATCAAGCATGTGCTGGAGCGTGCCGACTTTGGTGCCATCGTCAAGGTTGCCGGGTGGGTCCGCACCCGGCGTGACTCGAAGGGTGGATTCTCGTTTCTCGAGCTGAACGACGGCTCGAGCTTCGATGGACTGCAAGTCATCGCCGAGGGTTCGTTGGCCAATTACCAGTCTGAGGTGCAGCAACTCCATATCGGGGCGGCGGTGTCGGCCACCGGTGAATTGGTCGAATCGCCGGGCGCCGGGCAGCGGGTGGAGCTTCGTGCGGCAGAGATCGTGGTCCACGGTCTGGCGGATCCCGACACGTATCCGCTCCAGAAGAAGCGCATCTCCTTTGAACGCTTGCGCGAACTAGCCCACCTGCGACCACGAACCAACACGTTTGGTGCCGTGGCGCGGGTTCGCAACGCCCTGGCCACCTCAACACATCGCTTCTTCCAGGAGCGCGATTTCCTGTACCTCCATACCCCCATCATCACCGGAAGCGACGCAGAAGGGGCCGGTGACATGTTCCGCGTTACAACGCTCGACCCGGCCTCGCCACCCCGGACCGAGGATCATCAGGTGGATTACTCGCAAGACTTCTTCGGGAGACCCACCTACCTGACGGTGAGCGGACAACTCGAGGCCGAGACGTATGCGAGCGCCCTGAGCAACGTCTACACGTTCGGACCGACGTTCCGGTCCGAGAACTCAAACACCCGGCGTCACCTCGCCGAGTTCTGGATGATCGAGCCGGAAATGGCGTTCGCCGACAACGAGGACAATGCAGATTTGGCGGAGGAGTACCTGCGGTACCTGTTCCGTGGGCTCCTCGACAACAATGCAAAGGATCTCGAGTTCTTCAATCAATGGGTCGACCAGGGGCTGATCGAACGGCTCACCTCGGTCGCCGAGAGCGATTTCGAACGGGTCACCTATGGCGAGGCGATCGACGTGTTGCAGAAGGCAGACGCCGGTTTCGAGTTCCCGGTCTCCTGGGGTAGCGACCTGCAATCGGAACACGAGCGCTATCTGGCGGAAACGGCCTTCGGCCGGCCGGTCATCGTGACCGACTATCCGTTCGGGATCAAAGCGTTCTACATGCGCCGCAACGACGATGGACATACGGTGGCAGCGCTCGACGTGCTGCTCCCGGGAGTCGGGGAGATCATCGGGGGCAGTCAGCGCGAGGAGCGTCTCGATGTGCTGGTCGACAGCATCGAACGGAAGGGTCTCGACGCCGCCAACTACGGGTGGTACATGGACCTGCGTCGCTTCGGGTCGGTTCCCCACGCCGGTTTTGGTCTCGGGTTCGAGCGACTGGTGCAGTTCTCGACGGGAATGCAGAACATCCGGGATGTCATTCCGTTCCCTCGTACCCCCAACAGCGCGGAGTTCTAGAGCCTCGCATACCTCCCCCTTGACGAGCGAAGCTCGTGCGGGTGGGGGGTGTCGAGTCCCACGGGTTCGACGGAGGGAGGATGGTTCCCACTACGGGAGACTGAAGACCGCACAGACCC
>DATEVB010000142.1:0-10695 GCA_035282865.1 Acidimicrobiia bacterium | reverse complement strand
ACGTCCCGGACGGGCGGACGAAGTGGCCGCGGTCGTGGCGTTTCTCTGCTCACCGGCCGCCTCCTACGTCACCGGTGGGCTCGTGGTGGTCGACGGGGGCAACTCGATCCAGGAGGAGCGACGCCGACCGTCCCCTAAGAGTGTTTGATCATCACGTGTTTGGTGATCCGGTAGTCGTTGACCGCTTCCTCGGACATGTCTTTGCCGAACCCGGATTGCTTGAACCCGCCGTGGGGAGCCTCGGACGCCAGCGGAATGTGGTCGTTGACCCACACCGTGCCGAACTCCAGTCCGGCCGCCACCCGCATCGCCCGACCGATGTCCTTGGTCCACAACGAGGCGGCCAGCCCGTACAGCACATCGTTGCCCATCTGGATCGCCTGCTCCTCACCTTCGAAGGGCAGCACCACCACCACCGGGCCGAACACCTCGCTCTGCACGATCTCCGAACGCTGGTCGGCGTCGACGATCACGGTCGGCGCGTAGTAGTACCCCTGGTCGAGGCCGGCGGGAACCTCACCACCGGTCACCACCCGGGCGCCGTCGCTTTTGGCCCGCTCGACGAACCCTGCCACCCGGTCGCGCTGGGCCGCCGAGATCAGCGGTCCCACCAGCGTGTCGTCGTCCCAGGGATCGCCGACCACTGCTCCCCGGAAGGCCTCGACCACCGCCTCGATGGTCTCGTCGTAACGTCCCCGCTCGGCGTAGACGCGGGTCGCCGCCGTGCAGTCCTGGCCGGTGTTGAAGCACGCGCCGATCATGGCCGCCCCGGCGAGGGCTTCCATGTCGGCGTCCTCGAACACGATGAACGGGGCTTTCCCGCCCAGCTCCAGGTGGACTCGTTTCAGCGTCTCGGAGGCGGTCCTCATCACCTTCTTGCCGGTGTTGGTCGACCCGGTGAGCGAAACCATCCGCAGCCCGGGATGCTCGACCAGCGCCTGGCCGGTTTCGTTCCCGCCGGTCACCACGTTGAACACTCCGTCGGGGATCCCCGCTTCTTTGGCCAGCTCGGCCAGCATGAGCGCGGTGCGGGGTGTTCCCGGGGCAGGCTTGAGTACCGTCGTGCAGCCCGCCGCCAGGGCCGGCCCCACCTTCCAGATGGCCATGAGCAACGGGTAATTCCACGGGGCGATCTGGCCGACCGGCCCGACCGGTTCTTTGCGCAACATCGACGTGTACCCGGACGCCCAGTCTCCGGCCGCGGTGCCAACCACCGAACGGGCGGCGGCCCCGAAGAACCGGAGGTTGTCGACTCCGAACGGCAAGTCGGCACCCAACGAATTCTGGGCGTACGGCTTGCCCGTATCTTCCGACTCCACCCGGGCAAACTGCTCCGCTTGGCCTTCGAGCAGGTCACCGAGGCGGTGAAGGGCCAGGGCTCGCTCCCCCGGCACCAGACCCGACCAGCGGCCATCAAAAAAAGCCCGGCCGGCTGCCTGCACGGCGGCATCGACATCGTCAGCCGAAGCGTCCACGACCTCGTCGAACACCTCGCCGGTGGCCGGGTTCTCGACCTCGAGGACTCCCCCGCCCCGGGAATCGGCCCATTTTCCGTCGATCCACAGTTTCCAGCTCATGGCTTCCACCTCCGCATCTCGGTCGCGCCGTCTGCTCGTACCGCACGATAGACCCGGCCGATGGGCAGAGCGGCAGGACTTCGGCAGGGGCGTCCCGGGCTTTCCACTCCAACCCTTTCGAGGCCGGCCCGACCGACGGCAGTCAGCCGCGACCGCCAGACAGGTAGCGGAGGGGCCATCCAAGAACCCGGTCAACGGGCGTCAATCGGCGCCTCCCCATCGGCCGCTCATGTCTGCTCTTCCGGCTGAGCGCCGACCTCCCAGATCCGGGCCGTCCCGAGCAGGCGGCTGCCTCGCTCCGCGAGGTCTATCACTTTGGCGCGCCTGAGGCGAAGCAGCGCAGGGTGCTCAACCAGAGCCGACGGCAGCGGGATCTGCCGCTCGGATAACAGACGAATGGAATCGAACACCGACCCGGCCTTGTCGATGACGGACTGCTCATCCTGGAGAGTACCGGTTGGGAGAAACAGCTTCCCACCACGCCGAAGGAGGGACTTGGCCTCCTCGAGCATCCGCATCGGCAGCTCGGCTCCCGTCGCACCTCCAGCCAATCCCGATGGAAACCAACCTGACGCTACGGCGAGCTCGTCTGGTATTCCGGAAACGTCGCCGATAACGACATCGGCTCGGAGGCCGCCCGGCAACGGTTCAAACATGTCGCCCTGGAAGAACTCCGTGATTCCTCCCACTCCCTGGGCCTCGGCGTTGGCCGAGGCCACCTCGACCGTGCCTTCCGCCGTGTCGATCCCGTAAACCTTTGCGGCGCCCAGCCTGGCGGCAACAATGGCGAGGACCCCGGAGCCGCACCCAACGTCGACGACCACACTGCCCTCTTCGATGTCGAGCGAGGCTGCCAGTAAAACCGATATGGTGGTAGGGCGAAACGTTGCCGGACCGACCTTGAGGTCGAACGGCCCGAACCGACCCTTCCAGGTCACACTGTCGAATTCCATCAGCCCAGGCTATCCGAGGGGAAGTGACTAAGGGCGTCAGGCGCCTACTGGATTCCGATCATTCGGCCAGATTGTACGCGTTCAAGAGGGCTCCGTCCGGTGCCCGCCGTCAGTTCGGAACTCTCCAGCGGCCGGTCACCGTTAATGGCCCGGCGACCCCGACCACCCACAGGAAGAGGTCGCCTACCCGAGCGCCGGAATGATGTCCCGACCGTAGGCCTCCAGGGTCGCCTCCTGGGCGTCGTGCATGAGGTAGATGGCGAACTGGTCGACACCCAGATCGCGCAGCTCGGTCAGCTTGGCGATGTGGTCGGCGGCGGTGCCCAGTACACAGAACCGCTCGACGATGGAATCCGGAACGAAATCGGCAGAAGGGTTCTTCCGTTTCCCATGGTGGAGGTAGTCGTAATCCTGACGTCCTTCGATGAAGTCTGTCAACGCCTTGGGCACCATGGTCCCGTCACCGCCGTAGCGGGCCACCAGATCCTCGACGTGGTTGCCGACCATCCCCCCGAACCAGCGCAACTCTTCGCGCTGATGGACCAGGTCATCACCTACGTAGGCGGGCGCCGCTACACAAAAGGAGATCTCGTCCGGATCGCGACCGGCGTGCCGGGCGGCCGACTTCACCGCATCCATCGTCCATTCCAGGATGGTCGGGTCGGCCAGCTGGAGTATGAAT
This sequence comes from Acidimicrobiia bacterium, assembly GCA_035282865.1. Lineage (GTDB taxonomy): Bacteria > Actinomycetota > Acidimicrobiia > Spongiisociales > UBA4744 > UBA4744. Next base: position 7,483 of record DATEVB010000142.1, on the reverse strand, counting down.
CCGTCGGCCTGACGGCCGACCAGATCGAGTGCCCGGGGCCCGTAGCCGGCCACCCACATCGGCAGATCCCAGCCGTGCTCGTCCACCCAGCGAAGACGCAACCGAACGTCCCTGTACATGACCGAATCGCCCCCGACCAGGCCTTTGATCACCTTCATCGACTCGGACATCGTCGCCAGCGTGGCCGGTTTGCGTCCGATGAACCGCAGCGCCGAGTCGCCCCGTCCCATTCCGCAGATGGTCCTGGCTCCGTAACTGTCGTTGAGGGTGGCGAACAGCGAAGCCAGCACCGTCCAGTCACGGGTCCCCGGGTTGGTGACCATCGGCCCGACGATCATCCGGTCGGTAGCGGCCAGCATCTTCTCGAAGATGATGAACGGTTCCTGCCAGAGCACATGGGAATCGAACGTCCAGGCGTAAGAGAACCCGTACCCTTCGGCGAGCTTGGTCAACTCAACCACGCGGGACGCCGGTGGGTCGGTCTGGAGAACGACTCCGAAATCCATGACTCTGCCTCCCGGTTGGCTCAGGTGTGCTGTGGGAACCCCAGATCGACCCCACGATGGATGGGTTCCGGCCAGCGGCTGATAACGACCTTGGGTCGCGTGTAGAAGCGAACGCCCTCGGGTCCGTAGATGGCATGGTCGCCGAAGATGGAATCTTTCCATCCGCCGAACGAATAGAAACCGAGCGGCACCGGGATCGGCACGTTGATGCCGACCATGCCGACCTCGATCTCGTTTTGGAACTTGCGGGCCGCACCTCCATCGTTGGTGAACACGGCGGTGCCGTTCCCCCACGGGTTGTCATTGACGATGGCGATGGCGTCCTGATACGAATCGACCCGTACCACGGACAGGACGGGCCCGAAGATCTCGTCCCGGTAGACGGTCATGTCGATCTCGACGCGGTCGAGCAGCGTCGCGCCCAGGAAGAAACCCTCCTCATAGCCGGGAACGGTCAGGTCCCGCCCATCGGCGAGCGCCTCGGCGCCTTCTTCGATGCCTTGGGCGACATACGAAGCGACCCGATCGCGATGCTCTTTGGTGATCAGCGGACCCATCTCCGAGTCCGATTCCATGCCCGGACCGATCTTCAAAGCGGCGATCCGCTCCTGCACCATGGGCAGCAGTCTTTCGGCCGCATCGCCCACCGTGACGACCACCGAAATGGCCATACACCGCTCCCCGGCCGAACCGAACCCCGCCGAAACCGCCGCATCGGCTGCCAACTCCATGTCGGCGTCCGGCAGCACGACCATGTGGTTCTTGGCCCCGGCCAACGCCTGCACCCGCTTACCGTTGCCGGTCCCGGTCTCGTAGATGGACCGGGCCACCGGGGTGGAGCCAACAAAACTGATGGCGGCAACGTCGGGATGCTCGAGGAGGCGATCGACGGCTACTTTGTCACCGTTGATGACGTTGAATACCCCATCCGGCAACCCCGCCCGGGCGAACAGCTCGGCCGACAACATCGAGGCGGAGGGGTCCTTCTCAGATGGTTTCAACACGAACGTGTTCCCGCAGGCTATGGCGATCGGATACATCCACATGGGCACCATGGCCGGAAAGTTGAACGGCGTGATCCCCACCGCCACTCCCAGCGGCTGGCGGATGGTGTACATGTCGACCCCGGAGGAGACGTTCTCCGAGAACTCCCCCTTCAAAAGGTGCGGGATGTTGGTGGCGAACTCGATCACCTCGAGTCCGCGGTTGACCTCACCGAGGGCGTCGGGCAGAGTCTTGCCGTGCTCGGCGGTGAGCAGTTTGGCCAGGTCTTCCTGGTGCCGGTCGACCAGTTCCCTGAAGGCGAAGAGGATCTTCTGTCGCCTGCTCAGCGAAGTGTCCCGCCATCCGGGAAACGCCTCCCGGGCTGCGTCGACCGCGCAGTCGACGTCCCCGGCGGTTGCGAACGACACCTCGGCGGCGATCCGGCCGGTGGCCGGGTTGTACACCTTCCCGGTCCGATCGGTGGCGCCGCCGAACGGCTTGTTGTTGATCCAGTGTTCGATGTTCTTCATTGCACCACCTCAGATGAGCATCTGGCTCGGGCCACGCGCGAGGTACATCCCGTCGCCGCGGGAGCCGAGGTAGCGGTCACCGTCGACGATCACTCTCCCGCGCGAGAGGACCTTTTCTACCTTCGCATTGATCTTCATTCCCTCGTAGGCCGTGTAGTCGATGTTGCCATGGATGGTGCCGGGGGCCGAGTAAGTGAAAGATGCCTGCGGGTCGTAGACGACCAGGTCGGCGTCCGATCCGACCGCAATGGTGCCCTTGCGGGGGTAAAGGCCGAACATCCTGGCGGGCGCGGTCGCGACCAGGTCGACCCACCGGTTGATGTCGAAGCGGCCGCCGACCACGCCACTCTGGTACATGACGTTGAACCGCTCCTCGACACCGGGCAGCCCGTTGGGGATCAGCGTGAAGTTGCCTTCTCCCAGCCGCTTCTGGCGGCCGAGCGTCTCGTCGTCGTCGTAGAAGAAACAAGCGTGGTCGGTGGAGACGACCTGGAGGTCGCCCCGGGCGAGCGCGTTCCACAGATGCTCCTGGTGGCCCTCCCACTTGAACCGGATGGGGGTCGAGCACACATACTTCGCTCCTTCGAAACCGGGCAGCGAGACATGGTCCTCCACCGACAGGTGCAGATACTGCGGGCAGGTCTCTCCGAAGACGTTCAGCCCGCGGTCGCGAGCCTGGGTGAGCTCGGCGACCGCTTCTTTCGCCGACATGTGGACGATGTAGAGCGGCGCCCCGGCCAGCTCGGCAAGAGCGATCGCCCTATGGACCGCCTCCGATTCGGTGGAGGGTGGTCGGGTGATCGAGTGGTACTTGGGGTCCGTTTCGCCTCGTTGCACCGCCTGCTCACGGAGCACGTCTATGGCAATCCCGTTCTCGGCATGCATCATGATCGTCGTGCCGTCCCGGGCGGCTTGTTGCATCGCCCGGAAGATCTCGCCGTCGTCGGAGTAGAGCACGCCCGGGTAGGCCATGAACAGCTTGAAGCTGGTGACCCCTTCGTCGACGATGGCGGCCATCTCCTCCAGCGACGAGTCGTTGATGTCGCCGACGATCATGTGGAAGCCGTAATCGATGGCGCAGTTCCCGTCCGCTTTTTCCATCCAGGTCTCAAAACCGGCCCGGACCGCTTCACCCTTGACCTGAACGGCGAAGTCAACAACGGTCGTGGTTCCCCCGAAGGCCGCCGCCCGGGTGCCGGTCTCGAAGCTGTCGGAGACGAACGTCCCCCCGAACGGGAGCTCGAAGTGGGTGTGCACGTCGACGCCACCCGGCACAACGTATTTGTGGCGGGCGTCAATGACCGTCGTTGCGCCCTCGAGCCAGGTGTGTGAACCGGGCGCGGCGATCGCCACGACCTTCTCGTCCTCGATGAGGAGGTCCGCCTCGACGGTCTGGTCGGCGGTAACGACGGTGCCGTTGATGATGACGGTTCTCATCGGCGATCTCCTCCCTCTCCCCCGGCTGCGGTCACGGCGACGGCTTCACTCAATATTTCGAATCCTTCATCGGCTTCCTCCTCCGTCAGGGACAGCGGAGGGGCGATACGGAGCACGTTGCCGAACATGCCGCCTTTGCCGATCAGCAGCCCACCGGCGCGCGTTTCCTCCATGATCCGGGCGGCCGCCTCCGGGTACGGGTCCTTGCCGCCGGGGTGCACGAGTTCGACCCCGATCATCAGGCCCTTCCCCCGCACATCTCCGACGATCTGGTGCTCGTCTGCTAGATGATCGATCCGGGAGCGGAGATGCTGACCGACCTTGAGGCTGTTGGTTTGCAGGTCGTGCTCGAGGAGATAGTCGAGGTTGGCAAGCGCCCCGGCCGTGGCGAGCGGGTTGCCTCCGAACGTTGAGATCGAATTGGCCGTCAGACAGTCCATGATCGGGGCCCGTCCGATCACCCCTCCGATCGCCAACCCGTTTCCCAGGCCCTTGGCGAAGGTGATCAGGTCGGGCACGATCCCGTGGGCCTGGTAACCCCAGAAGTTCTCACCGGTGCGGCCCCACCCGGTTTGCACCTCGTCAGAGACGAACAGAATCCCGTGTTCGTCGAGCACACGTTTCATGGCCCCGAAGAACCCGTCCGGCGGGGTCGCGAAACCGCCCACCCCCTGGATCGGCTCGGCGATCATGCAGGCCACGTCTCCGGAGGTGGCCACGTTCAGCATGTCGCGCAGATCGTCGACGCAGGCGGCGGTGAAGTCCTCGTCGAGGAGGTGACCAAATGGGCTCCGATAGCGATAGCCGCCGTGCACGTAGGTCACGTTCAGAGGTCCGAAGCTGCTGGGCGACCAGGACCGGTTGCCGGTCAGCGAAACGGCCGCGAACGAGCGTCCGTGGTAGCTGTTGCGGATCGCCAGCACCTCGTTGGACCGCCGGTAGGTGGTGGCCAGCAGCATGGCGGCGTCGTTGGCCTCGGTCCCCGAGTTGGTGAAGAACACCTTTGCGTCGGGGATCCCCGACAGTTCGGCCAGCTTCTCGGCCAGCTCGATCTGTTGCACGATGAGGTACAGGGTCGACGTGTGCAAGACGCGTTCGGCCTGCCGTTGGATCGCCTCGACCACCTCGGGAACGTTGTAGCCGGTCATGGTGGTGAGGATGCCGCCGAAGAAGTCGAGGTATTCGGTCCCCTCGGCGTCCCTCACTCGCCGGCCGTTGCCTTCCACCAGGGCGATGGGCTGCTGGTAGTACAGAGCCAGCCAGGAAGGGAGCACCCGGTTGTGTCGGGTGTGCAGGTCTTGATGAACGCCCATGAGTCCTCTCAATTCTCTAGGGAGCGACCAGGTCACCGTAGGCGTCGGGTCGTCGGTCACGATAGAACGCCCATTGTTTGCGAACTTCTTCGATCATGTCGAGGTCGAGGTCCCGCACGACCAGCTCCTCTTCGGTGTCGGACGCGGCGCCCTCCACGATCTGACCGCGCGGGTTCACGAAGTACGAGGACCCGTAGAAGTCGTTGTCGCCGAGGGGCTCCTTGCCGACCCGGTTGATGGCCGCGATGAAGTACTCATTGGCCACGGCGGCGGCCGGCTGTTCCAGGTTCCAGAGGTACATGGACAGCCCCCGGCTGGTGGCCGAAGGATTGAAGACGATCTTGGCGCCGTTGAGGCCGAGGGCCCGCCATCCCTCCGGGAAGTGCCGGTCGTAGCAGATGTACACGCCGATCCGACCCACGGCGGTGTCGAAGATGGGGTAGCCGACATTGCCGGGCCGGAAGTAAAACTTCTCCCAGAACCCGGTGACGTGGGGGATGTGCGTCTTGCGGTACTTGCCCAGATACGAGCCGTCGGCGTCAATGACTGCCGCGGTGTTGTAGTAGAAACCGTCGTCCTCCTTCTCGAAGATCGGGACGATCAGCACCATCCCGGTCTCCTTGGCGACGTCCTGCATGAGCCGGGTGGTCGGGCCGTCCGGTATCGGCTCGGCGTACTCGAAGTGCTCGTTGTCCTGCACCTGGCAGAAGTAGGGGCCGTAGAACAACTCCTGGAAGCACATCACCCGGGCCCCTTGCCCGGCGGCCCGGCGGGCGTACTCCACGTTCTTGTCGATCATCGAGCTCTTGTCGCCGGTCCACTCGGTCTGGACGATGGCTGCTCGCACCACATTCGCCATGCGGGGCCTCCCTGTCGAGGGTTCCGGGAACCCGGGGCAATCGGCGCCTCGTTGGTCGCGGAACCGCGCGGTCCCCCCAACTTACCCCGGCGCGCTGCTAAGTGACGGGCGGCGGGTGATTCGAACCTGTCGGGATCAAGTACCCGGGAGGTCAGGCGACCTGTGCGGCCACCCGGCGTTGGATGGCCGCCAGGATGGCGCCCATCCCGTTGAGCCGCATGGCCGATACGGCTTCGGCCAACCCCATCTTCAGGAAGAAGTCGGGCGGAACCTGCAGGATCTCCCCGGCGGTCGCCCCGTTGAGCCCGGCGTGAAGGATCCCGGCGTACCCCCGCACGGTCGGCGACTCGGCGGGCACGTCGAAGAACAGATCGACCCGATCGGAATGGTCCATTTCGATCGCCAGGAAGAAGGGGGTCTGGCACTCCCGCACCTTCTCCAGCCGCTCCGGATGATCGGCAAACCGGTCGGGTAGATCAGGCAGCCGTTGCGAGTAATCCAGCAACGCCTGCAGCTTCACGTCACGCGGCGCTTCGGCGAACAGCCGCACGATAGTCTCCAGCCGCTCCGGCCCACCCATTTCTTTCCGGCTCCCTAAATAAACACTATCTTGATAGTGTAAATACTCTGCGGTGCAAACCAGAGGGAGGACCCCCGTGTCGACCGACAAATTCGCAGCCTACGCCAACCCCGACAAGCTGGTGTCAACCGAGTGGCTGGCCGACCACCTCGACGACCCCGATGTGGTCGTCGTCGAATCCGACGAGGACGTCTTGATCTACTACACCGGACACATCCCCGGAGCCGTCAAAGTCGACTGGCATACCGAACTCAACGACCAGTTGATCCGCGACTACCGGGACCCGGAAGGATTCGCCAGATTGCTGTCCGCCAAGGGCATCCGCCGCGACCACACGATCATCTTCTACGGCGACAACTTCAACTGGTGGGCCGCCTACGCCCTGTGGGTGTTCACCCTGTTCGGCCATGAGGACACCCGGTTGCTGGATGGAGGAAGACAGAAGTGGATCGCCGAGAGCCGGCCGCTCACGACCGACGTCCCCGAGCGTCCCGGCACCGACTACCCGGTGGTGGAGCGCCGCGACGCCCCGATCCGCGCCTTCCGCACCGACGTGGATGCTCATCTGGCCGCCGGACTTCCCCTGGTCGATGTGCGCTCCCCGGAGGAGTTCTCCGGCGAGTTGCTTCATATGGCCAACTACCCCCAGGAGGGCGCCCTGCGGGGCGGGCACATCCCCGGTGCCCGCAACGTGCCCTGGAAGCGGGCCGCCAACGAAGACGGCAGCTTCAAGAGCGCCGACGAGCTGCGGGCGATCTACCACGACGAGATAGGGCTCGGGGGCAATGACGACATCGTCGCCTACTGCCGCATCGGGGAACGCTCCAGCCACACCTGGTTCGTGCTCGCCCACCTCTTAGGGCACCAGAACGTCCGCAACTACGACGGGTCCTGGACCGAATGGGGCAACCTGGTGGGAGCGCCCATCGAGAAGTAGAAACCAGCGTGGGGCGCCACCGACAACTTTCCTCCCCGGGACGGATCTGCGCTGATGGTGCCCGATAGGGTTTACCGGTGCCAGGCAAAACGGCTCTGCGTCCCCCCATTTCGGAGCTTCCTAAGGAAGAAGCGGTCGGTCGGCCGGGAGTTCCTTGCCGCAGGTCGGGCAGAACCGGAATCCCTCCCCCATCCGTGAACCACAGTACGGACAGAAGTTGACTGCGACAGGCGCGGCTACCTGTCCCGGGTCATCAGCGACGGCTTTCCCTACCTGCCCCCCGGTGGTCGACAGCCGGAACTGCTCCTCGGTCATCAAGAAAGCCATGACCAGCGTC
>DATEVB010000141.1:0-23597 GCA_035282865.1 Acidimicrobiia bacterium | reverse complement strand
TCGACCCTCGCCACTTCCTTAATTTGGGGCATCAACACCCTCTTCTTGCTCGACGCTGGTTTGACGAACACGCAGGCGTTTGCCGCCAATGCCTTCTTCACGGCCGGGCAGGTGATCTTCGAGGTTCCCACCGGCGTCGTTGCCGACGTACGGGGGCGGCGAGTTTCCTACCTCCTCGGCGCGGTAACGCTATTGGCATCCACGCTCCTGTATCTGTTCATGTGGCGGACCATGGCACCGTTCTGGGGATGGGCCGTGGCTTCTGCCCTCATCGGACTGGGCTTCACCTTCTTCTCGGGCGCGGTCGAAGCCTGGCTGGTCGATGCCCTCACCTTCACCAAGTTCGACGGCCATCTCGAATCGGTGTTCGCCAAGGGCCAATCGGTGGCAGGCGCCGCGATGCTGGCCGGATCGGTGGCCGGGGGCTTCATCGCCCAGGCCACCAACCTGGGCGTTCCCTACATCCTGCGGGCGGTCATGCTGGGGTTGACCATGCTGGCCGCCTTCCTGCTGATGCGTGACGTTGGCTTCACCCCGACCAAGGGCAAAGGTCCTATCGACGAGGTCACGACCGTCCTGAAGGCGTCGATCGATGCCGGGTGGCGCAAGCCACCGATCCGGTGGGTGATGCTGGCTGCCCCATTCTCGATGGGGGTAGGCGTTTACGCCTTCTATGCCCTGCAGCCTTACTTGCTCGAGCTGTACGGCGACCCGAATGCCTATGGCATCGCCGGACTTGCCGCCGCTATCGTGGCCGGTGCGCAAATCGTCGGGGGTTTGGTCGTCCCGTTTGTCAGGAAGCTCTTTTCCCGACGTACCCACGCGCTGATCCTCACCGGCGCCCTCAGCGTGGCGATGCTCGGCCTGATCGGTTGGACTTCGATCTTCTGGATGGCCATCGTCTTCCTGGCGGTGTGGGCCCTGGCCTCTGCTGCAGCCACCCCCATCCGGCAGGCATATCTGAACGGTTTGATCCCTTCGGAGCAGCGCGCCACCGTGCTCTCGTTTGACGCTCTCATGGGCTCGGCAGGCGGGGTGGTGGCGCAGCCGGCATTAGGCCGGGTCGCCGATGTCGGCGGGTACTCCGCTTCGTATGTGGTGGCGGCCGCCATTCAGGTGCTGGCCTTGCCGTTCTTGGTCCTGGCGCGCCGGGAAAAAGCGGTGTCCGATCCGATCGAGGTCCCGCCGACGTAGGGCGCTATCGAGGCGAGCGTTGACCCAAGTCGGACGCGGCATGGACGAGGCGGTGGCGCGTCTCGACAGCTTCCGTTCCTCCCCCATCGAGTTCGGAGTTCCGATCGATGAGGATATCTTCATCGATGCCGAGATAGCTCTCGACCGTACGTTGACGGTTCCGATCCGGACCATGTTTCCCATCGATGGGGTCGTCGAGACCACGATCACCATCGATGGGCCGTTCGATACGCAGACTTCCCGATTGCCGTTGACGTGGCCGGAACCGAGCTTGTTTCGCTGGCCGAGGGGCTCGCCGGGGGTTGGGCCGCGTTTCGCGACCTCATGGCCGGTTTCGAGTGAGAATCCCTAGCCTGAGGCCCGGTCGGCGTTGGCCCGAAACGCGTCCCTGACGAAGACCGCCAGACCCGGCTGGAAGTCGTCCCAGAACTTGGTGAACCGGGGGTCGACCACGTACATCTCACCCAACCCTGTGTGGATCTCATAGGAGCACGGATAGAACCAACGGTCGATGTGCAACCGATGACGTTCGGCTGCCCGCAGTGCCTCCGGCGTCTCGGGAGCCGTCCCGGCCGCAAACAACTCGGCGAGATGCCGGTTGATAGCTCCCGACTCCTCTCCCATGCGCTTCCAATCTTCCTTGGTGTAGCGAGCGGTTCGCTTGCTCGACTCGGCGTACGCTTCGGTCTCGCCCCACCGGTCGCGCACTTCATCCTCGTATTCGGCGGGATCGAAATCGCCGAAGACATCAAACATCTCGTCCTTGTTCATGGTGCGTCCGTCCTCGTGTGCCTGCAAGGCTTCGTCGACGGATTCCACCATCGCTTGTAGCCGCTTGATTTGTTGCTCGATCAGTTTTCGTTGCTGTTTCAGGATGCGGGAGCGGTTGCGGGCCGGAGCATCAACCAAACGGGTGATCTCCTTCAGTCCGAAGCCGAGTTCCCGATAGAACAACACTTCCTGCAACCGCTCTAGATCCAGTTCGTCGTACTGCCGGTATCCGGCCTTACTCCTTGCCGACGGCCTGAGCGATCCGATCTCGTCGTAATGGTGCAGGGTGCGCACCGTCACGCCGGCAGCCTGGGAAACCTCACTGACCGTGTAGCTCATGCGCAACACGATAAACCCTCACGTTACGTGGGAGTCAAGCGATTATGGCTCAAATGTCGTCGAGGAGCTTTCGTTTCTTCTCGGCCATTTCTTCGTCGGTGAGGACGCCCTCCCGGTGGAGCTTGGCGAGCAGGTCGAGTTGTTCAGCTGGGCTGGCCTTATTCTGCAGCTTCAACGTCCTCGCCTCACGCAACCGGTAGATCAGGGACTGCACGCCCTCGGGATCGGGTATGTCGCTGTACCGGCTCTGACCCTGTTCACCGGCGGATTCGATCAGCAGGTCGCCGGAATGGAGGATGCGCTCGATCACGTTCTGGGAAAAGGCGACGTCGTTGATCACCTCGAGAGGTATCTCTTTGCCCTGTCGGGCAATGAACCCGCGCCGGACGATGAGCCTTTCGTTGGTGACGACATAGTGGGTGAACCACCACTTGATCCACCGCGGCAGGGCAGCGATCAACCAAAGGAGGACGATGCCACCCACCGCAAACCAGACCTCCGGAGCCTCGACCTGGATGGCGACCACAATGATGGCAGCCACACAGAGGGCGGTGATGAGAGCGGGCAGGACGATCGCCATCCAATGGGGGCGAAAGGCTGCGGCGGTCTCCTCTTCAGTGCTGAGCAAACGGGCTGGGTACTTCATACGCCGATGCTAACGGAGACCGCGTAGATGCCGGTTCCCGTCGCAGCCAGCACATGCCAGATGGCATGGCCCTGCACCAGGGCGTCGGGTGCACAGAATGGCCCGCCGGTCCGGCTCAGCAGCATGATGAGCGCGCCCGTCCCGAGAATGACGACCCCGACCGGCACCGCTCTTCTCCGTCCTTCACGCAACCGGTAGGGCCGGGAGCGGCGAGGCGCAACCCGAGGTCCGACGACACCCGGCACCGCCACAAACGCCAAGGGCGCGTTCAATGGATCCGCCACCATCGACCACGCTCCTTCGACCAGCGCCAGACCGGCTGCCGCCACCGCCCAGGCGGTCTCAATCTGCCGGGTACTCCATCCTGCCCGGTGGCCGATTTCAACGGCCACGATCAAGATGAGGAGCGCGGTGATCGACGCGTCGTGGGCCCAGCCGGCGATAGTGCCGCCGGGACCGTGCAACGCCAGGCTCCCCAGGCCCACCAGGACGAGGACCAGACCGAAGATCCATCCGAGAACCGCCTGCCGCCCGCCGCGACGCCACACCATCACCGCCGTGCCCACCAGGACGAACGCCAGGCTGCTCACCGCATTGACCGGCTGCGCCAGGAACCCGTCGACCAGGCGTTCGCAATCTCCGGAGGGCATGGCCTGAAGCGTAGAAGGTCGGTCGACCCTCAGCCCGCTACGTCGGCCGCGGTCCAACCTTCGTCGCTCATGGCCAACCCGTCTCCCGGTTCACGATCCATCACGTCCCTTCAAAATGATGTCGGGCCAGGGCGATGGCGCCGATCACCCCGGCGTCCTGGCCGAGTTCCGGTGCGACGACAAATTGCTCTGGATGGGCGGGTGACGTTCCGTAACCGGCCAGCCGCTCGTCGAGTCGGTCGCGCACCATCTCGAGCAATCCGGTGCGCCGCATGACACCCCCGCCCAGGATGATGCGCTGCGGGGCGAGAACGTAGGCATACGTCTGCAGCGCCTGAGCCAGGTAACGTGCCTCGAGATCCCATACCTCCGGCCGATCGGTCAGCTCACCAGCGGGACGGCCCCACCGTGTGTGGATGGCCGGGCCGGCTGCCATGCCCTCCAGACAGTTTCCGTGGAACGGGCAGATTCCTTCGAAAGTGTCTTCGGCCTCCGGCTCGACGGTGATGTGTCCCATCTCGGGATGTCCGTGATGGTGGAACGTCCGACCTCCCTGCAACGCGGCGCCGCCGATGCCAGTTCCGATCGTGACGTAGACCAGCGACTCGAGCTCCCGACCCGCCCCCCACCGCCACTCACCCAGGGCCGCCCCACCAACGTCGATCTCGATGACCGCCGGGACACCCACGGTTTCTTCGATCCGGGACTTGAGATCGGTGTTGCTCCAACCCGCCTTAGGGGTGGCCGTGATGTACCCGTAGGTCGGCGAACCGGGATCGAGGTCGAGCGGCCCGAAAGACGCGATCCCCACGCCGGCGATCGCAACGCCTGACCGGCGTATGAACTCAACACAAGCCGAGATGGTTGCTTCCGGGTCGGTGGTCGGGATCGTGGCGTCGGCCACCAGCTCCGGCGACCTGCCGAGGGCAACGCGCCACTTTGTACCTCCGGCTTCTACAGCTGCGTACAGAGGCTCGGCTCCCACGTCTCCCCTTCTCCCGCTTCCCTGACAGTAGCGAGCCGGCGGTTCTCCTCCGGCCCTCATTGCTTAATTGCAGTCTGCAACTATCATTTGTCCGGACGCCCTTGAGGAGATACACATGCCAGCCGTCACCGCCGATACTCTGACGCTTCCCCGGCTCCCTCGTCTCCCGGAAGATGACACGCGGTGGCGACCGGTAACCGACGTGATCACCGCTCCGCGCTTTTTGGAAGGTGAGGGATTCGAGGTGCGGCGGCCTTTCCCCAATCAGCATCTTGCGCTCGCCGATCCCTTCCTCCTTCTCGACCACATGGGAGCGGTCGAATACGCACCCGGCGAGGCCAAAGGCACTCCGTGGCATCCGCATCGCGGCTTCGAGACCGTCACCTACATCATGGACGGCGCCTTCGAACACCAGGACTCAATAGGGGGCGGAGGACTGATAACCGACGGCGCCACGCAGTGGATGACCGCCGGCGCCGGGATTCTTCACATCGAGCGGCCCCCGGAACGGTTGCTTGCCACCGGGGGGTTGTTCCACGGTGTCCAACTGTGGGTCAACCTCCCCAAGACCCGCAAGTTCACCGAGCCACGCTACCAAGATATCGAAGCCAGGGACGTGTCTCTCTTGTCCAGCACCGACGGGGGTGCCCTGGTGAGAGTGATCGCCGGCGAGTTGGCCGGCCATCCCGGACCGGGCGTCACCTGGACACCGATCACGTACCTGCATGCCACCGTCAGCCCCGGCGCCCGATTGTCGATTCCCTGGCCCGGCGATTTCAACGCTCTCGTGTATGTCCTGGCCGGACGGGGCGTGGTCGGATCCGAGCAAAGGCCATTGCAGGAAGGACAGCTGGCGGTTTTCGGACCGGGCGATGCACTCGACCTTCGCGCCGCAGCCGGTCAGCCACTTGCCGCCGCCGGCGGGTGGGAGATTCTGGTGCTCGGTGGACTGCCGATCAACGAGCCGATCGCCCGGTATGGGCCTTTCGTGATGAACATCCGGGCCGAGATCATTCAAGCCATGGAGGATTATCAAGCCGGCCGGATGGGAATCATCCCGGCCGGGCGGGTACCGCACCGGACCAGCGCCGACGACGTGTCGGAGAACTCCTAGCGCTTCACGAAGCGCCGGTCGGTCCCACCCGGTCACCAGACAGTCGAATGGTCGTTCCCGTGCCGAGCTAAGCTCGCGTCGGTTGAGCAAATAGGGAGAGCATATGCGCACACGCCCCAACCGATTGGGCAAGTATGTCGTGATCGTGACCGTCTTGATGATACTGGTTGCGGCCTGCGCCGACGGGGCGGAGACCACTACGACGGCAGGAGAAACGACCACCACCGAAGCAACAACCTCGACCACCGGGCTGGCCGCCTGCACGGCGGAAAACCTCAACCTGGTGACACCGGGGACGCTCACCATCGCCACCGGTGAGACGGCCTTCCCGCCCTGGGTCGGGACACCCGACGAGTTCTTCGACGAACCAGAGTCCAAAACCGGGTTCGAGGCTGCCCTCGCCTATGAGATCGCCGCCTATTTGGGCTTCTCCGACGACCAAGTGGTGTGGGAGCGGACCGGGTTCGACGAGGCCATCATCGCCGGTCCAAAGGACTGGGATTTCAACATGCAGCAGTACTCGATTACCGAAGTCCGCGACCAAGTCGTGGATTTCAGCGTCCCGTACTACGTAACCACCCAGTCGCTCATCGTGCTGGAGGGTTCTCCATACGCTGAAGCATCGACGGTCGAAGATCTCAAAGGTGCCAAGCTGGGCGCCGCCATCGGCACCACCAGTGTCGACTTCATCGAAAACATCATCCAGCCTGAATCGGCGCCCAACGTCTACGACGAGAACTTCGATGTCGTCTCAGCCATGAACGCCGGGCAGATTGACGGACTGGTGGTCGACCTTCCTACCGCCTACTTCATGACGGCAGTTCAGTTGGAAGGGGCGGTGATCGCCGGCAGGTTTGAAGCAGCTGCCGCGGAACCCGACGAGTACGGACTGTTGTTCGCGGAAGGCAACCCTCTGGTTGATTGTGTGAACGAGGCTATCAACGCCCTCACGGCGGACGGAACCATCGACGACTTGATCGCCGAATGGCTCGAGCAAGGTGGCGAGCTCACCACCATCACCGGCTAGCGAAGACGGGAAGGCTTCGGTGTGACGGAACGTTCTTCCGTCGATCGATTGGGCCGGGGTCCAGGTCTCTTCGGGCCCCGGCGCCGTTCCGTCGTCCGCGAAGAAGGCGCCCGCGGTGCACTGATCGCCTTCGTATCGACGGTCATCTTCCTCGGATTCGTTCTCTGGGTGATCCTCACCTCTGATGCCTGGCCGGCGGTCCAAAGGCAATTCTTCAACTGGACGCATTTTCAGGCGGCCTGGCCGTCGGTGTTGTCGGGATTCTGGCTCGACATCCGTATGTTCATGCTGGCCGAGGTCCTCATCCTGGCCATAGCCTTGATCGTGGCCATGATTCGCGCTCTGCGCGGTCCCGCCTTTTTCCCGCTCCGACTGCTGGCGGTCACGTTCATCGATCTGATCCGCGGTGTGCCGATCATCCTGCTGATCCTCCTGTTGGGTTTCGGAGTGCCGGCCTTGCAGTTGCCCGGGGTTCCTCGTAGCGAGCTGTTGTGGGGTTTGACCGCCCTGGTAATCAGCTATAGCGCCTACACCGCCGAGGTATACCGAGCCGGGATCGAGTCGGTCCGCGAGAGTCAGCGCATGTCGGCCCGTTCCCTCGGATTGACGCAGGTGCAGACCCTCCGCTACGTGCTAGTTCCACAGGCGATCCGTAACGTGATCCCGGCACTGCTCAACGGCTTCGTCAGCCTGCAAAAGGACGTAGCTCTGGTCTTTGTGCTTGGGGTGCGCGAAGGGGTACGCGAAGCCCAGATCTACAACGCCCACACCTTCAACTACACCGGCTACATCGCCGCAACCATCCTTTTCCTCCTGGTCAGTGTTCCGTTGGCTCGGTTCACCGACTGGTACACCGATCGGGATCGCCGCCGCAAACAGGTAGTGGGCGGATGAACCACCCCAAACTCGAACTGTGCAATGTGCACAAGGCGTTTGATAGCAAGGTCGTGCTCCACGATGTCGACCTGGCGGTCCAGCACCACGAGGTCGTTTGCCTGATCGGTGCCTCCGGATCTGGCAAGTCGACCCTACTCAAGTGCGTCAACCTGCTGGTCCCGATCGACGGCGGAGAGATCTTCCTCGAAGGGGAGAACATCACGGCTCCCGGGGTGAACCCGAATCTGGTCCGTCAGCGCATGGGAATCGTGTTCCAGTCGTTCAACCTGTTCCCGCACATGAGTGTCTTGGACAACATCACGCTGAGCCCTCGCAAAGTGCATGGCTTGGACCGGTCCGCCGCCGAGGAACGGGCCCGGGAGTTGCTCGACCGGTTCGGGCTGGGTGACAAGATCAACGAGTATCCCGACCGGCTCTCCGGCGGCCAACAACAGCGGGTGGCAATCATCCGCTCCCTGGCCATCGACCCCGAGCTGATCCTGCTGGACGAGGTGACCTCTGCCTTGGATCCCGAGTTGATCGCCGAGGTCCTCAACATCATCCGGGACCTCAAAGAGATCGGTATGACGATGGTCATCGCCACCCACGAGATGGGCTTCGCCCGCGACGTGGCCGACCAGGTATGTTTCCTGGACAACGGCGTCATCCTCGAGCACGGCCCACCCGACCAGATCTTCCGGAAGCCGGGTGAGGCCCGCACCCAACAGTTCCTGCAGCGGATCATCGAAGCCGGGCGCTTGTCCTAACCCCGCGCCCGCACGACCACCGGATCACCCGGCCGGGGCCGGATCACTTTTCCGCCGGTGCCGTTGTTCTCGGAAACGAGCAGGTAGCCGCTCGAGTCCCACAGGGCGATCAATGTATCGGTGCCGTATGGGGAGTCGTCGAAGGTCGTGACCATGCCTTCGATGGCGGCACCGCACACCTCTACTTCCACCCCATCCGGGACCGGCAAGTGGTCGATCTCCTCGGATCGTATCGAACAGATCGCGTTGCCGAAGTCATCGATGTAGATCACCTCACCTTCGACGCTGCCGTCTTCGTGGCGTACGGCTCCCCAAAGTGGGATGGTGACCGGATCGTCGAACGGTGTCCCCAACGCCGCCAGCGGTACTCCGGCCGCCAGATGCGCGCCGACCGGCGAGAAGATATCTCTCCCGTGGAAGGTGCTGGTCGGATCGGGAAGCCAGTATTCGGGTCTGTCGAGGTTGACGAACTCGGTCGGCCAGCCTTCACGAGCCGCCCGGGCCAGGCAAGCGCTCAGCACCCCGTTGTCGGGCGCTACGAAATAGTGCTCCCCGATACGGGCCGCCATCGCCCTCCGATCCGTGCCGACCCCCGGGTCAACAACGATCACGTGGATCGACCCGGGCGGGAAGAAGAAGACGTTGCTGTCAACGACGAAATTCGTTTCGAGGATGTCCTGCGGTGTGATCTCGTGGGTTAGATCCGTCACCACCGCTTGGGGTGCTATGCGGTAAATAACACCGTGGAGGACTGCTTGGCTTCCCTGCCGGCTGCCAAAGTCCGTCGAGAGGGTGATGAACGACATGGCGAGATTGTACGCCGGGTCACTCCGCAGCGTCCCACCAGGAGTTGAGGAGCGTTTCCAGGTGAAGCTTTGTTTCCGCAGGCGCCCAGGAGGCTTCCACCGCCGCCAGCGAGATGCGACGGATCGCTTCCTCCCCCAGCCCAAACCGCTCTTCGAGCACCTGATATTCGCCCGCCAGTGAGGAGTGGAACAGCGCCGGGTCGTCTGTGTTGACCGTGAACACCACCCCCGCTTCGATCAAATGGCGGGCCGGATGGCTTTCCCACTCGCGCACCACTGCGGTCCGGATGTTGGAGGTCGGGCACACTTCTAGGGGGATTCGATGTTCGATCAGGTAGTCGACCAGGGCCGGGTCCTCGGCAGACCGGATCCCGTGCCCGATCCGCTCGACCTCCAAGACTCTGATCGCCCCCCACACACTCTCCGGACCTGCCGCCTCCCCGGCGTGAGCCGTCACGTGGAAACCCGAGTCACGGGCGGTCCGGTACACGTCGGCGAAGAGTTCCGGTGGGTGTTCGGCTTCGTAACCGCCGATTCCGATGCCGATCACGTGTGCCTCGCCCGCCACTTCGGTGATGGCAGCCAGGGTCCGAGCAGTACCGTCGGATCCCCGGTCGCGCACGAGGTCGACGATCAACGGCACCTCGATCTCCGGAACCCGGTCGAGTCCGGCCCGGATGGCGAGCGCTAGCTCTTGCGGCCTCAACCCCTGGCGCCGGAAGTCGCTCGGCGAGAAGAACGACTCTGCATACACGATGTTCTGGGAGGCGAGGTGCCTGGCGACGGCCTCGGCGGCATAAGTGAAGTCTTCATAATCGCGGAGGAAGCCGTTCATCCACACCCAGGTCTCCATGAAATGGGCGAAGTCCCGGTAGGTGAACCAGTCCACCAGCTGATCCGGTGTGCGGATGGTTCCGTCGCCCCCGTGCCGCTCGATCAGCTCCCACAGGGTCGGAAGCGGGATAGCGCCTTCCAGGTGCAGGTGCAGCTCCACTTTCGGCATGGACGACCAATCTCGCATCGGGGAATTCAAACAGACGTTGGTCAGTGGGCGAAGAACAGCTGCAGTTCGATCTGCCCGTGGTCCTCCACCGGCAGCACGTTCACCGATGCGCCGCTGATGGCGCCGCCCTCAGCCGATGTTGGTCCGTTCATGGCCATCTCCCTCTGATGCGTTCAGACATCCTGGTGCTGCGAGTAGAGATCATATGAGAGACTCGCGGGTATCCACCTCACAGCAGTGCGCAACCAACTGATCCGTTTCTCGTGCTCTCAGGCTTTGGTCTTCTCCAGCACGAATTCGGCGACCTTAGCCAGTGTGCGACGGGTTGCTTCGTGTTTTGGGAGCAGCGCCGGCCAGACATGGAACATGTCGTCCTCGATGTGGAGGGTCACATCCGCCCCATCGGTCCTGGCCTTCTCGACTAGCCTGACCGAATCGTCGAGGATCATCTCCCTCCCCCCGGCCAAGACCAGCAGCGGGGCGACACCGGTGTAATCCCCGTACATGGGCGATGCCTCAGGATGCTTCGGATCGGCATCTCCCACGTAGAACGTGTTCGCCATGGTCGACCCCATCGGGAGATAATCCGTCGCGGCGTTGGCCTGGATGGATGGAGCGGTGTGCTCGAGATCGGTGTATGGAGAGAAGAGGACCGCTCCGGCAGGCTGCGGATGGTCGTGTTGGCGAAGCCGCTGCAGCAAAGCGCAGGTGAGCCCTCCTCCCGCCGAGTCTCCGGCGACGATCAACCGGCCCGGCTCGACGCCCATCTCGAGTAGACCGAGGTAAGCGGCTTCGGCGTCATCGACGGCCGCCGGGAATCTGTGCCGAGGGGCCAGGCGATAGTCGGCGGCGAAGGTGGTGGCCCTGGTCATCCAGGTGAGGCGGGAGATGAACCGCCGGTGGGTGGCCGGACTGCCGGCCAGGTATGCCCCCCCGTGCAGGTAGAGGATCGTCGGATCGTTCTCCCGGGTATGGTGGCGGGTGACCCACTCCCCCGGTATGCCACCAACGGTGGCTCGCTCGGTCCTCATGATCTGACGCAGCGACCTCGGTAGGCGCGGATCAAGGTCGGCTTCCAGGGCACGCCTGCCCGACCGGTCGCCGCCGGTGGCCGAGGCCACGAGAAAGGCACGTATCGCCACCATCCGCAGCTCGACATACCAGGGCCACGACGTCACCAGCGGACCGCGCAACAGCCGGTGGAAGACCTGGCGCACCACGGCTCCCAGCACCGCCAGCAGCAGCTTGGTCACATAGAGCACTCTCAACACGACCTCACGGTAGATGCCCATCGGGTTGCGGGCGAAACCGTGAGCTTATGGTCCCCTTGATCCTTGACCCCACGTTGCTTCGGCAGGTGACCTACCGGAAGGCGGGAGTGGCAGGCCGGCTGGCGGCGCTCCCCCGGTTTTGTGTCGTACCCGAGTCGTATGGTTGACCTATCACTTCCCCGGTGCTTATGGAGACAGGGGCATGTGATGGATGGCAATGCAGTCGAGAGCAGACCGGCCGGGGAGCGGTCGGACGCCATCTTGCAGTTGTATGCCGCCGAGTGTGCCATTCGCCGCGCTCTGGTCGAAGTGATCGCTGCTCACGATCGCACCGAGTCGTGGAAAGAGGATGGGGCGACGTCGATGACCTCCTGGCCGGCCGCCCAGCTTGGCATCGCTCATGGGACGGCCGCCCGGATGGTTTCCGTCGGTCGGGCCCTCGACGCCCTCCCTGCCGTTGCGCAGGCGCTCGGCGAAGGCCGTTTGTCGTGGGACAAGACTCTTTCCCTGACCCAAATCGCCACCCCGGCCACCGATGTGGTCCTTGCCGGGGAAGCTCAGGGCCTCTCCGCTTCTGAGGTTCACACCCTGGCCCGCCGGTGCCGGGTCCCCGACGAAACCGAAGAGGCCAACGCCAAGCGGTCGCTACGCAAATGGTGGGACCGTGATCGCCAGTGGCTCCACCTGCACGGGAGAATCCCCGGTACCGAAGGTGCCATCATCGAAAAGGCCCTCGAACGGGCCGAAAGCCAGGTACCCCGCCGCGCCCACAACCAGGTCTACGAATCGCTCGACGTGCGCCTCGCCGACGCCCTGGTTGAAATCGCCTCGACCCGCCTGGGGTCCGACCCCGACCCGGACCGGGCCAGCCTCGTGGTTCACGTCGACCTCGAGACCCTCACCAACGCCCAGGGGATCGCAGAGATCGAACACGGGCCCACCATCGGCCCTCAGACCGCTCGCCGGCTCGCTTGCGATGCCCGCCTGCAGACCGTGTTGGATGGAGCGGGCGGGGTCCCGGTCGCGATCGGTCGCCTCAGCCGCGTGATTCCCCCCTGGTTGAACCGCCAGATCCGCCGGCGAGATCGGGGATGCCGGTTCCCGGGTTGTGAACGAACCCGCTGGGGCCACGCCCATCACCTTGTCCACTGGGCCAGCGGAGGTCCTACCGACCTCGACAATCTCGCCACCTTGTGTGGCTACCACCACCGCCTCGTCCATGAAGCAGGCTGGAAGATCGAGGGAAGTCCCAACGGCGAACTCATCTTCATCAGACCCGCCCGTACCAACCGCGACTCGACGCACTCAGACGAGAAACCCGCCAGAGGCCGATCGACCCCGTGCTCCGGACGCTAGAAGCCGCCCTCGCCGACAGTCCGTAACGTAAGTCTTGTACAGAATTTCACCCGCCCAGGGCGAAATCAGCACGAACCCAAGACACGGGACACCAGCCCGTCACTGGGTGGTGGTGGCGTCGTGTTCCTCGGTGGCGACCCGGTCGATCACCGTGGTCCGGAATGCCAAGGCCGCCAGCAGACCCACGACACCGACGATGAGGTAGAGAAGGCCTAGTTCACGACCTCCACCCAGAGCCGAATCGAAGGCATCTGGCTCGATGGCAACGATTGCCCCGAAGGCAATCGCAACCAGGCTGAGCCCGATCAAGGTGCCGCGCACACCGGAGGAAGCGGCCGCACCCAGGAAGAACAACCCGGCGACGACATCGATCAGACCCAACAGAGGGGTGTGGCCGATACCGAGCACGGTCGTGGTGTCACCGGTCAAGGAACCGAGCCCAACCCGGGCCAGAGCCACACCACCAATGACCACGAGGGCCAGGCCGATGATCCCGGCAACTATCTGCGCCGGGCTGATAACTCGCCGGTCAACCCTGCGACGGCGCCGGCGGACCTCGTGAGTGTTTTCATGATCAGTCATCCGTCACCTCCTCTGGGTGTCCGACCAGGGTGCTCCCGACGGGAAACACCCTCAAACCTACACGACGACGCGGCATCTTGGATGACCTGCCGCGAGAAGATTCGCTGGTGGCGGACTGCCGTTCGCAGCGGAGGGTGGGTTTGAACCCCCGACCTTCGGGGCACTGGTGCGCTGGTCTCCCGGGTATGGGCAACCCTCACCTCCGGCACCCCCTACCAGCTCAGCGCTCCATCCTCCGGGAAAGGGAAAACTCACCGGACGTCACCGGGCGACCGTACCCGGATATTTCGGCGGTGGCGTGAGGTGACAGTCGGCCTCTCACCCGGAAACCCTTGGCGATTTCTGCGACGGGAGCGTCGCTGCCACCCGACTGGCTGGTTGTCTATCCAAGGGCTGGTCGGGGATCGTAGAAGATGGTCTCCCGTCGGATCCCACCATCGGCGAGGTCGAAGATCGAGGCACCCCTCACCGAGAATGGGTCACCCTTCCGATCGGTCCCCGACCACACCCAGGTCCCCACACCCCAGTCCCCGCACTGACGGAGCACGACATCGGTGAACCTGACATCGGGCATCGAGAACAATGCCTCGAAGTATCCGTGCAGGTTCTCTTTGCTGGTGATCGTCTCACCGGAGGCAGCATCCTCGAAGACGAAACCGTCGGTATACGAACCGACCAGCGACTTGGAGTCCAACGCTTGCAGAGCTGCCGCGGCGGCTTCCAGGTGATCACCGGTCATCGGTCCTCCCTTCTGCGCTCATCGACCGGATAACGCTCCGATCACCAACCTACGCGCCTACCGCCACCAGAGTTTGGGATGGTTGACGCGGGATGCTCAAGGGCGCGGCATTTCACGCAGACCCAAGAAGGGAGCTTTGCGTGATTCCCCCTGGTTTGAACCGCCAGATCCGCCGGCGAGATCGGGGATACCGGTTCCCGGGCAGCCTGCCTCTTCAAGGTCCACACGAGCCATGAACGACTTACTTCCGACCAGACCATGACCAGGTCCAAGGACACCGCCAACCGCCCCCAAGCGGCAAGGGCGGCCGCGCCGGCCTCTTGAACCTCGTCGATAGGGTAAACGGACGGTCGATCTTGATTGGCTTCCAGACATGTCCGCTCACCGGGAAGCGAGAGCGGCCGTTGCAGTTGCCACGACGTCGATCGGCGACGTGTCGGCCTCAGCGTCCAAGCCCGAGAAGATTCCCAGAAGAGTGAGCCCGACCCGGCGCCGCATCGTCACGGAGACGGAATCTACGTGTACCAAAACCTCGGCGTCGGGCCCTGGACATTGCCCCACGCCTCCGTTGGCTTGCAGGTAGCTGCAAGCTCTCTGCACCGCCTGATCGGGCTGTAGCTGCACCATCGGCGGAACCCGGCGCAACGCCTCAACATCGACGGCGCTCGCCGCTGAGATAGCTGCACCGTCGACCACGCTGGCGACCTCGCGGTGCTCGGCCACCAGATGCCAGAGATCGACGGAGATGGCGCCGACGGCAACGACCAGCACCAACATCATCAACATGAAAGTGACGCTGGTGAAGCCTCCGTCGCGTTCGAAATTCAAACAACCTCTCACGGGAAGCTCCGGAAGTCGTCGATATGCTCAACATGCCGGGTGTGCCACCAGACCTCGACTACCGAACCGATCCCGGGAATGGTCAGGGCCGGAACGCGAACTCGTATCTCCACCACGACATCCGCGCCACGGGTGAGCGTTGCACCCTCGGGCTCCGTGCGAATCGCAACGAAGTCCCAGTCTTCGTCACTCAACCCGTAGTTGGCGACGATGGCGTCCGCCACCTGCTGCGCAGCCACTCGGCCCGATTGCCAATCGTCCGCCAACACAAGGCTGCGAGCTGCTTCCTGGCTCATCTCCCGTCCCATCGTCTGGCGAGCGAGCCACGGCGCTATCGAGCCGACCATCATCACCATGGGCAACATGATCAGCCCGAGGGCGACGACCCACTCAGCCGCGGCAAAAGCGTGCTCGGGGGTGAGGATCTTCCTTCTCACGAGTCCTCTGTGAATGTTTCCAGAACCGCTCGCCCTTCCAGGGCGAAATCGAGGTCGGGAAGACCCCCGATCCACCACATCGAGGAACCAACTGCAGTTGCCACCATCTCTGTGCCAACGACCTCGCAATCTATATCGATGCCCTCGCCCAGTTGCCCTCGCAGGAGGCCGAACTGTTCTCCGCGCAGAATGGACTCGGCCAGAAGCTCGCAGTCGAGGTCCGAATGGGCCGCTGCTGCACCGTGACGAGCTCCTTCGTCGATCGCCACCCTCACAGCCCCGCGTTGATACTGCATGGCGACCAGATTCACCGCCGCGGCAAAGATCAGCATCGTGAAGAAGGCCATGACCGCGAACTGCAGCGAAGTGAACCCTGCCTCGTCCTCGTGATGCGGGAAAGTCACGGACGTTCAGCCGCTGGACGGAATCCCGAACTGGCTACGCAACCAGTTGATCACGTCGACTCCCAGAACCTGCAGGACGGCGAGAATGGCAGCCAGCACAATGATCCCGACGGCAGCAATGGCGATCGCCTCGGCTGTCTGGAATCCACCATCATCATCCCTTACCCGCCTCAACGCGGCGTACAGATTCACGCCCACGTTCCTCACTGCATCGTTCATCGCTTCCCCTTTCTCATCTCCGGCCTCATCAGTACCTCTTCCTTCAACCGCCCAGTCCCCTGAACACGATCCAGGGAAGAGGCGCACCAACGAAAAGGATCATGACGGGTGCCAACAGTCCCACAATCGGGATGAGCATGGCCGCTCTCCGTCTGGTGGCGAGGCTCCGCAATGCCTCCCGTCGATCCTCGCGAATGTCCTCGCTCATTGCCAGTAGGGCCTCGGCGAGGTCGGACCCGCGCTCCTCAGAAGAAGCGAGAAGCTGGTACATCCTGGCTGCGTGCGGTTCGGGGGTCATCTCAGCCAGGCGCCAGAAGGCCTGTGAGGCGGGCATACCACCCTGGATCATCCGCATCGCTTCACCGAGCTCACCAATGACGGCGCCACGACCCCGGCTCACTAGCTGGCGAACCGCGGTGATCACGCCACCGCCGATACGGACCCGCAGGGCCAACTGCTGGTTTATGGTGTACAACTCGATCTCCATGCGGGCACGCCGATCCTCGATAGCTCGATCGATCCTGCTTCGCCAGTAGGCCGCTCCGCCGGCAAACCCGGTGGCTGCCAGGATCAACACCATCAACGTCGGCCTTGCGAGCAGTAAACCCATGGCGCCGGCCGCAACGGCCCCCGCCACGGCCGTGGCCAATTGCCGCACGCGATATTCCTGCACCCGCTGCGACTCTTCGGTGCCGGTAAACATTCCCGCCTGGCGGATCTTCACCGCCAGCTGTTCCTCACTGGTGGCCTCAACGACCGACCCGACGCGCCGGGCGAGCGCGGTCAGCGGCGGGCCAAGTAGTCGACCAAGGGCCGTAGCGTTCATTACTTCGTCACTCGTCCCCCATTGGAACAGTGACATGCTGCTGCCCAGCATGCTGCGAGCCACCGTCGTGTACGGACGAAGCCTGCCACTCAACCGAAGGGTTGGACGAAACACAACATATACACCGGCCGACACGGCGATGCTCGCCAGAGTTGCCGCAAGCAGCACGAGCCCTATCTCACTCATGACGGCACTCCTGCGTTGGGTGATGTCCCGGTTGCGGAGGAGCCTAGAACTCGGGGTTCGATGGTGTCCCTACTCAACCGGGCTACCAGCCAAGCCCCAAACAGGCTCACCAGAGCACCAACGACGATCACTATCACTCCCGCCGCGGAGGCGTAGAAGTCCCGGAATGGACCGGGCCTCGACGTGAGCAACACGAGCACCAACCAGGGAACCACGAAAACGATGCGTCCGTTGATGCGCTGTTCCAGTGCGTCCGTACGGATCTCTTCGACGGTGCGGAGATCCCTGATGGTGGCAGCTGAAAGATCGGCCAACACGTCGGGAACGATCGATCCACCCCGTTCGTATGCCACCAGGAGGATCTCAATGACCCGGTCCGAGGTGGGGTCGGCCAACTCCTCGCGAATCAGCGCCAGCGCGGCATCGACTCCGAGCGTTCTCGACATGGACGGGAAGCGGGCGAAGGCAAGGCGCAACGGGGCCGGCCCAGTCCGGGCCAGCTCGTCGAGGGCGGTCGCCAAACTCATGCCCGTTCGGAGAGATGCCACGATGTGGCGCAGGCCGTCCGGCCAGGCCTCGTGGACCTCGCTCAACCTCCGGATGCGTCTTCGCCCGAAGTACCAGCGAGGAAGGACGGCAACTGCCAGGGACGGTGGAAGGGAAACCCAGGAAACCCCCGTCAGTGCCATGCCGATCACGAAGGCAAAGAGCCCGAGCACTAATGACCAAAACAGAAACTGGCCGGGAGAGACTTGTGCCCCGGCTTGCATCAGCCAAACGCGCCGGTCGCTGAGACCGGAGGTCTCTTTGTCGATGCGCCACCGGAGGTCAGGCGCCAAGCCCGTGATATAGCCGACGGCCAGATACACAGAAATCGCGGTCAAGAGAGCTGCCAGCAACGTCATAGCGGGGTGGTCTGCCCTTCACAGATCGAATGCAGGGTGTGTCCGCTTCCGGACAGAGCACGGTCGATCAGGTCGATGGTTGGCTGCGGGGGCACCAGCCCGGTCCACCGGAGAGGAGCACCGAGCACGTCTCTCTTGAAGATGTGATCGGTTGTGAAATCGTCCCCGGTCAGGGAGGGAGCGACCGCCAAGATCTCGAGGACCTGCCGCCGGATACCTTCCCGCCCCCTCGTGATCGGGTCGCGATCGAGATGAATGACGAAGTCGATGCTGTTGGCGAACACCTTGCGGACCACCGGTTCGGTCACGTTCTCGCCTGCCATCAGCGCAGTATTGACGATGGCGTTGAGCGCCTCACGTGCCGAGTTGGCGTGTACGGTGCAGGAAAACCCGCACCCTGCGTTCGATGCCCTCGTCAGCTCGAACGCTTCTGCTCCCCGGACTTCTCCGACCACAATGCGATCCGCCCGCATCGCCAGCACGGCCCTGACCAGTGTGCGAAGCGATACTTCACCGCTGCCGTCCAGCCCGGGCGCCCTCGCTTCGTAGTAGGAGCTATGTGGGCTCAAAGGCACGTGAAGTTCGCGTACTTCTTCGATGCAACGTACGCAATGGGTGGCGGGAGCGGCAGCCATCACCGCCGAAAGGAGCGACGTCTTCCCGGCGCCCGGTTGTCCTGATACCAAGACCGAGGCACCGGTTTGAGCAACGGCCCAGAGAAAGCCGGCTGCCGCCGGAGATAAAGAGCCGAGTTGAACAAGATGCCCGAGCGTCTCTTTGCGCATCGTGTACTTGCGGATCGTTGCGGACACGTGATCGGCAATCGGTGGAATGACTGCGGTGAGTCGCGCTGAATCGTTCAGGACGCGCGCTTGCACGATCGGGTTGGCGGTGTCGATATGGCGGTCCGTATCCGCCAGCAGCCGGTTGATGGCTTGCCGATTCTCGTCGGCAGTCGTGGGTGTGGTCAGGACCTGCAGGCGACCCGAGCCATCAATGAAGGTGACATGAGGACCTTCGATGAAGATCTCTTCAACGGTCGGGTTCTCCAACAACTGGCTCAGGGCGCCGAATCCGGTGATCGACCGAACGACCCGCCGGACCATGTCTCCCCTATCACGTAGCGCCGGAGCGTTCCCCGAATGTGCCTGCGACTGGTAGTCGTCAACAATCCTGGCTACCAGCCGTTGCACGGCATCAAAGTCCGCCCGCGGGTCCAGCTTCTCGCGCTCGAGACCCATCAGGGCCTCATTCCGGATGCTGGCGTAGGCACTGGTAACGGGTTCCGTTGTCGTCATCGCGCGTTCCGGTGCTTGTGAGCCATGCGTCTCGGGGGTGCCACCGACGCCGCAAAATCCTCGAGCGCCTTCACGAATGGGCCGCGACCCGGGAGGATTCCTTGCCAGGTCGCATGGGCCAGGGCTTTGTCGTGAGGAATGAATAGGATCGAGCCCGGTTGGTAGACCTGCCGCAGCTCAGCGTCGATCTCGGCAGCCTTGAAGGCGCCTCCATTGAAGGCGTTGAACGCCACGAAGAGAGGGGTCGCTTCTATCAACGGTTTCGCTTCGGCAATCCAGTCGAGCACCCGGGCAACTCCTATTGGCGTTGGACCGGCCACCAGAACCACCACATCGGCGAGCGCCAACATCGAGCGCGTCACGCCGTAACGGGCCGGCCCACCCATAGCCGGCAGATCCTCCAGTCGCGACGAGACGTTGATGACGACGTAATCCCGCCTACGAGCCAATTCGAGAACCGTCTCCGAGACGTCGGCCGGTCGTAGCTCATACCAATCTCTTCGGTTGGCCAGGCCTCCCAACACTTTGAAACTCCTTGATGGCATGGCGATCAGGGCATTGTCCAGATCTCCGCTGCCGTTATGGACGACATCGATAGCGGTTCGAAGATTGGGGTGGACCGTCAAACCGAGACGCTGGGTAACAGACGGTCCGACGTCGTCGGCGTCAACAAGCACCACTGTGTCGCCACGCTCCGCCAGCCGAGCGGTCAGGCCGATGGCGACTTCGGTGGCTCCGACCCCACCCGAAGCTCCGGCGATGACGACCAACCGGCCGCGTTGGGATCCCCTGGCGAGCCCTTCATACGGGTCCCCACGCTCGAAGGCCGGACCCGCCATATCCGCCATCAGAGCAGAGAATCCGTCCTGGTGCTTCGCCACCGAATTCGAAGAAACGCGAGCCAATACCCGCAGAAACTCGGTCGGGGACGCGTCGGCCTCGATGACCTCATCGACCCGGAGATCGATGAGCAGTTGCTTGCCGCTCCCTTCGGCTTCAGCGGCGTCGTACACACCCACAACCGCAATGCCCCGTCTCTGAAGATCCGCGACGAATCGTGCTACGAGGAAAGAGGTTGTGTCGTCGGCAACGAAGACATCGTAGGACTCGAGCAAGGCGTCCTCGGCGGCCATGATCGAAGCCATGATCCGCCCTCCGCCGTGGTCGATGACGTGTTGCTTGAGCGCCCGCGCCCACGACCGCGGCGAATGCGCCATCACTACGACCGGTTCTCGATTTGGCACTACTCAACCTTGACCGGGTTCGGGAAGTGAGCCGTCCTGCGGATCGGGCAATACCGGGGCGTCTTCCTCCAGTGGATCGTAGAAGTCCAGTGGATCGACTTCGGCTGCTCCGGTGGCTCGCACGATCTCGATGCCTCCCTCGCGTACCGCAGATGCGAGCCGGAGGCTGGCCGGCCCATCGACCGCAACGGTCACGCTGAATCCGCCCCCGAATTGGATGTCACCTCCTGCAACATCGAGGACCTCAACGGCGGTTGCGACGTAGCCTGCTACCCCTTTGCGGACCACAATGACATCCACCAGATCACCCGCCTGCAGCACACCGGCGACAGCATGGCCCCGATCGATGGGAATGCTCATTGCTCGGAGCTCAGACGGATCGGCATCGGTGCGGAAGTCGGTCATCCTGAGTGGATCGCCTGCCGGAACCGATCGGGTTACCAACCATCCTTCGTCAACGGCCCGGGCCACTTGTTCCGGGCCCAGAAAGGTCCCGAGGACGCTGCGGTCCGTCGCTCCCAATTCAACGTACGTGAAGGCGCCATCCGTGACTGTGGTGCCGGCGCGAAGTTCCACGGCGGCGGCGGCAATCCGAAAGGTCTCGTCCCGACTTCTCAGGATGGAAAACACGAGGAGGAACGCAGCGAGGCCGGCCACGATCATGATCACGTGTCCGAGGCTGAGCCGGCTCATGAGGCCCCGGCGCGGCGACGGGGGCGCGTCAACAGACCGCAGACTACGTTGCGTGGTCGACTCAACCATCCCAGCCATTGCCACCTGTCCCCTTGAGCAGCCCTAGGTGGACCTCTCCTATCCTAAAGGGTGTCACCGGTCGGCGCCAGGGGCATTCCTTGCGACAAGATACGGCCCACGCAACGCGGTCGATCCAGTCCTGGCAGCCTCCAGGGTGTTGCTCGTCCCTTGCGCGCCTTGAAACGCCGTTGAGTATCCTGGTCCGTGTCGGCGATCAGGAGCGACCACATGTGCCCCCGCAGATCATTTGACGATTACCCACCCGTCATGGATTCAGCCGACGTCGCTGAGATGCTCGGCCTGTCCAGCATCAAACAGATCCAGCAGATGGTTCGCGAAGGACGCTTACCAGCCCGACGGTTGCCCGGCAGCCGCCAATACCGCTTCCTCCGGGACGAGTTGATCGAGTGGCTGCAGTCCGACGCCACAGCCGTTCGTTCCCAAGAGACTCAGCCGAGCTAGCGGTTCACTACTGCGATCAGCCACTTGAGCGGGACGACCCATTCCTTTCCGTCCGGGTCCTCGACTATCACATGGTCGCTGGCTCGTATCGCCACTCGTCCCAACACGGGCGCACGGGAGAAAGGAACGATGAACTCGCACACGGTGTCACTCTGTTCGAGTTCTGCCAGCCGGGCTGCGAACGACGCCGGCCCGTTTCGTGTGGCTCCTCCGCCCGACGTAGCTGCCGGTTCGACCACCCGCAGGAGCATCGGCCCACCTAGATTGACGTCAACGTTGGCATGGGCCTGCAACATGAGCAGGTCGTTGCGGGTGTGCTGAATGAAGCCACGGAACGCTGATTGGCCTGCCCATACCTCGACCCGGTCTCCACGACTCATTGCGTCGTAGGCGATTTCGGAGAGGGTTCCAGCGCGCCGGGCTTGTTTCATTGCCCAGTACTCATCCTCTTCCGCCGCCAGCCGAAACTCGCCGCCGACCCGCTCCCGCAGCTCCCGGCCCATCTCTTCGAATTCCTCGTTGTCGCTTGGCGGCACAGTGCCCATCCTCGTCGGTGGTGTGAGGCTACCTGCTGAAGCCGTGCAAATCCCCCGGCCAACTACCGTTCTGGCATGAAGCCCGGGAACACACCCCTCGTAGAGCTGCGCACCCTGGCCCTCTCCGGGACACGACTGTTCGCCAAGCTGGAGTGGTTCAACCCGACCGGGTCGATCAAGGATCGAGCGGCCTGGTTCATGTTCCGCAACGCGGTTGAGAACGGAAGGCTCCAGCCCGGCCAGCCGTTGATCGAAGCCACCTCCGGCAACACGGGCATCGGTCTGGCCCGTCTGGCGCTGATCCATCGGCATCCGATGGTGATCTGTCTGCCGAGCACCGCCAGCGAGGAACGAAAGAAGCTGCTGCGCGCCTATGGGGCCGAGCTGATCGTCGTGGAGGGCGGCCCCAACGACGCCATCGCCCATGCCCGGGACCTCGTGGAGGCCGGTGAAGGGCACATGCTCTACCAGTACGGCAACCGCTGGAACGTCTACGCCCACCTCTTCGGTACCTCCCAGGAGATCCTGCGGGACTGGCCGCTCGAGGCGCCCCCCACCCACCTGTTGGCAGCCTACGGGACCGGGGGGACCATCACCGGTACCAGCCGTGGGCTCAAGATGAGATGGAAGGACTTGCGGGTACATTCGGTCGAGCCATTCGTCGACGATCCGATCGGAGGCATGCGGTCTCAGGACGACCCCTTCCAGCCTCCAATCGCCGATCTCTCCCTGGTCACCGACCGCCACCAGGTGCATCGGGCCGTTGCCGAGTCGACCGTAGCCGACGCCATGCTGGAGGAAGGCCTCTTTGCGGGGACTTCCTCCGGGGCGATCCTGCACGCTGCTCTCGGAACGCTCTCCGCGGAAGGTGGAATGGCAGTGGCATTACTTCCCGACGACGGTTGGAAATACTTGAGCGGAGCCCCATGGACCGAGACCTAGCGGCCCCCAGGTAATTCGGCACTCAAGGAACTTCCGGTCCCGACCGAAACAAACCCTGGGAGGCTGTCGGACCTGGGACGGGCACGCAAGTGTGACCCCGACTGGGAGCTACCGCGTGAAAGAGAAAAGGGCATGACCGGCCCGCTCAAGCCTCCAGTACCCTCGTCCCAGGCTGAGGATTCATCCAGCCGACCGGCCAACCAGCCGCAACCTCAACCGGGCCAACCGTCTGGAGCCGCTGGATGGGGACCGGGCACGGCGCAGCGCAAGCTACCGCCGCCCCCGGTGGGTTCGGACGCACCCAACCGCTGGCTGACCTCCGATCCTCCCGGGGACATCGATGCCCTCCGGTCTACGAGTTCGCTCGGTCACCGGACCCGACCCACCCGCGGGGCGCGTACCCGGTTCCGGATCGGGGT